>NZ_FOER01000040.1:0-20651 GCF_900110805.1 Butyrivibrio sp. TB | reverse complement strand
TACTTATCTGCACAAAGTCAGACCTTGTTCTAAGAGATCTGGATCTGCTAAAAGAGATCAATGAAAATAGCAGACTTACAGTATCATGGTCAATCAATACTCTCGATGAAGAGTTTAAAGATGATATGGATGCGGCAGTAAGCATAGAAAGAAGGCTTGCTGCAATGAAAGAGGTATATGCGGCAGGCATTCGTACAATTTGCTTCATTTCACCCGTTTTCCCGGGGATTACGGATATAGAAGCAATCATAGACAGGACAAAAGATCAGTGTGACCTTGTATGGCTTGAGAATCTGAATCTTCGCGGAGGTTTTAAGGCAGATATCATGAAATATATTTCCGATAAACATCCGGATCTGGTGCCGTTGTATGACGAAATTTATAACAAAAAGAACCGCAGTTATTTTGAAGCGCTGGAAAAGAAAGCAGAAGAGCTGGCTAAAAAGTATGATTGCAGGTTTGTTGATAATGAAACTCCGTATGAGAGAGTAGAGAAAGGACATCCAACAATTGTAGATTACTTTTACCACGAAGAAGTAAGAGGAACTGCCAATAGTGGAAAGAGAAATGTAATACATAATCCTTGATGGAAGAATAAATTGGAGGAATAAGTTTGAAAGTGTTCCACTTTCAAACCCAAATTGATGACGCGAGCTCCATCAATTTAAACCATTAGTCACTCGTTTCACTCGCGACATGAGGTTAATCATGGAATATATTAGAGTTACCAAGGACAATTTAGAGGAAGAGCACATTTGCTGCGCTATATCCAATAATAAAGATGTTCAGGTTTCATCAAAGAAAGCCTGGCTTGCAGATAGATTCGATGAGGGACTAGTCTTTTTAAAGAGCGCGGAGCGTGGCAAATGCTTTATTGAGTACATTCCTGCTGAGAGTGCATGGGTCCCTATTGAGGCTGATGGTTATATGTACATAGATTGCCTGTGGGTTTCTGGCTCTTTTAAAGGACATGGCTATTCCACAGAGCTTCTGGATGCCTGTATTGCTGACAGTAAGGAAAAGGGTAGGAAAGGTCTTTGCATTCTTTCTTCAGCCAAGAAAAAGCCATTCCTTGCGGATCCTAAGTTCTTGAAATATAAAGGCTTTGAAGTATGCGATGAAGCTGATAATGGTATTCAGCTTTGGTACCTGCCATTTGATAAGAAAGCTGATAAGCCAGATTTCAAGGAATGTGCCAAGCATCCACACATAGATGAAAAAGGCTATGTGCTATACTACACAAATCAGTGTCCATTTAATGCTAAGTATGTTCCAGTCCTGGAAGAAACAGCTAAGAAGAACAACATTCCGTTCAAAGCAATCAAGATCCAAAGTAGAGACGAAGCCCAAAATGCGCCTACTCCTATCACAACATATTCTTTCTTCTGTGATGGCGAGTACGTGACCAACGAGCAGATGAATGATAAGAAATTCCTTAAGCTGATTGGTAAGTAATAATACATAGTTAATGCGTGATTCATGTCAGAAAAAGAGTCGCAGAGAGGTTTTTACGATAGTAATTCGTGAGAACCTCTTTTTTCTTGCGCTTCAATATAGTATCATCAAAGAAATGCAGATGTCATCGTATCTGTATCACCCTCCTACTGGGCTGATATTCCAGGACAGTACAAGGCATTTATCGACAGATGCACGCCTTGGTGCGATACACATGAACCGCATGCTTCAATCAAAGAAGGTAAAAAGGGATACTCAGTTGCTCTTAGAACAGGACCAGGCATGCATGAGTGCGACAGGATTATTCAGAGCATTGAGCATTTCTATGGTCATTTGCATATTGAGTGCGCAGGTCATCTTGGCCTAACATCAATTGAGTATAAAGAGAATGTAGAACCCAGGAAACAAGAAATAATTGAGTTTTGTAAGAAGGTTTAATTTTAGTAAAACGTGCTAAGAAAGTAGGAAGTTTGAAAATGTCCCATTTTCAAACCCAAATTGATGACGCGAGCTCCATCAATTTGAACCATTAGTCACTCGCTTCGCTCGCGACATGAGGTTAAAAAATGGAGACTAAAAAACGGGATTAAATTCTAATCAGATTAAGTTTAATCGCTTTTCCATCAGATTGGTCAAGCATAGCTGCGATGTGTCCTTTTTATCTGTATCTTCATAGAGGAAACTTTAAGGCACAGGCACGAGATATTGTGTTATGGTCAGCAATCTATGCCTCGGTATATTTTCTGTTTTTGGATAAGCCTTATGGAATACTTCAGATGTTTACTTTCCTCACGATTCCGATTTTGGCAAAATATAACGGAAAGCGTGGTGAGTGGAAGGGCATGAAGTGGCTGTTTTATTTCTACTATCCGGTACACTTGTTTGTTATAGGAATTGTCCGGATTTTGTTGCATGGCAACATATCAACAATCTTCTAAATGCCTTATCAACTTACAGTACCTCTAGGAACTTATCTAAAGCGACAGCCCCTCTATTTTTTTATATGTGGAGCATGTGTGATACAATATTAAGCGTTGAACACAGTATTAGTGCGATAAACATAGCTGATATGTATGCAAAATACTTTACACTTAAGGATTATTACACTTCAGATGGCGCAAACAGCAAAGAGTATTATGATGATCTGCAGGATTGGAACTGTGACATGGGTGATGGTGATCCGGAAAGCATAAAAGATATGCATAATGACCTGCAGGAATTCATAACAGGCTGTAACAATATCATTAGGGAAAAATAAGTTACGCATGAGTAGGTTATTGTTTATTTCATTTAATGATGTTGAAGTATAAGTCTTACAGGTCATGAACATATAGAAAAAACTGAAGGATAAGGAAGGCGAAAGATATGCAAAGGAAGACTATACACATAATTGTAACCGCAGTAATAGTGGTATGTTTTATTTTTGCAGCAAAATTGTTCATGCCTGCACAGAAAACAAAAAGCAATATATTCGATGAAATGTACTATGAAAGACAGCATATAATAGAACCTGTATTTGCTACTTTTAAAGCAGAGGAGACTGTATATGATAAGTTGCCTCAATTTAAATATGAAGATCCTGAAAGAGAATACCGCAATTTACATGAATATGGATTAATCACCTCCGAATACAGAGATGATGAGTTGGATCCAAATCAGGATATAGTCATATATTATTACCAAAAACCAAGGTATATATCATTTGAATTATGTGAAGAATATGATAATGGCAGGTATTACATGTACTTCAGATATGATCTGGCAGATTCCACACTCTCATTCGACAAAATACATCTGTATAAGATTGAAAATGGTAAGGTGTTATATGGTGAAGATGGCAATGATATTGACTACAGTGAAGCAGAGATAATGGACTGGTTTAAAAGCAATGGAATATCCGAAGAAGATCTCAAAAAGAAAAAGCATTGGTTTATCTATGATAAGATACTGAAGGACTGGGTTATTTATAATGATAAGACTACTTATAGTATTGATAATTATGGTGATTATAAGGTGACAGATGATGATCTGATAGATAATCATCTGTCAGAAAAAGCGGATTCTGAAAATCATAAAAGTATTCCGCTTAATGAAGAATACTTTCCTGACGAGTGTTTCAGAAATTATCTGAAAGAAAAATTCGATATGGATAAAAATAACATATTGTCAGGTGATGAGATCGGCCTTGCTGAAAGACTATACATTAATTGTGACCAGGGATGTAGAAATATGGCGAGTCTTGCGGGGATAGAATACCTTACTGAATTAAAGTATCTTGATTGTTGTGGTTCGTCGGTCAAAGACATTGATCTGTCAAAAAATGAGTTGCTTGAAAAACTCTATTGCAACGATACAGCGATAGAAAAACTTGATTTGTCACATAACGTCAATTTGCAGAAGTTAAAGTGTTCCGAGACCAAAATAACAGGACTGAATCTGTCAGAGAATAAGGAATTAACCGAACTCGTATTTCAGAACACAGAAATAAGCGCAATCAATCTTTCATCAAATAAATCTATTGAATACCTGGATTGCAGTAAATCAGCCATAACAAGGGTAGAATTATCTGATTTGCCAAATCTGGAAACGTTTATTTGCGCTGGGAGCCGGATAAACGAGATTGATGTCAGTAATAATAAAAATCTCATGTATCTTGATATTTCAGATACAGATATAAGTGATACAGACTTTTCACAAAATAGTAAGCTTAGACATCTATCATGTAGCAATTGTGCAGGTATAAAGGACATCGATTTAACTAATAACACTGAACTTGGCTATCTGGATATTAAAGGAACACAGATTAAACAGATGGATTTATCACAATTCACAGAAATATATGGAATCAGATGCGATAGGGATACGGAGATTACAGGTGTTGACAGTGCATATATAAATGATGGAATGGGTGCATGAATTGGTTATACTTTGCTAAGCGCTATACAGCAGCTTTGTCACATGTGAACAAAGATTACTTAATATAGGCTGCAATTTCTTCAGGTGTCTTTTCATATCCGGTTTTTGCCCAGTAGCAAAAGAGCTTATAGAAGCCGCCAATAGTAAAGGCTATATGCCATGGATCAGTAATGCTGGATAGAATGGCATTAAAACGCCTGTCAAATTCTTCTTCCAGAAGGTTCATCTTATTATCACGGATAAGAAGATCGATGATATCCCGATATTCGTAAAGATGCTTCAAAAGAAAAACGATATACTCCTGTGGAGATGGAACATTCAGATAATTTATACCTGTTTGTTCCAGCCACTGTTCTGTTTCTGAAGAAATGTAATATCGGAGTATATCATCTTTATCCTGAAAATGGCGGTAAAATGAGTTACGGCTTACCTCTGCATTTTCTATGATTGCACAAATGGATATATTGCCTAGAGGTGTTTTCCTCATTAGCTCAATGAGGGAAAAGGTGATTTTATCCATAACATATTTGGTTGATTCTTTCATGGTACAAATAGTCCTCCTTTGTACCTTTTTTTATTGGGATATTGACCGAATGAAAACATGAGGTACAATTGTACCCATAAAGTAACATGTTTGTTTTCAAAAGTCAAAGAGGTGATATAAATGGACGATTTGAAGAAGGCAAAAAAGAAGCATAAAGGACTAAATATATTGCTGATAGTTTTTGCAGTTTTTGCATTTAGTATCGTAGGAGGAGCCTTTTATCTTGCCACACATACACAGATAGTCATTGATATTATCCAGAAGGGAGCTATGGTTAATGGCAAACCTCTCAATTCTTATGAACCCTTGTATGATCCGGTCAATGGGGAGAAGGAAAATGGGCAGTATCTTATCAGTGAGATCAATTATGGAAGCGATTACCCTAACAGCTTTTTAGATATAACATATCCGGATGATGATCTTGAAGCAGACAGACCAACGTTGTTTTACTTTCATGGTGGAGGTTTTTTTGCAGGGAGCAAGAACATGGGTGATCCGCTTGCAGCCAGTGAAGCGACTTATCTTATTGATGATCTTTGTGCAAAGGGGTATAACATAGTAAATGTGGATTATGTGTTGGTTCCCGAAGGACATTTTCCGGATCCTCTGATTCAGGCAAATCAGGCATTTGCATATATCATGGAGCATGGTAAAGAGTATCATTTGAATACAGATAAAATTGTTCTGATGGGATCTTCGGCAGGAGCAATCATGGTTTCTCAGATAGGAACTGTGGTAAGCAATTCTGAATATGCAAAACTCCTTGGAATAGAGCCTGTTCTGAAAAAAGAGCAGATTAGCGCAATAGTTGTAGATGATGCTCCTCTCATATACGAAGATTTTTCACTTGCGTGCAAGATCCTGGTTGGAAATTATGTCAAAGGATCAATTTTCTTGAGCAAAAGTGAGTTGGAACGATATGACTGCATCCCATATATGACAGCAGATTATCCTCCAGCTATTATGCTTGGAAGTGAGTATCGTCACGATATGAATGTGATGCATGATCAGTTAGATGCAGTTGCTGTAGAAAATGTTTTGATAGATCCTTTAGCAGAAAAAGGTGAAGAAAAGCAGCACTGCTTCGTTGCAGCTGAACGAGTGGATTCGACTGCCAAAGAAGCTTTTGATCGAGTGATTGCCTTTATTGATAATAAGACAAAAGGTTTCATCTAAAAGGAGCTATATTTCCGGGACTGGTATTTGCACTGATCCCTGCGGCTCTTGTAGGGCTGTTCATAAGTTTGATGGGGTGAATATGAAAGATATGAGTAATACACTGAAAAAATCCTTCGTGTTTAAGCGCTTTTATCTAGAACTGGTAGAAAAATATGGAACGGCCAGGGCGAAAGATATTTGGAACTATGCCGAGAATGAGTTTTTAGGGTTAAGGATTGCTGAACCATCTGCGGATAAGGCGAGTGTGTCGTATGTATTTCCGGCTGTAGCACTTTATCGTTCAGTTGAGCATTTCTATCCGGGAGAGGCTTTGTCTGTTACACGAGATTTCGGAACAAAGATGGGGCTCAGATTACAACGAGTCTTTCGTAAAGTGACAGCTTTGCCGGGAATCCCTAGCGTTATATGGAAAAAGATGGATTGCATAGCAGCAAAAATGAGTGATGGATACGAGATAAAAAATCTTTAAGTTACTAAAGAAAAGTGCTTTATGGATGTAGTAAGCTGCCCTCTTTATGATAAGGCTTTAGAACTTGGTACTCCGGAAGCTGTCCAGATGATCTGCTGTATGGATAAAGAATACATGAACGGCTTCAGAGGAGTTAATTATAAGAGGACAAAATCAGTAGCGGAAGGTGACGATTGCTGCGACTATAGACTTACTAAGTCGCTATAAGGCCTATAGACATAGGAAAATTACAGATGGTAAAAGAGTATTTGCGCAGATGGTTAGTGAAACTTCAATAAAGATGATTGATGTGGAGGATTTGGACTGAGGCTTATGTGGAAGATAAAGCAGATATTTGATGGAGATTATGGCTGCGAGGAATTACAGCCAGGACAGAAACCTAAGGTATCAGTTACTCTTGTGGATAATGCTGGCAATGAGAAGTTTGTGACAGTTGAAGATGACTGGCTTACGGAGAATGATTTAGATGTTGGCTCTGAGTGGCCGGTAGGAGTATGAGAAAGATCAACCAGCTCCACTGGCTCGATGAAAATGAGGCTGTGCGGAACTTCATGTATAAGTATGGTCTTAGGGAAGATGAAACGATAACCGGAGACCTGATATTGGGATATTCTGAGGCAGGAGAGCCAATCAGGGAACCGCTTGAGAGAAAAGGTAATACGGCAAAATCATATACCGGACGGATACTCTGAAAAGAAGTATATGTTGATAAAGATTTTTGAGATGGCGGGTAGCTGCGTTTCTGGCGTGGTTACCCGATTTTTTTAAAATAATTTCTCCAAAATGTGGTTTAAACAACATACTTGTTAAGGATAGTTTATTATACTGACACCATCAGAACAAGGATAAAGCAAAGAACAGAGAGGTTTAAAGATGGTAAGAAAGATAATAAAGATCGACGAAGAAAAGTGCAATGGCTGTGGTATTTGCGCGGGGGCATGCCACGAAGGAGCTATTGATATTGTGAATGGAAAAGCAAAACTGGTAAGAGAGAATTTCTGCGATGGATTTGGGGACTGTTTGCCGGGATGTCCTATGGGAGCAATCTCTTTTGAAGAAAGGGAAGCGCCTGCTTATGATGAAGCAGCAGTAAAGGCAGCACAGGAAAAGAAAGGATTGGATAAGGATATGTATCAGTGCGAGAACAAGATGATGAATGAAATGGAACAACATGCCGCCGGGCATGGATGCCCGGGGTCAAGATTTATGATGCTCAAGAGCGGTAAACAGGAAGAAAATGATCCCAGTCAGGACGCGATTTCAAGAATGAGCACTCATCCATCAAGATTAATGCAATGGCCATGTCAGATAAAACTTTTGCCGACGCAGGCAGATTTTTATAATGGGGCCAAGCTCCTCATTGCAGCTGACTGCACAGCATACGCCTATGCAAACATGCACGAAGAGTTTATGAAGGGTAAGGTTACAATGATAGGATGTCCAAAGCTGGATGATGGCGACTACACAGAAAAGCTGACAGAGATCATATCAAGTAACGATATCGCCAGCGTGACCATAGTAAGGATGGAGGTTCCATGTTGCGGAGGCCTGCAGAGAGCCGCAGAGAATGCTATAAAGAACAGTGGAAAGTTCCTTCCCTGGCAGATTGTAACTATCTCACGTAACGGTGAGGTAATTGATTAAATTTTCCAATAAACATTTTTTGCGAAAGCCTCAGAGAAGAGAGCTTATACTTAATATAGTGAAAGATAGGAGGCACACTATGGCAACATTAAACGAAAGAAAAGTAGCAGTAGTAGGTTGTGGATTTGTTGGTTCAGCATCAGCATTTGCCCTTATGGAAAGCGGGCTTTTTTCCGAGATGGTGCTGATAGATGTAAATAAAGAGAAGGCTGAGGGGGAAGCTCTTGATATCAGCCATGGACTTCCTTTTGCAAAGCCAATGCAGATATATGCCGGTGATTATAAAGATGCAGGCGATGCTGCTGTTGTAGTTGTTACGGCAGGTGCGGGACAGAAACCGGGGGAGACCAGGCTTGATCTCGTTAAAAAGAATGTAGGTATCTTTAAGTCTATTATTCCTGAGATTGCAAGGTATAACAAAGAAGGAATACTTCTTATCGTGGCGAATCCTGTTGATATTCTTACATATGCCGCAGTCAAGTTCAGCGGTTTTCCTGAGAACAGGGTGTTTGGCTCAGGAACGGTCCTTGATACAGCAAGATTCAAATATCTTCTTGGCGAACACCTGAGTGTGGACAGCCGTTCAGTGCATGCGTTTATCATAGGTGAGCATGGGGACAGTGAGATTGCAGCATGGAGCAGTGCAAATGTCTCGGGGATTCCAATTCATGATTTCTGTGAGATGAGAGGTCACTTCGAACATGAAAAAGCCATGAAAGAGATTGCTGAAAATGTTAAGAACAGTGCCTATGAGATCATTGAGAAAAAAGGCGCGACCTATTATGGAATTGCCATGAGTGTAAGACGTATCTGTGAGGCTATAATACGTGATGAAAAATCAGTTCTGCCTATATCGAGCATGCAGCATGGTGAAAACGGTATTGATGGAGTGGCGCTCAGCATGCCTGTAATTATCGGAAGAGGTGGCGTTGAAGGTTCTGTGCCGATCAGACTTAGTGAGCAGGAAAAAGAGGCATTACTGAAGTCATCTGAAACTCTGAAAGCAGTAATTAATGAATCGCTTTGAGTATATGTCCTACTCGGAACATCTTTTGGATATTACGGCCAGATATGGTTCAACAGGGATTATACATATGAGTGCGCAGTGGAAGAGATGCCTGTAGGATTGGGCAGATGCACATCTGCAGTATAGGGATAAAACCTGGGATTTTAATTTTGATAATTCGAAACATAAAGACGGTAGCTATTATTATTTTACAAGATGTCCTCTGAATGATTTCGCGAGGAAGTACGGTTTTTTGGAAGTATCGGAGTTGTCACTGAGTGGGTACGAGGGGGATGCGCCGAGTCCAAAGATGAGATCATAAGCGTTATACAGAAGTGTATCATCAAGCCATAGAGCAGTAAAAACAGTATATCGGACTTACAAATCAACGCTTTTTACAAAACCTGTCGGGACCTGTGCTCCTGAAATCATCATATTTTGCAAAAAGTGTTGTTCTTTTTGCAGGCTCATTTTTCTATAATGACTTCAAGCTCAAAACAGAGAGCAAGAAAACAAATTGAAAATAAGAGAGGAAAAGATAAATGAGCAAAACAAATAAGAATGTAGAAACAATACTTAAGAATGGTGACAAGGCTTTGTCTGGAATGCCTTATTTATACAGATCCAAGGGCCTTCCAAGTGAGGTTTATGATGTCAGGATGAAGGAAAACATAAATGGTGAACTTCTGGAACTGGCGATAGCAGACACTGTCATCAGATACCCTTACTTTAGCGTCAAATTCATAGAAAAAGATGGAGATTTCTATGCGGTAAGGAATGAAATGAAGCTTGAGGCACATCACAAAGATGGATTTATCCCACTGGGCGGACATAGTAACAATTATCATCTCATGGGAGTTACATATTGGGAAAAGAGCCTTAAACTTTCTTTTCATCACGGACTTACAGATGGAAGAGGTGCAAAGACATTTCTCGAGACATTGCTCAGATTCTACAGTGATTATAAAAATGCTGAAATGGGTGAATATGAGCAGATAAAAAAAGAACACCACTTGCTGGCATCTGAACTATCGGTAGCCGAACTTGCTGATCCGTGTGAAAAGAAGTACGAGCTAAATGGAAAAAGCACGAAGATTGAAGGCCTGTCAGGCAAGGGATATAAGCTTCCTGAAACAAAGAATAAAGATGATCATAGACGTTATGAGATCAGTTTTTCACAGAAGCAGTTTATGGATGCCTGCAAGAGCATCGGCGCATCTCCAATCACATATCTGAGCATACTGATGAGCAGAGGGATAAAAGAGATTTCTTTAGACTGTGATAAGACTATAGTAAGTAATTTCCCTATGGACGCAAGACATATATTAGGTTGTGATGACACCTTCAAAAACTGTGTTAAGAGTATGACTCTGCCTTACGGAAGAGAAGAAGAGAACCTTTCAGACAGTGAATTAGCTGCGAAATATAAAATGCTTCTCAATGCCCAGAAAGAGCATGATTACTGTGCAAAAGAATTTAATAATATCAATATGCTTTTGAGTGTCATAGGACATTTTCATTCATTTGCAGGAAGACAGAAACTCCTTGGATTCATGGAAAATCTTGCGCTGGACACTTATCTTATAAGTTACATAGGTCAGTTTGATATGCCGGATGAACTTGTGGATGAAGTACACCTGTATTCAAACTGTTCAAGCGGTCTTGTGCTAAATATGACATGTCAGAGTGGAAAATTTATCATTGATCTGACACAGGATTTTTCGACTGACAAATATGTAAATGCACTTAGGAAGCAGTTTGAAAAGGCAGGAATAGATTTGGTAGTATCTGATGAAATCATATTTGAAACGCCATTTGATGAACTCTCAGAAATCATAACATCACCGGCAGACACTGGGGAACAGGTAAGAGACTGGCTTGATAAGTTTGTTGCTGGTGCAAAGGCCTCATCGCAGGCTGCAAAGGAACGTGCAGAAGCGGCCAGAAATATGAGCCCTCAGATTACTGCGCTATATTATGATGCTGCATCAGGCACAATGAAGAGCTTTGATCCAACTAAGAATACTCAGGAAGAGATGCAGAAACTAGTGGAAAATGCCCCCTCATTGTTTATTTCGTAAATATTCAATAAAATAAATTCAGGAGTCTACGGATCAGATTCTTGGAGATCTGACATACAAGGATTTAAAGCAAAAATTCGGCGGCGATGTAAAGGAAAAGCTTATCCGCAGTAAATGTGTCAGTGAGAATGCCTTTTGCGGTATATGATAACACAGAAGATTTTAAAAGATTTGCAATTTACAAAGATGGTAGTCTTGTGAGATTGTCACACAAAGTTCCTAAATGGTTTGACAATAAAGAATAACAAAGTTGCCACCAGCAGCATACAGTAGACCTGAGCTTTCTACCGTACGCAGCAGGTAAACAGCAACTTGCCTTACAAATGCCCAAAACAAGGCATTTAGGACAGTGAAAAAGTTCTCACTTACCTCAGAAACTCTGTGTTTCTGGGGGTTTTCTTTTATCTATAATTGTATTAAGTGGCAGAATACAACAAAGGTAAGAGAAGTGACAGGCAGATACAAGACTAAGAAGCCTGAAAGGTTTGGAGTTCCCCGAAAAGAACAGCCACTTATCAGGGTCTTTTATCTTAAGGGCATTATTGGAGTTGTCACTGAGTGGGTACGAGGTGGATGCACCGAGTCAAAAGATGAGATCATAAGCGTCATACAGAAGTGTATCATCAAGCCATGACGCTTGGAATCATTGGGACTTTGATCTTTGGAACAGGGATGTGCATGAAATAAGATAGCGCAAGAAGCTGGAAGAGAAAATAAGTAACTAATGATTTTAGAATATGTTTAGCAGCTCTTTAGGCTGGATTTAGTTAACGGATATATCATGAGAATGTAAACTGAAGAACAGAACTCTTAGAAATTCTGAAAACAGGCTTACTGCGAATGGTAGCTCGCAATATAAAATACTCCAAAACCATTTAATAAACAGGAACAAATATATGGAGGAATTTTATAATGTTCAAGAGATTAGCAACTATTTTGACAACATGTGCGATAACCGTATCTGCAGTTGCTTGTGGAAGCCAGGCACAGCAAGCAGATAGTGACCAGACCGTATCATCGGAAAGCACCCAGGAAATAAGTGATTCATCTGAAGAGGTAAAAGAAGAAGCTTCAGATTCTGCTGCAGAAACTGAAACAACTACAGATACCGGTTCTACGTTAGAGCTGGGACTTGTCAGTAACACGCTTGCGGAAGATGAAGAGGGTCTTGTGGAGACATATACAGATCTTTTTGATCAGCTCACTTATACTGATGAGGAGACAGGCCTTTCTATAACTTATAATCTGTATCTTCCTGAAGGATATGATGAAAATGCAGAATATCCAATGGTTGTGTTTATAGGTGATTCAACAACTGCAGGAACTGATGCGGAGTATTCACTTACACAGGGACTTGGTGGTCTTGTATGGGCAACATCAGAATGGCAGTCAGTATATCCGACCATAGTAGCTGTACCAACATATCCTGAAACAATTCTTGATGATCATGATGGATATAGCACAACAGAATATGTTGAGCTCACCAAGAGATTTATTGATTACATGTCAGATGAATACGCAGTAGATACTGATAGGATCTATGGAACAGGTCAGTCCATGGGATGCATGACGACACTCATACTTGCATCGGAATATCCTGATTTATATGCGGCATGCATGTTCGTTGACGGTCAGTGGGATACAGAACTCCTTTCAAATCTGGAGGGGCAGACCTTCGTTTATTTTGCAGCTGAAGATGATACAAGTGCATGGACCGGAGCACAGGATCTGATGGCAAGATATGATGCAGATGGTGTTACCTACACATATGCACAGTGGGACGGAACTTGGTCAGCAGACGAGCTTTCATCAGCTGCTACAGAATTATTTAGTGGTGAAGCAACAGGAGCGTACTTTATATCCTGGAAGACAGGAACGATTGATGCAGGAACAGGCAATTCACCTATGGGCGGTGGAGATGGCAGCTTTGGCGAAACAGGAAACGGCGGGCAGATGAGTTCTTCTGAAGAAGGAGGCCTTTCAAATCCCGAGGCTGCTACAGATGCTTCTTCAGATGTAAGTGAAGATAAGCCGGCAATGGAAATGACCGGCGAGAAGTCTGAAGGAATGATGGGCGGAAATGGTGGAGGCGCCGGAGGCGGAGTTACATACCATATGGCTTCATTTGATTATGCCTATAACTGTATAGCAGTTATGGAATGGTTAATCCAGCAGTAAGAGAGCATAAGAATTCAGCAAAGAATAATAATCTTTTGCATGTTCTACTCCTAAAATAAATATGTCAGAAAAATTGCCGTTTGACAGTGCTAATTACTGTCAAATGGCTCTTTTTTTGTTATAGTAAAAATATGTTTTCGTTGGAGGATGATTCTGGTCGGATATATGCGAAAAAACAACTGATAAATCTCCGGTAATAGAGAGGATTTATTCGAATATGAAAATGCTGACAAATAAAGAGATTAAAGAAATTGCAATGAGACAATCCGCTGAAGATATAGGATGTAAAGCGGAGGATTTTTTATCTGAGAAAAATATAATCTGTAAGTTTCATTTGGGAGATAATGCACGCAGGTATTATAAAGAACCAATCACCTGCAACTTTGTTTCTTACGGGAATAATGTTGTAGCAGCTACAGGGGACGAAGTGACAGATCTGGTTTCAGAATACGTAGATAAATATGAGTTCTACCATCTTTTTGAGACTCCAGATATGCACTGGCTTGAGGAACGTCTTGCAGAGCGTGGGTACAAGATATGTTTTATGGCGGAGTACTACCTTCCTGATGTGGAGAGGATTCACAATATACAATGCTTATATGAGACAAGAATACTTGGACAGGATGATTTCAAGAACTTATATCTACCGGAGTGGAGCAATGCGTTATGCAGTGATCGTAAAAATTTGGATGTTCTGGGAGTTGGAGCCTATGACAAGGATAATCTGATAGGATTTGCTGCATGTTCAGCTGATTGTGATGACATGTGGCAGATAGGGGTAGATGTTCTTCCTGAGTACAGACAAAAGGGAATAGCATCTGCTCTTACAAGCAGGTTGGCAAAAGAAATACTTGAAAGAGGAAAGGTGCCATTTTACTGTTCTGCATGGTCAAATATAAGATCAGCTAGAAATGCAGCGAAGAGTGGATTTGTTCCTGCATGGGTCGAGATGACTATAAAACCAGCAAATATAGTTGATGAGATTAATTCAGAGGCGGGTAAATAAATGAATTTCAGAAAGGCAACAATAGAAGATCTGGATATACTTGTCACCACAAGAATAGAAGTTTTAAGGGCGGCAAACAGGCTTGACGCAAGCATTGATATGTCAGAGGTAGAGCGGCAATCCAGGGATTATTACTCTAAAGCTATGTCTGATGGCTCACATACAGCATATCTGGTATTTGACGAGGACAAATGTTTATGGATATTGTTTATAAAAGATTATCAGAGAACGAATTAAACAGGATCATAAGAATGAGAATAGATCAACTGACAGAAGAATACACATCAGAGGGAAAAACTGTACCGAATGATGTAAATCTTGAAGAGGCTCTGCTGGATTTTTATAAAAGAAATATGGCTGCCGGAACCTATATTTCCTGGCTGGCATTTGATGGAGATAAGATAGTCGGAACAAGTGGTATGTCCTTCGCGGAAAAACCGCCATACTTCACATGCCCTTCAGGGAAATTAGGTGTCTTGTCCAGCATGTATACCGATCCGAACTATAGGAGGTTGGGAATCGCTACAGAGTTACTGGACAGAGTAGTAAAAGAGGCAAAAGAATATGGTTGCGGAACAATCTATATTACAGCATCGAATATGGGTGTGAAGTTGTACGAATCATATGGATTTAAGCATAACGGAAATTTCATGCAGTATAATTTTTGATCAGATGAAAGGATCTGCCCTTATGATGGATTTTGATAGCCGAGGGGAGCTCCAACCCTGTGGGGTGGATCCATTATGAAGGGGTGGACTAATGATGATCGAATGATGATCGCATGCTGCAATGACGGGACAAGACCTGTTATCTTTAAAATCGAGCGTATTGATATTCCGGAGAATGACGAAGAGAAAGAGTGGTTGGAAAAGCAGAATTTCCACAACTTTGCAGAAGATGCATATATTGGCTAATCAGCCTTAAGAAGCTTGAAATGACTTTTCCTATACTCTATAAGCCCTTCATCTTGCATGCGTGAGAGTTCTTTTGACATATTGGTGCGCTCAAGGTTCAGATAATCAGCAAGCTGTTGTCTGTTGAATGGAATATCAAATTCTCTGGAGTCAGTCTGCAGTGCAATGGCATTGAGATATGACAGGAGGCGTCCGCGGCAGCTCTTGGAAGAAGTATAAAAGCTTCGCCCGGAGAGGATAAGGTTCTTTTGTGATGAGATGATAAGTATATTTTTAAGGAGCTTTTCCTTCCAGGGAGAGCTCTTTTTGCTATCTTCGAGAAGGTTCTTTATATTGCAAAAGAGAATACTGCTTTCCTCATTTGCTCTGACATCAACCAGAAGGACTTCACCAAGAAGAGCATAGGTCTCGGCAAAGTACTGGTTCTTTCCCACATGGCTTAATACAGTACGGTTGCCCCAGATGTCGTTGCTTTCAACAGTAACACTACCAGAAAGCACCATGCCTATTTGGGAAGTCTGTTCTCCGGCGTGGAGAATCACATCGTCTTTTCGGAATCTCTTTTCCTTTGCATCCAGGAAGTCAAGGCACGAGGATAGCTCTTTTGCTGTCATTCCCTGGAACAGTCTGCTTTTTTCTATGCCTTCAAGATTCATAAAAAATTTCTCCTAAAATGTGGTTTAAACAACATACATGTTATGAATAGTATATTACACTGATACCATCAGAACAAGGTTAAAGCTAAGAACAGAGAGGTTTAAAGATGGTAAGAAAGATAATAAAGATTGACGAAGAAAAGTGCAATGGCCATGTCAGATAAAACTTCTTCCAACACAGGCTGATTTCTATAATGGAGCCAAACTCCTCATTGCAGCTGACTGTACAGCATACGCCTATGCAAACTTGCATGAGGAGTTTATGAAGGGCAAAGTTACAATGATAGGATGTCCAAAGCTGGATGATGGCGACTACACAGAAAAGCTGACAGAAATCATATCAAATAACGACATCGCTAGCGTGACCATAGTAAGGATGGAGGTTCCATGTTGCGGAGGACTCCAGAGGGCCGCAGAGAATGCTATAAAGAACAGTGGAAAGTTCCTTCCCTGGCATGTTGTAACCATCTCTCGTAACGGAGAGGTACTTGATTAAATTTCCCAACAAATGTCTCAGGGATTCCAATTCACGATTTCTGCGAGATGAGAGGTCATTTCGAACATGAAAAAGCCATGAAAGAGATTGCTGAAAATGTTAAGAACAGTGCCTATGAGATTATTGAGAAAAAAGGTGCGACCTATTACGGAATTGCCATGAAGATGCAAGACAAGGGGCATGAAGAAGTTTTATATCATTACTTAAGCGTTGTGATTATATAATTTAAAGATTTTTGGATAAGCCATTTGACAGTATTTATGCTGTTAAGTGGCTTTATTTCTGCTATAGTATATCTATGCTTTTGATGGATCAAGTATATGCTGTTCAATGACTCGTTGTTGGATTATAGTACTTAGAAATAACAAAACGGATGATTGGTTTATGAATCATATAGATGTTGTAGAAGTGACAAATCCAAATGGATATATTGTTCAAGAACTTACTATTGATGGCTCTTCTCTCGGGCAATGGCTTGATAAGCATACGGAAGGTTCGGAGGATGAGCATATCGCCGCATTTATCAGACCATTTAGTGAATTGTTATTTGCATGGAGCCATGATATTGACTGGAAGGGTGACAGGAGATTCGTTAGAACTCTTATAGACATGGACAGTGCTCCGGTTCCGATATTGTTATGCGAGGACGATCCGGATTTTTCCTGCATAGTAATAGTGGCTGATGTGGAGAAGACAGAAGACTTCGTATACTGGAACCGTATAGGATATGTTACTCATAATGGTGAAAGTCTTGAAGAAGAAATGGAAAAGGGTATCGCATATACCAAAAGTTATACAGATGATGATTGGGCAAGGTACGGTGATAACATAGCTTTAGAGGATGTGGGCAGCGATGTATGGCATGAGTGGATAGCAAAAAACTGGGACGTCGAGCTTTATAAAAGGCGTATGAACTACACCCTGCCATATTACAAGACGGAAGGAAACATTAGGTGGTTCATTAACACGGACTGGGTCTTTGATCGCAGGGAATATGAATTTGTGGTGAAAAAGTATTATGCATTACAAAGACTAAGACTCTCAGAAGAGCTTTTGCGTAATTAGGATGACGAACTAAACGGCTCGGAGTGTGCGAAGATTCTGGAAGAGATCCTGCCTATGGGCGAAGAGGCGCTTCAAAAGCAGATGGATGAATATGGAGAGATTCTCTTTGATCCATATATTTGCGACGTAATAGCCTCTCCTTTAAAAGATCTTGTAAGAAGCAAAGAGCCGGACAAAATCCTGCTTGAAACCTATCTTAATGCTTTGAAGATCTTGAAAAGGCATGGAGATGTTCATGTCAGGAATAATCTGGAGATATCGATTCTGGATGATTTTGGTGAGGAGAGAGCTGCCTTCAGGAAATATGGGCTTAAGTGCGATGAATTGTAGCTTTCTTTGTAAAAAGATATTTTAAAGTATGAGAAAGGAGTATAAATGAATATTGATGTAAATCTGAACATTCATTATACGGCGCCAGATACAGTATGGGATAAGATTGGAAAAGTATATGAATCCATGCCATACTGGGCTGGTAACGAAAATGGCCCATGTTGGAAAGGCGAAGGAATAGATCTCTGGGCTTCGGTTGAACCTAGCGGTATACAGATAGCGGGAGAGATGTCGGAAGATATCTGGAATGAGTGGTACTTGGACCTTAAAAATAAACTGACAAATGCTTTGGGGTATGAAATCGGCGAACCGGAAGATGGGTTTGAATTTAAATATGACTGGGGAGCGTAATTAATACACTATATTTTTGGTAAATAACTATGAAGATTAGAGAGTTTGAGATAGATAACGATTTTGACATAATAAAGGACTGGATCACAGACGAGAGAACGCACGCTATGTGGAGTGCGAACCATTTGATATATCCACTTGATAAAGATAATCTGGGCAAAGTCTTATCTGAAATAAAGGAGATGTTTGGAGATAAGGCGTTTGTTGCGGTTACTGATGAAGGCAGCGTTGTAGGTTTCTATTGTTATTCGCTTAATAACACCACTAACGAAGGAATGCTAAAATTCGTAGTAGTCTCACCTCAAGTCAGAGGAAAAGGCGTAGCTGGGGAGATGATAAAGCTTGCGCTTAAAGAAGCCTTTGATAATCCAAATGCTAATGCAGTTCATCTTAATGTATTTCCAGAGAATATTCGAGCTAAGAAGTTTTATGAAAAGATTGGATTTAAAGAGCGAAGAACTGATGAGAATGCATTTATGTTCAAGGATGAAGCTTGGGGTAGATGCAACATGGTTATATTAAAAAAATAGTAAGACAATAAGGATGGAAAGTAATAGATGTTTTTAGATATTAAATCAAGTACAGAGTGGGAGTCGGTCACACCAGTTTCAAAAGGTTGGTCAGCTGATAAGAAGTTTTTGGTCAGGACGAATAAAGGTGACGATTTACTTCTTCGATTATCAGATATAGAGCTATTTGATGGCAAGAAAAGAGAATATGAAGTTATAACAAAGTATTCAAAACTTGGGATTAGTATGTCCATGCCAGTAGAATTTGGCATCTGCAATGAAGGCAAAAATGTATATATGCTTCTTACCTGGATCGAAGGAAGTGATCTTGAAGAAGTATTACCAAAGCTTTCTGAAAAAAAGCAGTATCTTTTAGGAAGACAAGCAGGCGCTATACTTAGAAAAATTCATTCAACTACAATCGATAAAGATGATATCCCTCAGCAGACTAAGAAAGAGAAAAAGCTGTTTCAACTTTCAAGATACGAGGATTCACAAGTAAGAATATCTGATGATGAGATAGCACTTAAATATGTAAAAGATAACATAGACCAGATCTGGAAAGAACATCCGGTATATATGCATGGAGATTTTCATCCGGGCAATCTGATCTATATGGATGATGGTAATATAGGCGTTATTGATTTTAACAGATGGGAAATCGGTGATCCTTACGAGGAGTTTTACAAACTCGAGAGCTTTGGTGTTGAAGTTAGTATTCCGTATTGCATAGGGCAGATTGATGAATATTTTAAGGATGATATTCCAATGGATTTCTGGATTGTCAATGCAATATATGTTGCACATGCTTCACTTATTTCCATCAAATGGGCAGAAAAGTTTGGGCAAAAAGATATTGATGGCATGGTAAGGAGAGCAAGACAAGCCTTTGTTAATTACAACAATTTTGAGGAAGTTATTCCTAAGTGGTATACGGATAAATATAGTAAGGCTTTTCATGAATGTGAGAAAATTGCAGAACTAGAACAGCTAGAGATGTGAACTTAAAACAAAGCTGAAGGATATGAACGGGGAACTTTCCAGAGTATATGTAAAAAAGATTGAATCATTCAGCTAGAAATATTGAAAAGAGGAATAAGAAATATGACATTAAAGGAATTGTTTGAGAAGTACTGCGCTATGAGCGAGTGGGGATATGTCTGCAACGGACATTGTGTTGAACTTACACCTGCTTCGGAGGAAGAAATTAAGGCGTTCAGGACTATATGTGATAAATATGGCGTTGAGCAGAAAATTGTTGCTGAACTTGAGGAATACTACAGGCAGAATAACAACTTCTTTGACTATTTTAGATGCGATGAAGAAAGCTTATTTGAATGGTGGGACGAAGATCAGAAATGCATATGGTTTGGATGCGTAGATGATAACAGTTTCATCTATGATGCTAATACCCACAAGTATGCCATAGGAGAGGCTGGCAGCAATGATTTTGGTGAGTACGATACCTTTATGGAGATGCTTGAAGCGTATCTGAAATACGGATATGAATCAATGTCAGTAAGTTAAGAAGGATAGATGTTATTACTAGAACTGATAATTAGCATTATTATGGTCGGAATCGATAGTTAAAAATTATTTCCAAGCTGATATGAATTCACAAGTGACTTTTGAGCATGACAAATAAGCAGATGCAAATCTGCCGCTCACATAGTATTCTATTATTGGTATAATAGCTATTACTTGAATCTATAAGTAAAGCTAGACGGATTTCGGAATCTATGCTGACGGGCATATTTCCGATCGCGCCTGATAGGAAGCAAATTTTTTCCTATCAGGTTTTCTACATCAGGTGGATCTTCTCCAGCATGTAAGCTTAGAAAATAATGACATG
>NZ_FOER01000030.1:0-51889 GCF_900110805.1 Butyrivibrio sp. TB | reverse complement strand
AAGCTTCATCAGCGCTAAACTCCGTTCGACTTGCATGTGTTAGGCACGCCGCCAGCGTTCATCCTGAGCCAGGATCGAACTCTCACTTTAAAATAATTGTTCTTTCCGGTTCAGACTTATGCTGACTTAATCAGAATAATTCTGCTCCACTGTTATTTCTAACAGCTTGATGGTGGCTAAACCATCAAAAATTTACTTTTGGTTTTTGTTCTTCTGAACATTCTGTCCTTCTTTAAAAAGAAGAACTGGAATTTTCAGGGTTGCATTACTGTTAAGTTGTCAAAGTGCTTTCAAAAGCTCTTGTCTTAAGGCTTTTAAGCTTTTGTGTCTTGGCTTTGTCCGCCGCAACGTGATTTATTTTAACTCGTTGCTAGTAACTTGTCAAGAACTTTTTAAATCATTTTTTGCTGCAACTCGTTGTCTGATGAAGCTCTCGCTCTTCAAAACAGCTCGTTTCTTACGCAGCGAAGATGATTATATCTTGATGCTGATTTTTTGTCAACATCTTTTTCGATTTTCTTTTTCTTATTTATAAGCGATTCGATCGCTCATATTTAAGGGACAAAAAAAGAACCTTGTAAACCTCTCAAGATTCTCTTTAAGCAAAAGCATTAAATCGAAAAACGGAGAAAGCGGGATTTGAACCCGCGCACCGGTCGCCCGGTCTACACCCTTAGCAGGGGCGCCTCTTCAGCCACTTGAGTATTTCTCCACATGTCTGAATAACCACTCTACCAAATGGTATAAATATTTGGTTCAGCATCTCTCCAGAAGCCGATCATACTACCTCGTATATCGAAATACTTCCTTCGCGACGCATCATTTATTATACAGATGACATTTCCTGTTTGTCAATCGTTTTACGCAATAATAATAAATATTTTTTTCAGACATTTACAAACTATTCTATTGATCATCTTGAACTGTATTTACAAAATCACACATTCGTAAAAATGCTATTCATGAAAGTGTTAAATCTGTTCATACAGATTGGTTCCCTCTGAGTCTATTACAACTATACAAGGGAAGTTCTCTACGTGAAGTCTTCTGATGGCTTCTGTTCCAAGATCATCATAGGCTATAACCTCAGATGAAGTTATGGCTTTAGATAGCAGGGCACCAGCTCCGCCTATTGCAGCAAAATACACTGCTTTATTCCTGACTATGGCATCCTGTACTTCCTTGGTTCTCTTACCCTTGCCTATCATGCCTCTAAGGCCAAGATCAAGAAGTGAGGGTGCATACTTGTCCATACGGCTTGCTGTTGTAGGACCGGCTGATCCTATAGGTCTTCCCGGTCTTGCAGGAGATGGTCCCATGTAATATATTATATTGCCATCAAGTTCAAAGGGGAGCTTCCCACTTTTTGAAAGAGCCTCTGACATTCTCTTATGAGCCGCATCTCTTGCTGTATATATAGTTCCGGTGATGTATATCATATCCCCGGCTTTTAACTTAGATGTATCCTCTTTGGTCAAAGGAGCATTAATATGGTATTCCATTTTTTAACCTCATGTCGCGAGCAAAGCGAGTGACTAATGGTTCAAATTGGTGGAGCTCGCGACACCAATTTGGGTTTGAAAGTGGAACACTTTCAAACTTAACCTCTCACAGTGTTCTGCTTATATGTCTGTTAACATGGCAACAGATGTTAACAGCAACAGGAAGTCCTGCTATATGTGTTGCATAGGTGTTTATATTAACGGCAAGCGCTGTAGTAGATCCGCCCAGTCCTCCGGGGCCTATACCTGTTGCATTGATACGCTCTAGCATCTCCTCTTCCATATCTCTAATATATGGTATATCCGAATGCTCTCCTGCAGGTCTTGTCAGTGCCTGCTTGGCCATAATAGCGCATTTTTCAAAGGTACCACCTATTCCTACTCCGACAACCATAGGAGGGCATGCGTTAGGGCCGGCATCCTTTACGGCTTGAAGTATGGCATTCTTCACTCCCTCTTCTCCGTCAGCAGGTTTGAGCATATAGATCTTGCTCATATTCTCGCTTCCAAAGCCCTTGGGGGCACAGGTGATCTCAACTTTGTCACCTGGTACTATCTCAAAATGGATCACGGCAGGAGTATTGTCTTTGGTATTTTCTCTTATAAGAGGATCTCCTACTACTGATTTTCTAAGATATCCTTCTGTGTATCCTTGTCTTACACCTTCATTGATCGCATCTGTGACACTTCCTCCTACAAGGTGTACTTCCTGTCCGACTTTTATAAATACAACGGCCATTCCTGTGTCCTGACAGATCGGGATCTTGTCAGTGTCAGCTATTTCAAGGTTCTTTTGAAGCTGAGTCAGTATGCTTTTTCCAAGGGGAGATTTCTCAGAAAGTGCATTATCATCAAGGGCTTTTTTCATATCAGGCGAAAGATGATAATTGGCAGAGATAACCATCTCTTTCACCGCAGTTGTTATATTACTAACATCAAGTTCGCGCATACTACCACCTATTATCAAAACTTAAGCTTTTTGCAGATGTCGCGAAGCTTGTCATCTTCGGGCTGCGTTGGTTTCCATGCTATTGTCTGTCCATCGTTAGTAAATCTTGGTATCACATGGAGATGAAAATGCTCTACAGTCTGTCCTGCAGCAGCTCCGTTGTTCTGAACAAGATTGACACCATCGCACTCAAGTGTATCTTTAAGTTTTTGAGCTACTTTCTTGGCAAGGATCATAGCTTTGCCAAGTGTTTCATCAGGAGTCTCAAAAACATTGGCGCTGTGATCTTTAGGGAGAATAAGTGCATGACCAAGGTTTGCAGGACCATTGTCCAGTATCACGTTGAACATATCATCTTCATAGATTGAATTAGTTGGGATATCCCCATTTGCAAGTTTACAGAAAATACAGTTATCGTTCTTCATACGCTCTCCTTTTGGTAGATTGTTTTTATTTTTTCTACATTATCATGTATTATACGGCTGCGACTTGCATCACAGCTGCATAGGTTTGATCTTACTGCCACGGATAAGGACCAGTGCTGTGCACACGATCATACCCATGATAAGTCCGCCTATATGAGCAGTGTTGTTAACACCGCCTTCAGTAAAGCCTGAAGCCACCATAAATACTACCACAAAAAGGCCCCTGTAAAGAAGGCTGCCTGCTGGTTTTCCTTCTCTTGCGGACCTTATTCTTTCATATGCAGTGAGAATGAGCAGAGCCCCGATAAGGCCAAATACTCCTCCACTTGCTCCTATTGAATAGCGCTCTATGTGTTTGAAATTCTCATAATATACAGATACAAGGTTGCCACCTATACCGGACATGAGATATATGAGTGCAAAGCCGATATGCCCTACACTTATCTCTATAAGTCCTCCTATAAAGAACAGCCCTATCATATTAGAAACAATATGGGATATATCTGCGTGGAGAAAGGTTGCAGTTATAAGCCTGTACAGCTGACCGCCATAATATACATTATCTGTGATCAAGGCTCCGCTGTCTGTAAGTCTGTTGCCAAGGATCATCTGACTTACAAAGAACAATATATTAAGAAGTAAAAAAATTATCATCACAAAGGAAGTAAGATATCTTCCATAAAAATCCCTATACCACTGCTGATCATACTTGGCCATAAAAAACTACTGCAAACCTCACATCCGTTAAATTTCGCGCTGTCACTTATCCAAAAACAAAAATCTGATCAAGCCCGCGCAAGAGCTTGAAATCGCCTTTCATCTTCATATTACCTGCCATAAATGCTCTCTGGAAGGTCATACGTCCTGTAACTATCTCATCAAGAGAATCCTTGGTCATAGAAAGTGCAACATCTATATCACTTGTTTCAGAAGCTATGACTTGTGTGACAAGACTATCCCTAATCGTTAAGAGCATGGTCTTCATGCCAGGTCTGTCCGTTACAGTTATAGCATATGTTCCCTGAACTTTATTATCAGGCCTGTAATGCTTTTTGAATGTATCTAAATAGTCTTCTGAAGTAGACGTGCGCTCATCATTTTTAAGTTTATCACGAAAAAGAGAAGAAAGCTCCTGAATATCAGCTTTTTGAGTTTGAACATATCTGTCATCAGAGACATACTTAGAAAGCTGTTCTGATTCCTGCGGAGTCAGATCGACGCTCTTGGTGAGAGATACTTTCTGCTTTACTACCTGATTGCTTGCAGGAAGGGCGGGGATTTTCTGCGAGATAGTCCTATAGAAGTTCTCGGCCTTTTTTTCTATAAGACGTATATAATCCTGATTGCTGTCAAAAAGTGAAGTATCAGCGATATAGCCGCATACTCCGTCGCAGGGAAGGCCTCCAAGTATCTCCCAGGCCGTCTCAAGGCTGGTCACGCCTTCGCGCTCTCCGTATGTAGTAGACATGATAACAGGCATCATGTACATGCGTCCTATCTTGTCCTTATCGCCATAAAGCCAGCATGCATCTAAAAATTCCATGAGATATCCGCCGATACCGTACCATTCAACTGTAGAAGACAAAATGATACCATCGGCATCTTTAAGTGTACCAGGAAGTGCTGTTATTGCATTCTTTTGATCGAACAGATTGAATCTTTGTACCTCGACATTGAGTTCTTTTAATACATCCGTCATTCTGTTTATCACATACAAAGACGGATCGTCAACAATGCCGCGGCCTCCGTAGTAAATGTTGATCTTCATGGCTTATGTGCTCCTCCATTATTAACCTCATGTCACGAGTAAAGCGAGTGACTAATGGTTCGAATTGGTGAAACTCGTGACACCAATTCGGGTTTGAAAGTGGAACACTTTCAAACTTTAACCTCATGTCCCAACACAACAGGCTGTAGAAAGGGAACGCCAGACAGTACAGAAAAGTACTTCTATTCCCAAAGACCATAATCATAATTAAGTATAGCACATCCGGTACATAGAAATACATCCATGTATTTCTGGACATGTCACGTTACTTCCTGTAACGGTACATAGAAATACATCCATGTATTTCTGGACATGTCACGTTACTTCCTGTAACGGTACATAGAAATACATCCCACCATCATCTATAGTCAAAGACGATATCTGAAAATCTGACTTCATCTCCGGGAACTATTCTTACAGGTTTTTGTGCCTGGAGTCTGCATCCGTTGTGGTATGTTCCATTGGTAGAGCCAAGGTCTATAAGGAACATGTTGCCGTTTTCTCTAAAAAGGCGCGCATGGATCCTGCTTATGGTCTTATGGGGTATCACGAAGTCAACACAGCCTTCCATCTTGCCTATTGTAAGAGGGAGCTTGTCGGTGCTTATCTGGATGCAGTTGTTAAGACCTCTACTGTAAAGGCGTCCCTGTTCCTTGACAGGACTGTCACTTAGGACTGTAGTTCCGGGATCCTTAGGGGCTGATGCATGTGCATATGTATCTGCCTTCCTTGATGCGAACATCTGGAGATTGGGCATAAGTACAGAGTGCGCTGCAGCTCCAAAAGCCTTCTCATCTGATCTTGCAAAAGCAAGATTGCCCGGGCCGAATGCACTAGAGCCTCCTTTTTCACAAGCTCCTCCGAATTCATTTCCGATTTCTTCATCTATATCAAAATCATCGTCTTCATATGACTTTGATCTTCTTTTCTTTTTTCTATACTCGTTTTTATTGGTCAAAGCAGAGTTTTTCTTTTCTGCTTCTTTTCTCTTCTTCACATGAGAGATCTCTGATCTTATGTTGTCATCAATCTCCTGCATCTCTAAGGTTTTGCGTTTATGACTTGCATATATAAGAGCGGCAATACCCATAGCAAATGTCACGCCTATAATAGAAAGAGAGATGATATTCTGTCTTGGAGTAAGAGGATATCGATATCTTATAGCAATACCAAGTAATCCTATTATTATAGAAAGTATTGAAAAGATATAATAACTCTTCATATCATTATCTTTTGACTTTCCTTTTGATGATGTATCTTCCTCTTCTGTTTCATCAAAATCTTCATAAAAGTCCGGGCTGGGAGTAGCCTGTACAGCACTTCTATCTGCGATATGTTCTACAGGCTGCTGCCCTTCTACTTGGCTTACTGTTTCAAGACTCTGTGCCATCTTGTCACGCATCATCCTTGCAATAACAGAGAGGTTGTATCCATTCTCTTCGACAAGCATACAGAATTCATATGCTGTATTTACCGCCTTCTCATCGTTATGATCAACTATATCTGTTAGTTCCATGGCAAAAGTTTCGATATCTTCTCTGTTATCTCCGGGAAGGCACATAAAGCGAAAGCTTCCGCGCGCAAGATCCACCATAACTGTATCCATTGTCATAACAAGGCTGTCTTCTTCAAGAAGGTATTCCGCCATATCTATGCAGGTCTTCTCAAGATCCGTGAAAAAATCTATAAGCTGCGAATAGTTCATTTTCTTACTTGCAAATCTGTCTGCAATACTCCTAAGGCCGTCAGCTTCATAATATAGAAAGGAATCAGAATTGATATTCCTAAGGCTGCAGGCCATAAGACCTTTGGTTTTCTGGGCTTCAAGCATCTTGTACCTGTAATCCCCTGTATCTATATCACCAAGACCAACTACCATGTAATTATGTGACAAGTCTCTTTCATAACGTATATTGTAATTCATTCTTAACCTCATGTCGCGAGTGAAACGAGTGACTAATGGTTCAAATTGATGGAGCTCGCGTCATCAATTTGAGGAGTTAATTCCTAATTAACTCCCTTGAAAATGGAACATTTTCAAACTACCCCTAACATATAATTGTAAGCAAAAAGTGATTTTTTAATCAGAAGTCAAAGCCTCTGTAAATACCTTATAAAGGTCATAAGCCCTTGTGAAAAGCCGGACTCTCTTGGCAGGTCTTGTATAACTTGCCTTCCAGGATATGGAAGATGCCCATTTACCCTGAGGATTTATGCCGTAATAGCTGGTCCCTCCATGGTAAGTCTCCATAGACAGAGTTACTTCGACATTATTAAACAGCCAGTCGCTGGAGGTCTGAACAGAGGGTTTATCACTTCCAAAATACCAGGATCCAAACTGCCAGTCGCTATTGTCAAGCGCATACTGCTCAGGCTCATCATCAGATATAACCGCACCTCTTAAAGCAAGAAGGTATGCATCCTGAGACATTATCACTCTGTCATACATCATAAAGCTCCAGTGTACGACCAAGACTATAACAAGTAATATGATAGGAAATATCAGTGACAGTTCTATAGTAAGGTATGCGCCCTGCAGCCTTTGAACTGTATCTTGTATATTCTTATGATCAATATCATCTTTTTGATAATGTGATCCTTTGGAATGATTTCTTGTATCAGATTCTTTTGGATAATATTCTTCCTTAAAAGGAATTATGGTATTAGATTCTTTTTTATCACAATCTACCTTCTCAGAATAATTATGATGTCTGTCTATAAGATCATATGCTGCAAAGTACACAGACTGCCCCCATTCCAGCCGCAAGGAAAGGAAGAAATGGTAACGACTCCTTTTTCCCGGCTTTTTTGAACATCAATAATCCTGCTGAAACAAAAGCTGATATCACAAGACCTGCGCACAAACCTATAAGCACATTGATAAGCCCAAATACAGGTCCCAGGAAAAGAATCATAAGTCCATCTCCATAACCTATCTGCTCCTTGGTAAGATATGAAAGTGCCAGCATAAAAGCGCCCGGCAAAAGTGAGCATATTTCCATATAGATAGTAGAATCATAAAAGAGCTGACATATACCGCAGATACAAGATATGCATCCTGCTATAACAAGGATTTTGACAGAAACGGATTTATTTTTGATATCATAGACAGCTGATATTACAAGGATCAGCATCATTAGAATTATAAAGATCATATTATTCCTTTCCTATTATCCACCGGCGCATACAGAACACGGTCTATATCCTTGCTCCTTGGCGGCCGATAGTTTAAGCGTTATTATGTCGCGGGTAAGCTGATGACAATCAAGACTTGAATGGTATCTTCTTCCATAATCTGTGTAATATACCGTTCCGGATGTTCCTCCGCCGCAGGTACTACAGGGATAATATATGGCTCCGCCTTTATTCCTTTTATCTTCTATCTCTATGTAAGGACAGTTATGTATATTCCTTGTAAGATAGGTGCAGCCTTTGTCCGTGTGATATACAGCTCCTGCTCTCTTAGCTATATATACGTCAGGATCTTCATCTTCCTGCTCCTCTTCCTGGTCAGAAGCAACTGCAAATCCTGACCAGTCATGGCCATAGTACCTTGCTTCCATCCTGATGTCAGAAAGGCCAAAGCACTTAAAATACGGATGCGTCGTATATACAGCTTCAAGCCCTACTTCACCTTCATTGGTCAGATTAAGAGGTGCTATGTATATCTCACCATCAAGGACTGGTGTTTCTAAGATACTTGATGGATCAAGATAATTCTTGACCATCATATACGTAACTGCCGAATCGAATACATTCCTTCCGGCAGTTTTGTAACTGTCAGGGATACCCGCCAGATCATCGAATATGGTGCCGCTCTCATCTCCTGTACTAAGCAGCTCCTCTCCAGCGCCAAGGACCATATCTGCTTCGAATCTAAGAAGACATATCTCATTGCCCGTCTGATGGAGAGCAATCTCTACCGCATTCTGAAGACGCAGCATTTCAAAAAGTGAAAATACTGTGACAAAGAACATCAGAAAAAGAGGTATTAGGATCGATGCCTCAAGTGTAATGGCAGCACCTGGCGATATCCTTTTCTTAGCGCCATGATCTGCCCGGAGAGGCTTATGCTTTTTGTTTTTATATATTTTTGTGATCGTGTCCGAAAAGGACACCCCCAGGTGCTTCATTACATCTACCTCATATCGTGAATAAATATGTAGCCGGAAACATTAAAAGATCCAAGCTTATAAAGCAGCTTCAGACCATGATCATCTAGGAGCTTCTTCATATCCGAAGAACCTTGTGAATTCATAGCTGTGACCACTCTCACCGTCATAGGTTACAGTAACTTTATAACAGTCTATACAGCCGTCTATCCTGAAGTTTGAATACCCGGGGACTTTACGTATATCAAGTTCCATGATATCCATCATGCGCTTTGTCTCTTCATCAACAGATCCTATTGCTTCATGAAGGAGCATCAGGATAAGAAGATATCCTTTATAATCAGGGCCGTAAGAATTGGAACCTGTCACTCCGTGAAGACCTGAAAAAAGATCTGTCTTCCAGGAATCATCTGTTTTTATGATGGGAACTTTGCCACCCGACATGAGCATGGCTACATCATTTCTGCCTTCTATAAAGGCGTAGACTGCTGTAAGAAAGAGCTTTACAAGTTCTGCCAGCGTAACTCCTATAACAGGAATAAGACATAGCGCTTCAGTTATTGGCGTTATCACAAGTCCGGGTTTAGAATCCGGTCTAAAAGCATATACATAATCAATGACACATCTTATAGCAAACAGCCACCATACGACTGCTGCCAGATTGCCTTTGTCTGTATTTTTTTTGCCGATAAGATATTCGATCTGATACTGAAGATGTGAATTTTCTTTGGGATGCTTGTAATAACCGAACTTTTCAAAAAGATATATATTAAAAAGTCCAAAGTTTTCAAAAACGTTGGCATCAAAATTATCAGAAAGACCTGTACCTTGAAGACAATTGCTGCGTCCTGTATAAACCGAGCCTGTATCAAAACTTGCATCAGATACAGTCTCTGACTCAGGTATTACAAGATCCAGGATCGAGAACTTCTTGGTCTGAGCATCCTGACCTGCAATATCAGACATAGTCTCCTGAGTCTGCCTGGCATCCTCAAGATCTACTTCATCTTCTGTATGACCTCCAAGGTCCTGATCAGAATTATCAGTAAATAAAGCTGATATCTTTTCAAATACGCCGACAACATTTTCAAAAAATGATATGTCTTCGCCGCCTGCGCCTTGTCCTTCAATATCGGACTTACCACTTGTAGCCTCTTCGGCACTTCCCAAAAGGCCTTCTAAAGGCTCAGCTTCAAGATATGAGAAAATCTGTCTCTGAACCACAGCGCTTCCGTTGTCACCTGCAAAGGTATACTCCGGAACACTGACATCCGCCAGAGAAAGCTCTGAGAAGTTACTGGTATTTAGAAGAAATTCTCCAATCTGGGATATGGTATTGCCATCGGTATTCGCACTTAGATAATAATCCAGTCTCTCTGTCATATTTGAAAGAGCGGGGGAGCCCTTGTCATAAGCGGTATCGACCATTAAAAGTCCATACTGCTGCCTAAGTGGTCTATTGTATTCACCAAGTACTGCGTTTCCAGCAATATCAGTAACTATCTCAACTTTCATCTTCTCTGCTCTTATTCTGGCGCCTGTAAAAAGCGCCAGTACAAGTGACAGAAGGATAGGCAGCATAAGAGCCATATAGATGGTAAGCGATGCACTTATTTTTGTATTAAAAGCTGCCTTGTTTCTACTCATTAGTATGTTGCAGCCTGGCTTACACCGCTATCAATTGTGCCGAATACTGTCTCAAGAACACCGTTGATGTTCTCCTTAAATACAAGAACAAGACCAATAAGAACCACGATGATCAGAACAATCTCAATAGTACCCATTCCGGCATTATCATCTGAAAGCTCTGCTGCAAAATCCCTGCACGCAAGACGATTCTGAGCCACTGCCTTCATAGCAGCAAACTTTGTTTTTACATTCTCCATTACTTTTTTCATGTTGTTTTCTCCTTTTTCATTTAAAGTATTTTGTTATTTTTGATATACAAGTTGTTTTATCTTATATATCTTTTTTATAGTCAGCAGTTTTAAAACCGCGAGCTACCTTTGATCAAAATGACGTAAACGCCGGATACATGATGATGACCATCACTATTCCAAGCATCAGCATCATGGGTGCAAGGAGCTTGGTGGTGACTTTCTCACCCGCTTTTCTTGCGATATTAAGCCTTTCTTCGGATGCCTTGGCTGCCTCCTGCTTTAGAAGCGGAAGGAGCGAGCTGTTTCCTTTTCTAAGGTTCTGTGACAGAAGGTTTACAAGCCTCGTATAAGGCTGGCTCCTGCACCTAAGACCAAACATCTCATAGGCCCTTGATTCAGATTCTCCTGCTCTTAGCTCATTGACCATGACTCTTATCTCCTCGTAGGCATACCTTTTGGGAAGCCCCCTTTGAAGGCTCTTTTCATAATCTATGCAGAGCTTTTCGAATATGCCGCGAAGCGTCATGCCGGCTCCAAGATACAGAACAAGCTTTGAGATTATCTGTGAATAATCTTTGATCATCTCTTCCTCGCGGTCTTTAATACTTGTTTTGAGCTGTTCGTCTTTGATGAAATATATGAGAACGCCTATGATCAAAACCATGATCATAAGAAGCATACTGTTGTCCTGTATGTTCTTCTTCCAGATTATGTGCTGATCGTTGAAACTATCGGGAAGAGTCTGATAGACTCCTGTAGATGAATCGTCACTGTTGGTCTTAATAAGATCCTTCATATAAGCATCTCTGGCTTCCTCATCGGTAAGGATCTTGGGATAGACCATGACGCTGAACTTCTGTTCAAATGTAAGATCCTGAGCTGTATACTTAGCTGTCAGATTAACAGCTATCCCTGCATCAGGAACTTCATCATTCCTGACCTGTCCTGTAAAGCCCAAAACTCTGTACTGATCGGATGTCCATTGGATCTTGAAGGGGTACCCTTCTATAGAACTGACAAGATTCAAGTCATTGTGAACTTCATCAAGAGATTTATTGTTTCCAAGGATTATCTTGTCCATGCGAGCTGCAAGATCTTTTTGCATATCTGTGAGCTCTTTATCTGTATACTTCCTTGCTTCTACTGTGACGTTATAGGTTCCTATAGTGTCACCGTCTTTATTTTCTGCTACAAGACTCTGGGAAGATGTAGCCCCTCCATAAGAAGATCTGGGAAGGCCGGTCTTTGAATCGATCACCTTCTCCTGCGTATTCTTCATGGCAAGGAATATCGCCATGATGCAGCCGGCAGCAATTATGATTATCGAAAGACCTATTTTTTTGATATAGTACTCTGCCGCCTGCTCTTCACCTTTATTGGTAGGTGTTAGGGTACTTAGATCACTTTTGATCTTACTGACCTCAAGAGTTCTCTTTCTTCTTATAAATCTTGAATAGATAAAGCAGGCTGCTCTGTATATATGTCCGGATATACCGGTATCATCAATACTTTCAGGAAGCTCTTCATATCTTGCTATAAAGCACAAAACCATGATCGCTATAAGAATAAGGGCATAAAAACCTGTTTTAATATATAAGTCCATACTCATCCCCCGATCATACCTTGATATCAATTATCTTCTCGATAACTGTATATGCCGCAAGATACACTGCAAGGCATACTGTCATTATCGCTATGCCTGCAAAGTTGCCATAAAGGCTGTCAAAAAAGCCAGGGTTCATGATGCCTACATAAGCCATGATGGCAAAGGGAACTATCTCCATGATCCTTGCTTCCATCTTGCCTGCACTTATCATTACGTCGATCTCTTTCTCAACATCTGTCTGAGTAGATATCTGTGATACAGTCTCTTCCAGCATCTGAGTTATGTTGCCGCCGCTTCTTTTTGCAACTGCAAATACGTTTGCAAACTCTCTAATATAGGAATTCTGAGTTCTCTCACCCATTTCAAACAGAAGATCTTCTAAGACTATATTGTTCCTAAGTCCTTTGCATACACGCCTTAGCTCTTTGCATATAGGTGACTGTTCTCCGTAGAGCTTCTTCATATCCTTGTAAGAAACTGCAAATGCATTCTCAAGAGCATATCCTGCCTTCTGGCTTGTAGCTACGGATATAAGTACATCTTTGAACTGCTGCCCTATCTCGTGATTTTGTCTTGTGATCCTCTCTTTTCTCATCTTCTCTACAAAAGGTACAAGGAGCGGCGCAAGAAATACCGTTACTAAAATCGAATGATAAAAAAGATAGCTGATGGTCATAAGTATTAAAACACCTGCAACAATTGACGGAATATCTTCTTTTTGAGGCTTTTGAAATAATTCTTTAAGCCTGCGATGGGAGTACCAGTCCGGCAGCTGCAAGCTTTTCTTTGTTTTTAAGTTCTCCAATTTTCCTCCACTCTCCTATAACTTTGCCGTTATCACTTTCTCCGGTTTCAACATATTGCCAGAGTACATTGAGCTTCACTTCACCAGTCTCCTCATCAAGGCCCCCCGGAACTTCGCATATCTCAAGGAGCTTCCTGCTCCTGTCTCTAAGTCTTCCAAGGTGGATGATAAGATCTATGCCTGATGAAAGCTGTCTTCTGATAGCACTAAGTGGTAGATCCATAGCCATCAGTATCATGGTCTCAAGTCTTGATAGCATATCCTTGGCGCTATTGGCATGGCCTGTACTCATACTTCCATCATGGCCTGTATTCATGGCCTGCACCATATCAAGAGCTTCTCCGCCTCTGACTTCTCCGACGATGATCCTGTCGGGACGCATACGAAGGCTTGACTTTATAAGGTCTCGTATAGAAATCTCTCTACAGCCTTCTACATTGGCATTTCGAGATTCCATTTTGACTATGTTGGGAACATGCAGAATCTGCAGTTCAGCGTTGTCTTCGATCGTGATGACGCGATCTGTGGATGGGATGCTGTCTGACAACGCATTTAGAAAGGTTGTTTTGCCGGAGCCTGTTCCTCCGCTTATAAAGATGTTATAGCCTGCTCTTACCAGAGTCTGAAGATCTTTGACTATATAGTCAGGAACAGAGCCAAAACCCATAAGCTTTTTCATATTGATGGGCTCGTCCGGGAATCTTCTTATAGTAACAATAGGTCCGTTTAGCGCTATAGGCGGAAGGACTATGTTAACTCTGGATCCGTTTTCCAGTCTTGCATCGACTATGGGAGATGCTTCATTTACGACTCTGTTACAGCCTGCTACGATCTTCTGGATCACATCTTCAAGCTTTTCCTTGGATTCAAAAGTAAGATCGTATTTGGAAAGGCGGCCGCTCTTTTCAATAAAGATATCGTCTTTGCCGTTGATCATGATCTCTGTAACTGTAGGATCATCTACAAGGTCCTGAAGTACGTCGAGCTTTCGCATTGCATGGAATAGCTCTGATCGAAGCATTCTTTTTTCAGAAAGGGTCATGACCATCTCGCTGCAGCTGGATATAACTTCCTTATCGATCATCTCAAGGATCTCATCATCGCTTATATCCCTTGTCATATCCATTGATGCAACAAGCCTTTTTCTGATATCTGTTTTTAAATTTTCTAGTTCAGCTCGCATCCTGTGCCTCCTTCATAGGAAGAGTCTTGGATGCTTCAAGGACATTTAATGCATAGACTTCCATGGCCTGATCTCCTGCTGTAAGTAGGCTGTCCGGAAGGTCGAATACCATGCTCTTATCAAGTATGCCGCCGTTACCTGTAAGGCGAAATGTTCGTCCGTAGTTTTCAAGCTTGGACAAAGAACATGGATCATCTCTTCTAATGGTGAATATCCTGTCGCACATATCAAGTATGTGAGTAAAGCCATCGGTTATCTCCGAAAGATCTATGATAAGATACTTATAAAGTCCCGTCTCTTCTATCTCTTTTAATAGTCTTCCCCATTCATCCCTGCCGACTCCTTTGAGTGTAAGAAATGATGTCGCAGGCGGGATTATATCAAGGCTTTCGTCCTTGACACAGACATTTTCAAGATAGAGTGAAAGCCTTTTGTTATCATTTTCAAAAAAGTATAGAAGATCCTGAAGATTCTGCCCTTTTCCTTTGGGTATTCCAAGATCTGATGCAAAAGGCTCAAGATTCATATAAAGACTTCTGTCTTTTCTGCTAAGGCTGCGTCCAAGTGCTCTTGCAAAGGTTGTCTGTCCGCACCTTTTGATGGGTGAATATACTCCGTATATTGTGAGCTTATCTTCACTTCCGCGCCTTTGGCTCAATGTATCAGGCTGATCCATACAAAAGCTCATTAGCTTTTGCATTATCTTGTCCATGGACTGGTACTTGGGCGTAGATCTTATCTCGATATCTTCATCATCTGATTCTATCCTGTTATAGCTTCCATCCTTGCCTGGCTCTTCAAGTACAAGGAGTCTGTCAAAACCTGCATCATGTACCTTCTCGTATACGCTTTGGGATATGACAAGAGCTATGGTCCTGCTTTTAAGGTCACTATCTGCTGCCATAAGATCATCCTGACTTGTAAAATCTACAATCTTAAAGGGGAGTTTTAAGCTCCTTCTTAGGTACTCATCCAGCCTGAAACAATAATCAGCCGTGGTGTCGCATAAAGCGATAATATTCCTTTTACTCATTTCTTCCTCTCAAAAAAAGGACGCAAAAAATGCGTTTCCAAAAATCTTATAATTAAAGGGATATGAATAACCGGCGATGCCGATCATCCTCACGAATGAATTTCGTGATCTTGTTCGTAATGAACTCGATGTATGAATACTAGCAGAAGATTTTTAAAAACGCAAGTTCTAATATGTAATTAATTTTTGACGTAATACCGCTTATTTTTATCCGTTATATTCTTTTTGAATATAATTATCTATAAATAGTATTAAAAAATAACCATAGCAGGCAAGTTAAGCATATGCACTTTGCCAGTCCTTATAAAGAGAATAGAAGCTGTATCGTATAGATATCAGGCTCTATATCCTCTATTAGTGTAAGGATCTGCTACAGTCTCGTTAAGGTGGCCCGGGCCGTAGGTAAGACCTGCAAATACATGCTGTGCTCCTTCTATAACAGAAGCTGCTTCATTGAGCTTTTCAAGCTCTTTGTAGCAATTGCGCATTTTCTCAAATATACTGATTATGTCATCAATATAATCGCCTTCACGTCTTATGGCTGCTGTTATAAGGTGTCTCTTGGCAAAGATATACAGCTGCATGAAAGTATGTGCTATCTCATAGTTCATGTTAAGAGATCTTATAAGCTCTGTGATGCAGTTCTGTGCTCTTGTAAGCTCAACGTCATATCTGTCATAGTCCTTTGCAAAAAGAGCTTTCTTGGCATCAGCAAGGTAGTCCAGAGTCATCTCATATAGGATAGTTATCATCTGGGTTTCATTAGCTTCTGATATTCTTCTGGTATAGCTGTTTATCTGTTCTTTGGTCATGGGCTCACTCTTTCTTTTAAATATATATTTATCATTGACATTTATAATAAACATTTCTAATTGGATATATTTAATTCTTTAAGTATTTTTTTAATCCTTTGAAATATCACAGGTGTTGGAGCCTTAGATCATCACTGGAGAAGCTGTAATACTTCACTTGGTCTTTCATTGGCCTGAGCCAGCATTGAGATTCCGGCTTGATCGAGGACTGTCTGAGTTGAATAGGTTGTCATCTCTTCTGCCATATCTACGTCCATGATCCTTGAATATGCTGCTGTCATATTCTCAATCGTGACATCAAGTGACTTATTGGTATGCTCAAGTCTGTTCTGGTAGGCACCAAGGCGGCTTCTTGCTGTTGAAACATATGCAAGTCCGTTCTTGATCTGCTCTATGGCAGCTCTTGAATCTTCTATGGTCTTGGTGTTGGTATTGTATATACCTATATTGGAAAGAGACATTGTAGGAATCCTGATATCAAGATACTGTCCTTCATTGGCACCAATCTGAACTGCCATGGCGCCGGTTGCTGTAAGTTCAAGTCCTATTGTTATAGGAGTTGTAGCAGGTATAGTCTCATCAACCTTGATCTGAACCTCCTGGCCTCTTGAGTTGTAGAATTTGATAATATCTCCATCTACAGCTATATTGTCATATACATTACCTTTAGAATCCGTAAGAACTCCTTTGGGAGATGTCATCTGACCGTCAACTATAGTAGGTACGATATTCCTTGTACCTGTTATAGGATCTTCTTCGAACTCACAGGTAAAATCTGTTATAGTAGCCATTCCGGCAGGAATCTCATCCGAGTATGTACTAACTGTGATATAAGGGTCCGTGACATATTTGCCAGTGCCGGGTTCACGGATAGTTGCATATCCTTTTAGATCAAAGGATCCGTCAAGGAGCTTCTGGCCGTTGAATTCTGTTGTATCGCATACTCTCTGAACTTCACTTTTTAGCTGCTGTATCTCTTCATCGATGATAGCTCTGTCATCGTCAGTATTGGTATCATTGCAGGCCTTTATGGTAAGCTCATTCATACGCTGGAGCATATCCTGTATCTCTGCAAGAACTCCGTCTGCTGTCTCAACTATGGAGATTCCGTCTGCGTTAGAGTCATCAGCTGTGTCAAGACTCTTGATCTGAGAGTTCATCCTTCTTGACATTGCAAGTCCTGAAGGGTTGTCCTTGGCATTGGCTATCTTGAGTCCGCTTGAAAGTCTTTCCAGGGATTCTGTAAGCTTGTTGTCAGTTGTTTTGAGTGCATTGTTTGCTACTAGAGCAGATACATTGTAATTAATCTTCATGGTACTTCTCCGTGTTCTAACTCTGGGCTTTAAGATTCTTCCATCATGGTAAGAGAATCTGTAACCGCTTTAATAAATAGTTCCGCTGTTTTTATAAGTCTCTTGTCAGTAGTATCTGCTTCCCTGCTAACTGCTGCCTTAGTACTTCCTCCTGTCTTTGATGCTGCGCCGTACATAATACTTATATCCTGTGACGATGCATCTCCTGTCATTATGTACTTTATATTGTCCATAAAGCGCCTTGTCTGCGATCGTCCCTGAGCAGATGTCGTCAACATTCCGGTGACTTTGGGCGCTATAGTATCTTGGTTATTGCCACTTTCATCTTCGGAAGAAGAAAGAGATAAATCCGCCTTAACTGTTCCGAAGTTTTCAGTTTCTATACTTGCTTCTATCCTTGAAGATTGTCCATCTCCCTGCCTAAAAGAAAGATGTAGTGAAACCTTAGAACTGCCCATATCAACCGGTATCTCATAACTTCCGGCATCAGACATTGCGCCTGCTATAGACAGCTGGGTGTAAAGGAGTTTATAAGCTCTTATGTCAATATATGTATCGGCAGTATTCATGGCTGTTTCAACTGTTTTAGACAGATTATCTATAGTATTTTTATATTCAGACAGGTTCTTAAGATTATCCAGAGCTTTATCTATGGCATCATCTGAATCTTCATCTGACTTTTCAAAAGTACTGTCATCTTTATTTTTGATCCTGCTTCTTAGCTGATTCCAGATATTTTTTGTATTATATTTGATCCTTGATGCTATTAGCTCATTCATTGCTTCAAGATTTCGAACTGTTACAGGAATCTTGGAATCTTTGAGCTCTTCTTCGCTTTGTGAGCAAAGCTCATCTGCAAGAACATCCCTTATGTCCTGAAGCTGTCTTTGGTTATATTCTCTTTCTAAAGCTTTACTTTCCTCGCCTTCACTTTCTACCATAGCATCTGCAAATTCGGGAAGTGTAGCTTCCAAGATGTCATTGCCCTTATCTTCAAAGGACAGCATCTTCTCAGGGCTTATATGCTCATAGGCTCTGTCAGCCTTGCCTGCATAATATCTAAAAGCGGTCTCTATCTGCACATCTATTGAAACACTCTTAAATCCACCGCTTTCAAGACCTCCAAACTCATCATCAATCTTATAATCCATGCCGCGTTTTGACCTTTGAAGAGTTCTGCTTGCGCCAAGGAGGTTGCCTATAGTCATTTCAGATCCTGACATAAGCACTGTTCCTATAGCTGCATGATCCGTTGCTTTGAGATTTTCAAAAAGTCTGTAGATGCCTATATAGGACTCTTTCTCCTTATCATTAATCTGACCTGAATGCTCTAATTTGTACAAAAATCTCGAAAACTTCTCGTTTCTTTCATCCGGATTCTTGTCCTTATCTGAAAGATATGATGACAGCTCATCAAGAGTCATCTTAAGAGGATTGCGGCCTTCCCTTATCATGTCAAGGACAGCCCCTGGCTTTAACTTATCTATGGTATCAACAAGCTTAGAATCCCAGCTTCTTACTGTCTCTACGCTTATCCTTGTAACTTCTGTGTGATTGTATGAAAGAATGCGGACTGCGCGCCTGTTATCATCGTTTGTCTCAAGATCCATATCTTTTAACAGCTCATCAACATTCCTAAAAGCCTTCTTGATACTGTCACCAAGATCTGCTCTTACCGCGGTGCCAACAGCTTCGTAGGTCTTCTGGGCTTTGTCATAATCAGCCTTTATAATCGATGATCTATTGAATATGTCTTCAAGAGTCGCTGACTTAAATTCCTTGGTAAGCGCACCGACTACAGCTGCAGGAGACTGTTTGACAGCCTCTATATCTTCATTAGTATTTCTATACAGATCGTATAACTTATCAGCATCACTTCTATCCGGGAAAAGAGCTTTGGCAATCTGAAGCTGGGCATTTCTGATATCTTCCATTGACTTCTCTACATAGGAAGTGTCTATCTCTATACCGCTTCGAAGAAGTCTAAGGTTAACCTCTGTGCTCATCTCGAATCTTATTTCTTCAAGATAAAGACTCTTTTTAAGGCTTACTGCCTTTTGTACAAGGCTTCTTGGATCTATGAGATTTCCTTCAGACGCTTTCTTTCCATCTGCTATTGACGCTGCTGCAGCTTCTATTATCTTTTCCTTAGAAAGAGGGAATGATAAATCTGCAAGGTCTTTTTTCTTTTGAAGGGTATCTGTTGTAAGTCTAAGGCCGTCTTTTAGAAGCTGCCTTGCCATATCCTTAATGTCTTCGTCTTGCGTGTCAAAGCCTGCCTCTTCTATGACTTCAAGGATAGAAGCATCAAGATCTTCATATGTATCATCCTGTGCAATCTTATTAAGATAGCCACCTTCCATGTAGTAAGAGCTGTGCCCTGTCTTTGGTCCTCCAACTGCGTGATCTGCAAGGTAGAGATTGTCAATGGAAGGTTCTAAATTGTTATCAATAAGAAAGTTTTTGGATTCATCTTTGGGCGCACTACTTAGAAGCGCACCCTTTTCAAGCGCGCCAAGAACATCTTCGATATTATCTTTGGTAAGAGGGATGTCATGGTGCTCAAAAGAAGCTTCTATATCTCTTGCAAGAGAGCTGCTGCCTGTGATCTTGGATAGAGTCTCAACATCAAGATCATCATTGAATCCATCTATAACCTGTCCTGACTCAAGAAGGGCTGTCTTGACCTTATCAAGTATAGTCACAGCTTCTGAAGGCTCAAGGTCTTTGGGATCAAAGCCGTCTTCTCTTGCCTTACGGTAGTCACTTTCTGTCATTGTATGAGACATTACTACATCAAAATTATGGAAGCTTTCAAAATCCGCAGCTTCTCTTCCAAGGCCATTAACAAGTGTACTTGTCTTAGCGCTATAGCCTTCTGTATCATGCCTTATAGATCCAAACTCCACATCAAGGCAAGGGTCTATGCTCATGGGTTTACTATACCCTGCGCCTTTGATACTGCCTGCTCCAAATGGTCTATAGGAATCGCTTCCAGGAAGGTGCGCGTTCTTTTCTGTTTTGTTATCTTCAGGGGATGCCATAAACTGTCCCAGCGCCGATACATTTGTCATATAAAACCTCAAAATGCTTTCTCTGCCGGCACATCCTGTTATGGCTTGGAGAAAAAAATAAAGTGCGGCTGCATATCCTTTGCAGTCACACTTTATTTCGGCACATTATATCAGATTCTTAACCGTATTTGATTTTTGGCTTTTATTTAATGATATACTTTCGTGTTTTGGAGCTTTTTGGTCTCTGTTTTTTTATCGGCCTTCTTTTCATCAGCCTTCTTAGTAGCGGCTTCTTTTTTATCGGACTTTTTATCATCAGCTTTTTTATCTACAGACTTCTTTGTAGCAGTCTTTTTTTCAGCCGTTTTTTTAACTGCTTTGGAAGTTGAAGCTTTTGGGTCACTATCAGCACTTTCCTCTGCCTTTTCAGACTTGGATGTACGAAGGGTACGTTCCTTGCGCTGAGATCTTACTATAGTATCTTTGTTGGAAGGATCCTGGAACAGGAACACTTCTGCTGCATATGGTGGAAGATCAAAGGTAATCGAATAATCCTTGTAATCGCAAAGCCCCTGCTGCGCTTTGATCTTATCAGGAACTCCTGTTCCCATGCCGCCAAATCTTGGATCAGCACTATCAAGAAGGTGAGTATAGGTTCCTGCAAATGGAACGCCTACCTTGAATCCCTTCCACTCCATAGGGGTAAAATTGATTACGAATAAAAGGTTGTCCTTGCCATCTGATGCCTTGCGGACAAAGCTGAAGGTGCTTCTGTCAGAATCATCTGCATTGATCCATTCAAAGCCGCCCCAGTTATTATCAATCTCGTGAAGGGCAGGATACTTGTTATAGAGTTTTAATAGCTCTGCAACATAGTCCTTCATCCCTCTGTGAAGAGGCTCTGCAAGAAGTCCCCAGTCAAGTTCTCTCTTCTCACTCCACTCACGCTTTTGGCCAAATTCCTGACCCATGAAAAGGAGCTTTTTGCCGGCATGTCCGAACATAAATGTATATCCGGCCCTAAGGTTAGCAAACTTATCTGTCTCATAGCCCGGCATCTTCTCAAGCATAGAACACTTAAGATGTACTACTTCATCATGGGACAGAGGAAGGATATAGTTCTCAGCTTCGTTATAGCTCATAGCAAAGGTCATCATGTTATGAGCACCCTTACGGAAATATGGATCAAGCTTCATATATTCACAGAAATCGTGCATCCAGCCCATGTTCCACTTAAATGAAAATCCAAGGCCGCCATCATCTAGCTTGCCTGTGATCTTGGGCCATGCTGTAGACTCTTCTGCTACAGTCATAAATCCAGGGTATGTACCGTGTATAACGCTGTTTAAGTGCTTGAAGAATTCTATAGCTGCAAGGTTTTCATTGCCGCCGTATTTATTAGGAACCCACTGGCCGTCTTTTTTGCCATAATCAAGATAGAGCATTGATGCTACTGCATCTACTCTTATTCCGTCGATGTGGAATTTACGGATCCAGTAAAGTGCGTTAGCTATGAGGAAGTTCTTGACTTCATTTTTTTCAAGATTAAAGATCTTGGTACCCCAGTCAGGATGCTCTCCCTTGCGAGGGTCCGGATCTTCATAGATACACTGGCCGTCAAAGCGGGCAAGACCATGGGCATCAGGGCAGAAATGCGCCGGTACCCAGTCAAGGATAACTCCTATATTGTTCTCATGGAGAAGGTTTACAAGATACATGAAGTCTACAGGCTCGCCATATCTGGATGTCGGTGCATAATAGCCTGTTACCTGATAGCCCCATGAGCCGTCAAAGGGATGCTCAGCTATACCCATAAGCTCGATATAGTTATAGTTCATCTCCTTAAGATACTCTACTATGCGGTCAGCGAACTGACGATAAGTATAGAAGCCGTCTTCGGTTCCGTCAGGATGTTTCATCCAGGAACCGATATGGCATTCATAGATAGCTATTGGCTGTTTGTTGAGATCTTTTTTGGATATCTCACTTGTCCATTTATCATCAGACCATGTAAAAGCGGAAAGGTCTGTTGTGCGGGATGCTGTACCCGGTCTTAGTTCTGCAAAATTAGCATAGGGATCAGCTTTGTAAAGCTTCTCACCACTCGGCGTAGTAATCAGGTATTTGTATAACTCACCTACTCCTACTCCGGGAATAAATAACTGCCAGATGCCGGATTTGAGTCTTTCCATTTTGTGGACTTCTTCATTCCAGCCGTTAAAGGAACCTATTACATGAACACTTGCTGCGTTTGGGGCCCATACAGCAAAAAACATACCGTTTTTGCCATTTTCCACAGAAGGATGAGCGCCAAGTTTTTCGTAGATTTCATAATGAGTACCGTTACCGAACAGATACTCATCAGCTTCAGAGATAAATACCTTTTTAACCATACAAAACTTTCCGCCTTTATTTAATTAGTCTATTTATGATCTGCTCTTTCGAAATCTTTCTCTGTCAGAATGATCATATCCTCTTCATCATATCGCTTATTCAGTACTACGTCAAAGAAATGACTGATGGTCTTTTTCTCGGCACTTCGAATAGCTTCATCCACAATATCGCGCACTTCAGAGATAGTAACGTCATGGTCGATGGTCTGCATCTCTTCGATTCGTGAGTGAAGGGAGAGCATTCCGAAGTTGTCTATCTTGTATTCACGCTCAAGGGCGTACTGCTTGGCATAGGCTACCAGTGATTCGTTATCAAGAGCTTCTACATCAACTCTTACGTTGAAGCACTTGGAAAGCTCAGGATGACGCTTTAGAAGGCGATCCATATCCTTGTGGTTGTCTTCCATAACGATTATGATGCCATGCTTGTCAGCTGTAAGCTCCTTATAGAGAGAATCCACAGTATCTGTCTTCATATCAGCTGCACGCTGTATGATAAGAGCTCCTGAGTCGAGCTTCTCTATCACCTGGCTTACGCTCTTTCTGTTAAGAGCCTGTGCAGTGATCTTGGCAACCTTGCCGGAGAAACCTGAATCACCTGCCTGAACGGACTTAATAAGACCCTTGGCAAGGTTGATGGTTCCTGTTCCCTCTTCACCTGTAACAATGGCATTGTTGGTTGCAGGTGACATATTGAGTGAATCAATTGCCCGAATGATCTGCTTTCTGGACTTACGATGGTGAATATAGGGTCCGAAAAGCTCTTTCTCCTCAGGCGTCATAACGCGTACCCTTGTATCCAATTCCTTCGCCTCCGACTCTGTCTCCGCTTCCCCTTCGGAAAAGCCGGCTCTGTGTGAATTGTTATCTGATTCTTCTACATCGTGTGACTTTAGTTTATCTTCGTCCTCTTTATCTTCTTTTTCTTCTTTTTCTTCTTGGATAACTTCCTTATCTTCTTCGTTGTCGCCGGATTCTGCGGCTATTGCATCAGATGTATCGCCATCATCTGGCTCTTCGTCAGAACTTTTTTCATCAAAAGATTCTTCAGAAGGAGTCTCGTTACCGGATTCTTTTGCATCTTCCGCTTCATCTATGTTGTCTGAATCTTCATAGCCAAATGTATCGCCAAGACTCATCTCAACAACTTCTTCAGTATATTCAGGAACTTCAAGTGCAGAAGATTCATCCTTTTCAACTACTGTGATCCTGCCGCGCCTTGTACCTACCTTATCTTTAGAATCATCCTGTAGGTTCGTGCTTTCATCATCTGAATCATTGTCAAAATCCGAATCTGATTCAATATGCTGATCATTATCTTCTTCGATATCTTCGTCTGTATCTGATTCCTTTGCCAATTCAAGACTTGATTCTATATCAGAATCATTATTTTTAGCAGAATCAGTATATGTATCCTTATCAGCACTTTCTTCAGAATCATTATCTGCATCTATATCAGAGACGATCTCTTTGATCTCATCTGTAAGATCTGCCTCTTCTGTGATATCAGCCCCTTCTTTGGACTCTTCTAAATCTGCGGATATATCTGAATCTTTAGATTCATCCGTATCTTCTGAGTCTGCAGACTCTTCTGACTTTATTGAAGCATCCTGGTCTTTAGCATGATCAACTTCTTCAATATCTTTATCTGAATCTGATTCTGTATCTGAATCTGTATCTAAATTTTTATCTGAATCTGTATCTGATTCTTTTTCTGAATCTGTGTCTTTATCAGAATCTGATTCTGATTCTTTTCTTGAATCTGTGTCTGATTCCGTATCTGAATCTATGTCTGATTCTGTATCTGAATCTATGCCTGATTCTGTATCTGATTGTTCATCCGGCTTAGTATCATCAGCAGCTGATACTAAGTCACTATCTGTCTTTTCATTTTCAAGATCAGCATCCGATTCAGCATTAGGATCAGTTTCAGAATTAGTATCAGCATCAGACTCTATGTCCGGAATATCATCCGGAAGATTATCAAGATCCATGATGTCGTCATCGTCCATGAGCTTTTCTTCATTAGCTCTTCTGATGCCTTCTTCACCTGCCTTTACAAAAGGAGCTGTAGAAGGTCTTACGACATTGCCTGCATGGCTTAAAAGTGCTCTTCCTGCATTCTTCTCAGGCTTTGGACGATTGCCTCCCATGAGTTCACGCTTTACTTCTTTCTCCATCTCTTTCTGGAGATCGTATTTGACGTCCTCATCGTACTGGCTGATAACTGTGCTTATCTTGTCCTGTACTATCTTGGCAACTTCCTTCTCCTGACGTTCCCTTTGCTGCTGCTTGATGCGGTTCATGATGTCATCAATGCTGATCTGACCTGTGATCTGATCTTCGACCTTATCATTTTCAGGAACTACCATGCTTATCTGGCCATCATAATCCTGTTTCAGGATGTCATCATAATGGCTGGTTGCTACTTTCCTTGTAGGTCTTATGGTAACTCCCGGCTCTTCCTTCTGGTTCAGGGGAGCATCTGTCCTTGTCCAGCTTGCTGTATCCGGAGTTGCAAACTCTTTGGTAGCATCTTCATAGAATACTTCCTGTACAGTTGCCCTGGCTTTGCTCTGCTCCTCTTCGGCCATTATCTGTTCCATGCTCTCTGCAATGGCCTTTTGAAGATTGACCGTATCATAACCTACAGGCTTTGGAGGCGCTGATGGAATAGAGTCCTCTACCCTTCTTGCCGTATTAACAGGTATAGGTTCAGATACATGAGGAGCTCTCTGGTATGCATTAACGCGTCCTGTATTCTGAAGCTGCAGATGATCGTCATAGCCTGCATATGTATTCTGATATCCGCTCTGATATGTACTCTGATATTCATCCTGAGCTGCATAACTGCCTGTATCTGCATTAGAGGGATAGTAGCCCTGATTCTGATACTGCCCGGTTGCACCGGCCTGTTCGTTATAATATGCCTGAAGCTGCTCCTGGGTCGGCATTCCGGCTTCAAGTGCAGCCTTCTCTACAGCATCCCTTTCTTCAGGTGTGTTATAGAAAGGCTTGGTAGGCTGCTTCTCTTGCATCTGTGCATATTCTGCCGGCATATCTGAGCCATACATATAGCTTGGACTCTGACTGTATGCTCCCATCTGCGGCTGCTCATATGAACTGTACTGCTGCTGGGTATACATTCCAGTCTGAGGCTGCCCATATGCAGATGCCTTCGTCTGCCCCATAGACGGCTGCCTCAAAGGCTGCTGAGGCGGTGTATATATGCCAGGCTGAGGCTGTGTATATATGCTTTGCCCAGACTGAGCGCCTTCCTGATTTCCAGACAAGGGCTGCCTACCCATCATATTAGGACTTGTATCCGATACATCTGTGCCTATAGGATCTTCATCCTTTTTTAAAATAGCTTCACGGTCTATACTACCGTCAAGACCGCTCTTATATGCCTGATATCTGGCCTGCTGCTCCTGAGACAGCGGCTCGTGAAGTGCCTTGAGTTCCAAGGCCTTCATAACAAATTTGCCCACGCCGAACCAGAGGAACATCTCATCGACTTCCTCAATACACTCTGTTGTCAGACCTACGCGATGATACAGATACGCAAGCTCATATGCCCACTTCTCTCTGTAATCATGCTTCTTGAACTCCTCAAGTACTGCTATACGCTCTTCAAGACTTACATCCTGTGCTTCATATAGTCTGTACTGGAGAATATAACGCCCTGTATCGCGAGGTGCGATGCGGACGAATTCTTTATAATATTCTACAGCCTGAACAAACTCTCCCATTTTAATGGAGAGTTCACAAAGCGAATATACAATTGCTCTACTGCTGGGATAACGCTCATATGCGAGCAGAAGGATCTCTTTACTTTCTTCAAAACGGCGATTGACCTTATAAAGGTCGCTTATAGTGCAGAGCATAGTAGTACTCTTGACACGTCTCCAGTCGATCGTATCTGCGATCTTGACTGCTTCCCCGTATTTGCCCGAAGAAATCAGGACTTTTATCTCCTCTGCCCGTACTTTATATTCATACTTATCCAAAGTCATAGCCCTCTTTTTAAGGATTTTCCCTTTTAAAATTTTAACATAGCTCTATCTGTCTGTCAAAAGACAAAAGCCCGAAAATAACAGTATTTTCGGGCTTTTGGTGCTTACGCACAAGCGCTTTTGCGAATATTTTATTACGAAAAGGTCATATTTTACTTTAAGCTTCATTTAAGAGTTTAATGAATACTTGAAAAAAGCGGGCCAATTATCAGATTTTTTATTTTTTAAGTTCTATAAGAACATCTGAGAGCCTTCCAAATTCTTCAAGTGAAAGCTTCTCTCCTCTTTCAGTCCTTGATCTTCCTATTTTCTCAAGGGCATCTCCTGCCATATCCTTGGATACGCCCAGTTCCTTGTTATTAGAAAGGCCATTAACAAGGGTCTTACGACGCTGTGAAAAAGCAGCCTTGACCACCTGGAAAAAGAAGGCTTCGTCCTCTACTTCAACAGGCATCTGTTCATAACGTGTCATCTTGATAACAGCTGAATCTACGCCAGGCTGCGGTATAAAAGAAGATGGCGGTACTACGCATACAACTCTTGGATCTGAATAGTACTGGACAGCTATAGAGAGTGCTCCGTATTCTTTAGAGCCTTCCTTCTCCTGCATTCTGTCTGCAACTTCCTTCTGGACCATTACGGTTATTGATTCTACAGGGCTTCCAGCTTCAAGAAGCTTCATGATGATAGGAGTTGTAATATAGTAGGGAAGGTTAGCTACAACTTTAAAAGGCTTACCGTTATTCTCAGCCTCAGAAAGAGCCTTGATGTCAACTTCAAGGATATCTGAATTCAAAACCTTAGTATTATCATATTCAGAAAGAGTATCCTCAAGAACAGGAAGGAGTTTGTCATCTATCTCTACTGCTATAACATGGCCTGCTGCCTCTGCAAGATACTGAGTCAGAGTTCCTATTCCAGGACCTATCTCAAGTACAGTATCTTCCTTGGTTATGCCTGCTGCTGATACGATATCTTCAAGAACTGAAGTGTCTATAAGGAAGTTTTGTCCGAACTTCTTCTGGGCACTTAAGTGATATTTATTTATTATTTCCTTGGTTCTTGCGGGATTTCCAAGATATGCCATCTTATTCCTCAACTTTCATAATACCCCAAAAGCCTGACAGCTTCCGGGAAAAGGGTTTTCATAACAGATATCAGCTGCGTATACCATAAAATTTTCTGGCATTTTGCTCAGTAATATCTATAACTTCCTGCGGCGTGACACCTTTTATATCGGCTATTGCCTTCACAACATAAGGAAGATAGACAGAAGAGTTGCGACTTCCTCTAAAAGGTTCCGGAGCCATATAAGGGCAGTCTGTCTCAAGAAGGATCCTATCAAGCGGAATCTTATCAACGGTCTGCTTTAACTTCTTGCCATTTTTGAAAGTGACAACTCCGCCTACGCCTATATAAAATCCCATCTTCACATATTCAAGTGCCTGCTCAGGACTATAAGAATAGCAGTGAATATCAGCGACTATTCCTTTACTTGCAGCTTCCTTCATGATCTCCATGGTATCTGCAGCTGCATCTCTTGAATGGATCACGACAGGGAGCTTTTCCTCAAGGGCAAGACGGAGCTGTGCTCTAAACCACTTGATCTGGGTATCTCTGTCAGGATTGTCAGGATAATGGTAATCAAGGCCTATCTCTCCTATAGCAACCGCCTTGGGATCATGGGACTTGTCTCTAAGCCACAAAAGTTTGGAGTCATCAAGTTCGTAGGCATTCTCAGGATGAACGCCTACAGCGGCATATACAAAGTCATACCTGTGAGCAAGTTCTAAAGATGTCTCTACAGACTCAAGATCTGCTGCATTATTGACTATGGTTCCGATCCCGGCTTCCTTCATACTATCAAGAAGGCTATATCTGTCATTCTCAAACTGACGATCATCATAATGCGCGTGTGTATCAAATATCAAAACGTGTCCCTCTTATCTAAAAATACCTATACGAAAAAAGTACCGCCCCACGAGATATACTCATGAAACAGTACTCGGCGTGCGCTGCCAGGGTCTCGAACCCTGGACAACCTGATTAAGAGTCAGGTGCTCTACCAACTGAGCTAGCAGCGCATCTTTTATTTTGTTTGCCGCAGTTCCTTGCGACAAAAGATACTTTACTACAACCCAGGGACCTTTGCAAGTACTTTTTTCAAAAAATTTCAGATATGTAAAAACTGCACACAAAAATCCGGTTTCTTGTCTCTAAATTGTGCACGAACACAATAAAAAGGGGCTTAAGCCCCTTTTGTACTGTGCTCGAAAGCTGCAAGCTCCGGATGCAGACGCTTCTCGGAGGTGTAGTTCTCATAGCTTGGTCTATGATGTGTCTGAGAATCCCAGATCTTATCTGCTACCTCGCCCCACTCTCTTGCATAATCATCACACTTGGCACACAGATGTTCCACAGACTCTTCTGACTCTTCATTGGTCTGATGTGCTCCTGTTTCTGCGACCATCTGACGCAGCAGCTGAGGATTCTCAAGCATAGGACATGGACGAAGGTGGTTTCTGTTAAAAGGCTGTCCCTCGTGATAAGCCATGAACAGTGGAGACTGAAGCATCTCCAGAATGCTGTTGTCATGAATATTGGTATTGGAGAAGTGAATGAATACGCAAGGCTCTGCATCTCCGCTTGCATTGATATGGAAATAGTTACGGCCTCCTGCGATACATCCTCCGACAGCTTCTCCGTCATTTTGGAAATCCATAGGGAAGAATCCTATGTCGCACTTATCTGAACGTATATATCTTATCTTGTCTATAATCATCCTGCGCTGCTCTACTGTGGGCATAAGCTCAGGAACTGCATTGTTGCCAACCGGCATATAATGGAAGAAAAATCCAAACCTTGCACCCTTATCTGCGATCATACGAAGGAACTTCTCATCTGTAACAGCTTCTATATTAGCGCGTGTATAGCAGATAGATGTTCCGAATATGATGCCGTATTTTTTCAAAAGATCCATTGCCTTCATAACAGCTTTATAGTGACCTTGACCGCGTCTTGCATCGTTGGTATCAGGGGTTCCCTCTATAGATAGCTGGAAGGTTATATTGCCAAGGCTTACAACCTCTTTACAGAACTCATCATCTATAAGAGTAGAGTTGTCAAATATTGAAAATTCTACATCGTTATGTTTTCTTGCAAGCTTTAAGATATCTTTCTTGCGAACAAGGGGCTCGCCTCCTGTAAGCATATACAGATATACTCCGAGCTCTTTGCCCTGAGTTACTATCTTGTCCATATCTTCAAAGGACAGATTGTGCTTGGCTCCATATGTTCCTGACCAGCAGCCCTGACAATGCATATTGCAGGCACTTGTAGGATCAAACAGAATAAGCCATGGGATGTTACAGCCATATTTCTTACGATTAGCTCTTATAGTCTTGGTCCCTCTGAAGAATGCTTCATAGCCAAGGTTTAGCATAGTCATCTTGGCAACATGCGGATCTGTCTCATCTACAACCTTATTTATAAACTTAATCCATCTATTGTCAGGATCCTTAATAGCTTTCCTGACAGCATCCATATTCTTCTTGTCAAATCCATCTGCAAAGAACTTCTCTGCTTCATCCACAAGCTTTAAATATGTTGCCTGCCTGTCTGTAGTTTTACCTAGTTTTTTTAGAAACTGATCGATAAGAATGCTAAATGCCTGCCTTTGAGCAGCATGTGAAATATTCTGCAATGCGTCAGCCATAGTTTATCCTCCTTTTTCCTTTTTATATATTAATTGTATGGTCAGCGCCTTGATCAGTCATCGGACAATAATCCTGGTCTGAGCAATTTTGGGACACATCCTTGTATCTGTCCTATTATTAATTATTCTTAACCATAAACAATTCGTGTATTATATATAGTGGAACATTGAAATCGGCGTACCATAAGCAAAGGCTCGTCATATAACAGCACTTATTGAGGCATATATTTACTATGGACAAAAAGAAACTAACAAGACTCATGATAGATACTGTCGTAAAGCGTGGTATCGAAAATATGGCAGATGATCCCAGGAGGAGCATAAGAAGACTGGCAGATCTTGGAAGGCAGTTCTCCACCGGACGATTCCAGGATGACATAATAGATATCATACAGACAATTCTGGCTGATGATAACAGTCCCTACTATACGATGATGCAAAACTTACTCGATAACACAGACCATGCCTGCATCAGAAAGCTCGGCATCAACATAGGCTATAACAGCTGGACCTATGACGCTAGAACTCTTAGAAAATGTTCTGCAGAGCTTGGACATATAATTCCATGGCTATTGATATTCAGATTGGAAGATAATCATATAAAAGATAGTAATACTAACGATACTAATAATAACAATAGCAGTGCTAACGATATAAATACAAAAGACAATATAAATATAGAGTTTATAAAAAGAAGGATAAGCGAAGCAAGAGACCTTGGCATCAACTCTTTTTCCATAATTCAAAAAGGTGGAAATACGGATGCAGATAAGATCATTGATATATTTAGAGAAAATGAAGAAAGTGCCTTTTTCTACTTTCTTGATGATGCCATGCTTACAGAAAGCCAGATATCTGCCATAAAAGAATGCAAAAACGTTATGATATCCATAAACGCAGATGATCCTCAAAGCAGTAACATGTCCAGGAAGATGCACGATGATAAAATCCTATACAGTATATATCATTACTATGATGATAATGATTTTGATAATGTAGATTCTCTTGATGCCAATTCCGAAAGCCTCAAGAAATATTATGACTATCAATCAAGTATGATATTCCTCATGCCTGGTAAAGGATGCAAAAATCACGGAGAAACAGTCAAGAACATCCGTCTTAAAGGAAAGTTCCCTTGCTTTATATGGGATATGTACTACGATGCCCATCTTATAAGTAAGAGACTGCTAGATGAAGAGAATGGATTCTTGGAATTTGAAAAAGACGGCGATGTTATAAATCCTCGCCCTAAAAGTGACTGCCCGGATAACTTGGATAAAGATACAAGTCTTACAGATATAATAAAAGCTGTCATGCCAAAATATAAAACAACATCTGCCTGTCAATAACCAAGACTTTCCTATGGGACGGACTGCCTCCGCTGTAAAAGTTTTGAGGATGCCGATCCTGTAAAGGCTCTGGGAGTGCCGATCCGTCCAAATAGAAGTTTTTAATCAATAATTCAAACTTCGCACTTGCAAAACATACGCCACCCTTTGAGGTAGCGCCGATGCGGATAGTTTTGCAAGTGCGAAGTTTCAGTCAATAACTCTTACGCAGTTACGTCCGTCTGATTTGGCCTGATATAAGGCCTTGTCCATCCTTTCGAACGCACTTGTAAGATCATCGCCCATCTTAAGAGCTGTAGTTCCAATACTGGCTGTAATATTGCCAACCTTCTCAAAGTGCTGTGACCTGATCCTATCAAGCAGGCTCTCTGAAAGCTCTCTTGTCTTATCAATAGAGCTGTTATAGCATACTGCCACAAACTCTTCACCGCCCCATCTTCCAAGAACGCTTCCTCTTTCTTTAAAATAATCACCTACTACCTTACTGAAGACTTTAAGAGTCTTATCTCCAACAGAATGTCCGAAATTGTCATTTACTTCTTTAAAGAAATCTATATCAAGGATCATGATAGATGAAGTTTCGCCTGTCTTCTTGACATTCTCGATAGCATTGGTTATCTCAGTCTCTATACGTCCATGGTTAAATACTCCTGTAAGGGCATCGATAGAAGCTTTCTCTTCAAATTCCTTAAGGTATGTGTTCATGTTGGTCATGGATTCATTGATATCCTGAACCATGAAGACAAATCTGTAGTCATCCGCATTAAGAGTCTGAGAACGGCTGAATATAAGTTTGACCCAGATATATACACCTTCAAGATTCTGCATCTTGACATCAAAAGACGAGTACTGTCCGGGTGCAAAGTGTTCTTTGAGATACTCAGGATCTGTCCTTCTAAGAAACTTCTCCTTGTCCTGGGGCCAGATCATATTGACTATCATCAGCCTCCAGTCTGTATAGAGGATATGGGAATGCATGGTTTCATCGGATACTTCTGATACATTTATACTACTTGTAGTATTTTTTATAAGATCGATATACATAGAAAAAAGATATGTATTCTGAATGGTATTGACTTTGGTAGATGCAAGCATATCACTTCTGGAGTCTTCATAATCCAGTTCATTTAATACAAAAATATACATGCCAGTCCCCTTGACCGGATATATAGTCATCTGCACGATATGAGGCTCATCATTATGAACCATCTTGCAGCGCCTTGTATACTTATCATCATAGGTACCATAGGATGACAAAAATACCTTGTAGCCATCTACAACAGTATCGCCACTGTCCTTCATATGGAAATAAAGTGTCTCTAAAAGCTTGTCATAATAACCATTAGGCGGAAGAAATTCATCCATAAATCCGCGGCTTATGATCCTTCTGTACCTGTTAGTATTAGAATCTACTATAATAACCTGGTCTACCATTTCTGACATAATTTTTGTGACAGACTCAGGTGTATACTCATCAATGTTATTAATATCCATACCCAATACGCCTCCCAGCATCTCTTCCATCCTCCCCCGGCAATCCTGTATGCTGCTTATTTCAAATTATAACCCCATAAAACTTCGAACGCAAAAAATCAGCAGGTATTGCCCGCTGATTTTATTTATCTTCATCACGTATAACTATTTTGGCAAGTCCTACACTTATAATCTTAAGCTTACCTACAAACTCTTCATCATTCATCTTCATGCCTTCCGAAAGCCACCTTGTGATGGCTGTAAGAAAAGCATCGCAGTAGAATGTAACAAAAAAGTCCTTAAGATCTGTATCCTCGATTATATCATTGATATACATGTACATGATAGGTCTTATGGATTCGATAACATAGTCATGAAAAGAGTTCTGTCCATGAATACTCAGAGCCACCCGATAAAAATCTCTATCGGCGTAGAAATGATGGCATATATCCTTAACTGCATCCCATCCCGTCTCATAGTCATCGATATTCATCTTAGAAAGAAAACCTACAAGAAAGATCCAATTCACAAGATCATACTTGTCTTTGAAATGATAATAAAAACTCTTCCTGTTCATTCCACAGGCATCGCATATATCCGATACACTGATCTTCTCGAAAGGTTTTTCTTTCATCAAATTTTTTAGTGCTGTCGCCAGAGCATTTTTGGTAATATTAGAATCAGCCATTTTCTCTATTGTCTTTTATACTTACTCAAAACAGTCAAGATCAGATTTCGTTCTTTTCAGGGTGATCGAGTATCTCCTGCATTGTCTTCCATCCAAGAACAGCACATTTTACACGTGCCGGCATGTGGGATACGTCATGAAGTGCTGCTGCCTCGTCAAGCTGCTCGATTTCTTTTTCATCAGTTATATCTCCACGGATCATGCCCATGAAAGTAGATGCAAGCTTTAGAGCTTCATCCTTATTGGTGCCAATTATCTGATCAGCCATCATATCAACAGATGCCTGTGAAATAGCGCATCCTGATCCATCAAACATAGCATCTTCTATGATGCCATCATCACTTATCTTAAGCTGAAGTGTTATATCATCTCCGCATGAAGGATTAACTCCTCGAAGTTTAAGAGTCGGAGCATCCATAACTCCTTTGTGCACAGGATTCAAATTGTGCTCATTAACGATCTCGCGATAAAGCTGCTTAATCTCCATAACCCATAACCTTTCTAACGCCTTTTAGTACTTTCAAAAATCTCTTGACCTCTTCTTCTGTATTGTAGAAATAGAGGCTGGCTCTTGCCGTTGAGCCTACTTTCAAGAACTGCATGAGCGGCTGAGCGCAGTGATGACCCGCTCTTACGCATACATGGTCTTCATTTAACACAGATGAGATATCATGTGGATGTACGCCATCCATTGTAAATGTCACTATGCCGCAATGCTTATTGGGATCTTTGGATCCATATACTTTAATATACGACAATTCGCTCATTCCGTCCATAAGAAGACGAGTAAGTTTATGCTCCTGTTCCTTGATAAAGTCAAATCCAACGCTCTCTATATAGTTAATAGCAGCTTCGAGACCCACTGCATCCGCAGCGTTGACTGTTCCTGCCTCAAACTTGTGAGGAAGCTCAGCCCAGGTAGCAGAGTCTCTTGTAACATATTCGATCATCTCTCCTCCTGTAAGGAAAGGATCCATTGCTTCAAGAAGGTCTTTTTTGCCATATAATACGCCGATTCCCATCGGAGCCATAAGCTTGTGGCCGGAAAATGCAAGGAAATCTGCACCTATCTCATTAACATCAACCTTCATATGAGGTACAGACTGCGCTCCGTCTACCACGACAACAGCACCCTTGTCATGAGCATATGCAGCTATTTCTTTGACAGGATTGGTAACACCAAGGACGTTGGATACATGGCCTATAGATACGATCCTGGCCTTGTCTGTTATCTTGGACTTATATTCATCTTCTGTGATGACGCCCTCTTCATCAGGCTCAAGCCATACAAGCTTTGCACCAGTCTGTCTGCATACCATCTGCCATGGAAGTATATTAGAATGGTGCTCCATTACTGAGATAACGATCTCATCGTCCTTGCCTACATTCTTAAGCCCGTAGCTGTAGGCGATAAGGTTCATGGATTCAGTTGTGTTTCTGGTAAATACTATCTCGCAGCTTTCCTTGGCACCTATAAACTTTGCTACTGTACTTCTTGCATGTTCATAGCGCTCTGTAGCATCTACGCTCCAGTCATAGAGTCCTCTAAGAGGATTGGCATTGGACTTTTGATAAAAGTCTGCAACTGCATCTATAACTGCCTGCGGTCTCTGAGATGTAGCCGCGTTATCAAAATATATATAGTCATTTCCCTTAAAAATAGGGAAATCCTGTCTGAAATCTTCTGCCTTCATATTGCCTCCAACATATAAACTCTACACTTTAATTCGATGCTGCCTTAACCAATTTATAACTATGATCTTCTATAGTTTTTTATAATTATGCCCACCACCAAATGGCAGTGGGCAGCAATAATATCTCGTTTTAGAGAATCTCATCAAGATATGATGAAACCTTATCTTTTAACTTCTCATCAGGTATCATGCGGGCTATCGAATCAAGCCTTGCACGAACCATTATCTTCTTGGCTGTCTCTTTGTCTATTCCTCTTGCTTCCATATAAAAGAGCATATCATCAGACAGCTGGCCTATAGTAGCGCCATGTCTTCCGTCAACATTCTCTTCCTTGCAAAGGATAAGAGGTATGGATCTGTTAACTACGTCAGGCGAAAGAAGAAGTGTATCTTCCTGCTCATCACCTTCACCGCCTACAGAACCTTCACGGAAATCAAGTGAACCTCTCCAGTTCTTGACAGCTCTTCCATCAAGCACGCCTCTGTAAGTAGCCATAGAGCTTGTCTTAACGCCGCGCTGCTCAGCAACATAGTTAAAATCATAGAACTGATCGTCTGTTCCAAGGAATCCTGTATTATTATCAGATACAGCTTCTCTTCCAAGAAGACTTACATATGCTCCGGCGTATGCCTTTATAGCACCAATCTCCATCTGAACAAGTTCAAATCGGCCATTGTCCATAACTACGCCGCCAAGATCATCAAAATGCCTTACCTTTTTGCCAAGCATCTGAATCTTGACAAGGCGAAGCGTAGCACCTTTACCTACATAGAATTTAGTGCTGACTGCCTCTATGCCGCTTGCATCCTCATCTGAATCATAGTCCATTATAACTGTAAGTGATGAACCATCAGGAACAACTATAACCTGGCGACTTATAGTGCTGCCACTGCTGCAAAGATGATCATGGAGCATTACAGGCTCTGAAACTGAAGTCTTGTCGGCAGCCTTAATGACAGTAGCTCTAACGTCTGCACTTTCTAGCAAGGCATCAACACCTGATCCCATACCTGTTCTTACTATCTGACCTGCATGATTGATTGAAGTATCGCCGTTAGGTCCTACAAGTTTCTCATCAGCCTTAACTCTTTGCTCATATGAAGGTGCAAAAACTTTCTCAGCTTCCTTGCCATCGACATCTTCGGCTATGCTTACGCCTTCAGGAGCCTTGACTATATCCATGGCAAAAGAGGAAAAGGAGATATCCTGTTCATTTATATCTTCACCATTTAACTGAAGCCACCGGTAAGTTCTGGCCGGAAGCTCATTAACTCTCATATCTATATTCATGTGTTACCTCACATCTATATGCCTAATATATGCAACCAGCGTTACATATTGCCGGACATCTCAAGTTTGATCAGGTTGTTCATCTCTACTGCATATTCAAGCGGAAGTTCCTTGGATACAGGATCTGCAAAACCTGATACTATCATAGCTCTTGCATCCTCTTCCTTGATACCGCGGCTCATGAGGTAGAATACCGCATCATCGCTTATACGACCAATCTTGGCTTCGTGTCCTACATCTGCATCGTTGGTACGAATATCCATTCCGGGGATCGTATCTGATCTTGACTTGGAATCAAGCATCAGTGAATCACAGGAGACAACAGCCTTGGAATGCTTGGCATCTTTATTGATAGTTACTGAACTTCTGTAAGTACCGATACCGCCGTCTTTACTGATGGACTTGGTGCTTATAACAGAAGAGGTATACTTACCGATATGAACTACCTTGGCACCTGTATCCAGATTCTGACCTTTACCAGCAAAGGTGATACCTGTATATTCCATTCTGGAATGATCACCCTGAAGGATTGTCATAGGATAAAGGTATGAAGTATGTGATCCAAAAGAACCTGATACCCATTCCATTACACCGCCTTCTTCTACAAGAGCGCGCTTGGTGTTGAGGTTGTACATGTTCTTGGACCAGTTCTCAATTGTCGAATAGCGAAGTCTTGCATTCTTGCCTACAAAAAGCTCAACGCATCCTGCATGAAGATTGGCAACATTATATTTAGGAGCAGAGCATCCCTCTATGAAATGAAGATCAGCACCCTCATCTACAATGATAAGTGTATGCTCAAACTGTCCTGCACCAGCCGCATTAAGACGGAAGTATGACTGAAGCGGTATCTCGACTTTGACTCCCTTGGGTACATATACAAATGATCCGCCGGACCATACTGCGCCATGAAGTGCAGCATACTTGTGATCTGTAGGAGGTACGAGCTTCATGAAGTGCTCTCTTACCATATCAGCATATTCGCCGTGAAGAGCGCTCTCAAAATCTGTATATACAACGCCCGAAGCAGCAACCTCTTCCTTGACATTATGATATACAAGCTCTGAGTCGTACTGGGCTCCAACACCTGCAAGAGATTCTCTCTCTGCCTGGGGGATACCAAGCTTTTCAAATGTATTCTTGATATCATCAGGAACATCTTCCCAGTTGCCCTGCATTCCTGTCTTCGATTTTACATATGAAGAGATAAGATCCATATTGAGTTCGCTGGTATCAGGACCCCAATTAGGCATCTGCATATTGTTGTATATATCAAGACATTTTAAGCGAAACTCTCTCATCCATTCCGGATCATTTTTTTCCTTAGAGACCTTCTCAACTATCTCTTTAGTAAATCCGGCCTCTTCGCGGTAAAAGTCTTTATCTGTTTCTACATCTTTAAAGTCGTACATTGACTGATTGATATCAGCAACAGACTTCTTTATATCATCGAACATATCAGTCCTCATTCTACGGCAGATCTTATATCTGCCGGCTCTGTGTTATCTTAATATCAAAAGATAATAGTAACCATATATCTAAAAGGTCCATGATCTCAGGCCCTTGGATATTAACTGTCACCTTTTAATCAACTATCACTCTTTAATAAAACGCTCAAATCCGTTAGCGTTGATCTCATCAACAAGTGATCCGTCTCCGGATGCAACAATCTGACCCTTTACAAGGACGTGAGTGTGATCAACATGAAGTGATTCAAGGATCTTGGTTGAGTGAGTGATGATGATAAGAGCACCGTTCTCTCTCTTCTGATACTCTTCAATTCCCTTGGATACTGTACGAACAGCATCTACATCAAGTCCTGAGTCAGTCTCATCAAGAATTGCAAGGCGGGGGCTGAGCATAAGGAGCTGAAGGATCTCTGCCTTCTTCTTCTCACCGCCTGAAAATCCTACGTTAAGATCACGGTCAGCATATGAAGGATCCATATTGAGAAGCTCCATAGTTGACTCGAGAAGCTTCTTGTATGCAAGGAGCTTGATAGGCTTGCCTGTCTGGGCGTGGATGGCATTCCTTATAAAAGCTGAAAGTGAGATACCCGGAACTTCAAGAGGATTCTGGAATGACATGAACATTCCTGCAGCTGCTCTCTTATCTGTAGAAAGATTAGTAATATCCTGTCCGTCAAAAAAGATCTTGCCTTCATCTACTACATAGCTTGGGTTGCCCATAAGGGTGTTACCAAGTGTAGACTTACCGGCACCGTTAGGTCCCATGAGTACATGTGTCTCACCGGGATTAACACTTAAGTTTAATTTATGCAGGATCTGCATCTCATCAACAGAGACTGAAAGATCACTAACCTGCAAAAGATTCTGTTCAGACATTGTTTCACGTCCTTTCTATATTTAACAAATAATAATTACAAAATATCCTTTATGTGTTTTCCTAGGTACTTACTAGGAATTAACTATAACACTACTAAAATATCCTGACAATACACAGAGAAACATTTTATAAAATTTTCACCAAAAAAGCAACTTGTTATACACGGCAAACAAGCTTAATTTAGGGTATTTCAGGTTACAGTGAAGGGAGCAGCATCCCCAAATAATTTGCAGGTGCAGGCGGGAAGTATATGAATAATCCCAGCGCTGTTAATCGTTTTATAATTCATGGCATGATATCCTGAGCTTTTTATTCTGGGGTCCAAACTCGCTTCGCTCAAACATGTGGACCCCTGGCAGAATAAAAAGCTCCGGATATCACGCTCATGAATTTTATAAAACGATTAAAAAGCGCTGGGATTATTCATATTCTTCCCGCCTGCACCTGCAAATTATTTGTGGATGCTGCTTCTTTCAAACCGTAAATTCTTGAATAAACTCAGGATACTTAACCTTGTAGCCAAAAATTTCTTAGTGTAAAATCACAAGATTATTCCTAATATTTTGCTGCTTAGGAAGATTGAGGTGATCTTGTTGTGGTAGGTTTTGAAAACGGTCATGACTTCTTCATCGCTGGAGGAGGTCATGTCTATGTGCATTTCTGCTGGAGTGAGTGGCATAGAGGCTGTTGAAGAGTTTTTTGATTCTATGTGAAGCTCTATGTTGCCTATGCGGCTTCCTGCATTGAAGGATATGACTGTCTCATCTTTGGTATTATCTTCTGATCTTGTGGTTGTTATCAGGGCTTTTGTGGTGTTTGATTTATCACAGGCGGTTATTTCTGTTGTGCCGTAGGATAGGCCCAGGTGGGATGCGGTGGATTCGGGGGTTTCTGAGGGAGTTTTTAGTATGCTTATATATGAATCGTCCAGAGTTGCTGACATGTACATGGCTCCCTTAGATGCTTTTTCACAGGTCAATACTATGTTGGTGCCGTTACATATAAAGGAAAGATTAAGGGCTCTTCCTGTGCCGGTATTGTCGCTTATAACAGACCAGGTAAATGCACTGCAGGAAAGGTTTGTAGCAATCTCCTTGGCCTTATTTTTTAGGCATCCGTCTTCGTTTACAAGGAGAGTCTCTATATCTAGTACAGTATCGCTTTTATCAGATATATTTCCTAATATGTTATGGATGTAGGTTCTGGCGCTTTCATGGGTATCCATATAGTCACATAGGTCATATAGCATATTCTCAAAATCATCTGCTGATGGCTGGCAGGTATAGGTGGTACCTGATATTGTCTCATCAACGTGTTCAAGATGGAGGTTATCACTATATGTAGCGGTGACATTGTCCTTGGTAACGGCTGTTAATATGACATCTAAGATATTCATGAATTCGGAATCTTCTATACTTGTGTTGTCCGTATGTGAATCATTTGTATCTGTACTACTAGTGGCCGAGCTTTCTGTATTAGCATTTTGATCATCAGCTGCATCATCTAAAGGCTGGGGATCAGCACTTTCCTTGGCAGGATCTTGGGATGCATCTTCTGCATTACTAGTTGCTGCCAGCGAGATACCGGTGGTAGTCTCAAAACCGTTTATAAACTGCTCTTTGGTAAGATCATAGTAATACTCGCTTATGGAAGGGCTGTATAGTCCTGCTGTATCACCTTCAATATCAGCATATAGACTCAAGGTCTGTGACCCATTTTCCGTAATAAATGCATTGATTAGCGCTTCGCTATTATTTTTATCGTAATGGATCTTAAGATCAAGGCTGGTATCCTCTAACACGGTCTGAAATTCCGGATTATCAGACTTGGCCCATATTAAGATGTCGGTATCTGTATCAGGAATCTCCCTGCCTGTAAACATAGCTTCTAAAAAACCATCTCCGCTTCCTTGCACGATACTAGCAGCAGTCTGCGGCATAAGGTCCTGATTGACTGACAGGAACTCTTCTCTACTATCAATAGTTATATTGCCCTTATCATGTGTCTTATCATAGTAGATAGCGGCGCCTCCACTGACAATAGAAAGGCAGGTTATAGCCGCAGTTAGTGTGGTTACAATTTTAGAATTCATGTTTCGTACCTCTTTGTAATTATTAATGACAGCGCCTTCGTTATTGCCTTTATATATGAGTTATGCAATAACGAAGGTACCAAGACCCTATCGCCTCTAAATCCTCCTTTTAAAGGCGCGGTGCAGATAGGTCTATGCTTCCCCCAATAATCTTTTTAGGAATAGGCAGACCTAGAAGAACATATTTTTGTGCGTTTCTTGCAAACACAAAAAGCATTATAAAATATAAAAAAATGTTTGTGTTAATTTCCGACGAAACGTCATTTTTGCAGAGCAAAATCGAAGTATATTTGTTCTTTTTGATTTTTTAGTTCCCGTTTGATTTATCTTCTATTCTAGTTTTTGCTAATACTGTACTTTGCTTAGTTTCCATTTTTCAAAAAAGCAATCATTATCGTAAATACATCAGCATTTTTATTGTTAATGCGTTTATAAAATGACAGTTTTTGCTGGGGAATTTTTTGGAGATTATTTTATGAATTAATTTCGAAAATAATATTGTAGAAAGATTTAAGTTAGTGCTTGACATAACCCTGACACTTTACTAAAATAATCATTGTGCCGCGCAGGTGTAGTTCATTGGTAGAACACCAGCCTTCCAAGCTGGATAGGTGGGTTCGATTCCCATCACCTGCTTCTAAAACCCTCAGGTCTTACCTGAGGGTTTTTTTGTTAAACAGGTGGGATCAGGCCTTTGAGCCCGATCCCACCTGTTCTTATCTGATAGTCACTTTACTTATGATGCTTTTTTTACTTTCTGAGCTCTCTGAGCATTTTGGATATCGGCAAATATCTGAGATATGATCTGAGCGTTTTCTTTCTGGCCCGGAAGATTTTTACCACCTCTTTCAGTCATTGTAAGCCTATACCTTACCAACTCTGAATTTTATGAAAACATCAAAAAATCATCATGCGAATCTAGTTGCAAATCATTTGCATTTAAATCAAAAGTGTGATATATTCTCTTTGCTCAAAATATATTTCGCAAAACCTAATGCAAATATAGCAGTATTTTTTATCATGACTAAAAGGAAAAGTTTGAAAATGTTTTATTTTCGAGGGAGTTAATTAGAAGTTACCTCCTCAAATTGGTGCCGCGAGCTCCACCGATTTGAAACATTAGTCACTTTATTAGCTCGCGACATGAGGTTAACAATGGAATTATTAGTAGATGTAATCTTAGATACAGTGATAGATGGAGTGAAGATCCTTCCATTTCTATTTATAACATATCTTCTCATGGAGCTTCTGGAAAGGCATACTATGGACAAGGCTGGTGATATTGTAAGAAAAGCCGGAAAGTCCGGTCCCTTATGGGGAGCTGTCCTTGGAGTACTGCCTCAGTGCGGATTCTCAGCCGCTGCCTCTAACCTATATGCAGGCCGTGTTATAACAGTTGGAACCCTGATCGCCATATACCTTTCTACATCCGATGAGATGCTACCTCTTATGATATCTGAAAGGGTTCCTGTTACTACAATCCTTCCCATTCTGGGTCTTAAGGCTCTGGTTGGAATCATAGCAGGATTCATTGTGGACTTTGCAGCCAATAAGACTAGGAAGATCCGCCACCAAGGAAGAGAAGATTTCAGAATAGAAGAGCTCTGCGAGCGTGAACACTGTCACTGCGAAGACGAGGAAGAAGGAAGCATCTTAAAATCCGCTTTTGTACATACTGTTCATATCTTCTTATATCTTCTGGTTCTTACTTTTATACTCAATTTCATAGTTGAGCTTATAGGTGAAGAGGCTATTATGTCAGTAATTACCGCTAATCCTCTGCTGGGGCACATTGTAGCAGGCATAATAGGTCTTATCCCTAACTGCGCTGCTTCTATAATCATAACCGAGCTGTACCTTGGCGGAATGATAACAATGGGAACTATGATGTCAGGATTATTAGTAGGTGCCGGAATCGGTCTACTTATCCTGTTCAGAGTCAATCCTGAATTCAAGAGAAATCTCCATATCACTGGAATTCTCTATGTTACAGGTGTATTCTTCGGAATACTTATTGATCTTATTTTGTAATAATTGTATCGCAGAGGATTCACAAGTCTTCTTGATATTTTAATCATATGAGGTCTATAAATCTTCGTGGCGTTATTAATCGTAAGAGATCTATAAATCTTCGCGTTTTTTATTTTAATGAGGTTGAATATGTCTTGCAAAATACATGCTGAAACCGTTGAACGTCAGATGGAACGCAACTGGCCAGAGGGAATCAAAAAGACAAAGCAAAGACTTGATATATATCATATTCTTGCAGATGCTGTTAAACCACTGACTGCAACTGAGATATATGAGGAGCTTAGCAAAAAAGAAGGCGGAAACAGCTACGCATTTTCCACTGTATACAGGTGCCTTCAGACTTTTGAAGATGCAGGTATCCTTACTAAGTCAACTGCCGTCACCAGTGAAAATGCCATGTACGAGCTGCGCCTCGCCCAGCACAGGCATTATGCCATCTGTCTTAAGTGCAAAGAACGCTTCCCTCTAAGGACATGCTTCCTTGGAGATCTAAACAAAATGCTCCCTGCCAACATGGACGATTTCGAGATCACAGGTCACCAGCTTGAAATATACGGCTACTGCGCAAAATGTAAGTAACTAAACCTTCCCACTTGGACGGGCCTGCCCCAGCAAAGACTTTGGGGATGCCGGCCCGTCCAAGTGAGAAGGTTGCGTAGTATATCAGATTCTTGAAAGGCTAAGTGGTAGCTCTAACGAGTGTGATGTAAGAAGTTCTTTATCTCGTAATATCACATCAGTATCACCATCTGCGATAATCCTGCCATCATCAAGTAAGATGGTACGTTTGCAGGTATCCATTACGAAGTCGAGATCATGGGATGTTATTATCTTTAGTGCTTTTATTTCATTTAGTATATTAATAAGATTCCTTCTGTTGCGGGGATCTAGGGCAATTGAGGGTTCGTCCATGATTATGATGTCGGGCTCCATGGCAAGGATCGTGGCTATTGATGCAAGCTTCTTCTCACCGCCTGACATCTTATAGGTCTGTTTGTGCCTTAAGTGTTCTATGTTAAGGAAGGAGATTGCATCATCTACTCTCTTTTGAACTTCATCTTCAGAAAGGCCATAGTTCCTGGGGCCAAAGGCTATGTCATCTTCTACTGTTGACAAAAAGAGCTGGCTGTCAGAATCCTGAAACACATAGCCAACATGCTCTCTTATGTGATTAAGATTGGCAGGAACGACTTCATGCCCAGCTACTATAAGCTTACCTGTATATCCGGTATTTAGTCCTACAAGGAGCTTCATAAGAGTTGACTTACCTATACCGTTAGCACCTATGATTCCTATACTTTCACCATCCGTAGCTGTAAGGTTTATGCCTTGAAGGACGGGAGTTTCGTTGTCATAGCTAAAGGATAGATTTTCTATTTTTAGTATCTGTCCGTGTATACCTGTTTTCATTAATAATCTCCAAATAATAGGCTTTGATCATGCACAAAAAACATTCTATGATGAAGACCCTTAGTTATATACGCAATTTTCAATACACTCTTTACTTCTTTTTATACAAAAATCCGAAGTTTGATAATCACCCAAATACATATCCATACAAGAGGATATATGATATCCAAGGGTCTTACAGCTTTATGCTTAAAAGAAAAATCGCCCTTAAAACCTCTAAGAAGCATGCTCTCATAAACAAGCTCTGCCTTATCTATACTGCGAAGAAGCCATTGGCCCACAAGAGTCCCCCAAGCTTTATAATGAATCCCTTTCTGCGAGGGAGCTCTCAGTTTGTAAGCTGTTGTAATCCTGTCCGCTTCCTGTGCCATAACATCGAAGTACCTGTATATGAGCATTATGACAATCACTATGATCCTGGGAATCTTTATACATCTAAGTGCATAACAGATATCATCTATGGATGTTGTGGCTATTAGTATGTACGCCGCAAGAACTGTGTAAAAGCCCTTGATTATAAGCGTGATCATAGATAAAAAGCCGCCTGATACATTGATGCTACCTATAGTTAATACTATCTCCCTGTCAAAAAAAGGATTAAAGATACCTACAAATAACACAAGCGGCAGGATGATCCTCATTCTATACAGGGCTTTCAAAACAGACAACTCTCCTATAAGGAAGGCAAAAATAAGATATACAGCCATAAGTATCAAAGGCGTAATATCGTATTTGCCAAAAGAGGTTACTAAAAATATGTATATAACGCAAACTAGCAGCTTCCCCAAAGGATGAAGGTCATTCATCCAATGGGTACGCTGCTGCAGATCCTGAATGCTATTTAGTTCCTTAATATTTTTTTCAATTGAGCTCATTTATTATATGAATCTAAGCACATCCATGTACTTTTGAATATTGAATCCCTAGGCACCTTAGGTTAATTACTTGTGCCTGTTTTTTTCTTGAAAAACTTAAAAGCGTAGCAGGCACCGACTGTAATAAGTACAACTACCAGCGCTCCTACAATACCCGAAAAGCTTGTACCAATTGCAGATTCACTGCCTTTAAAGGCATAATCAGGAAGAAGAGATGTAGCTTCCTGAACTTTGGCTGCTGCATCATATGCTCCGCCTACAGCTTCAAGCTCAGCAGTTCCTGCAACCTTCTCCATGGACCATTCTAACCCATCAGGGAAGGATGAAGCAAATAGTGAAACAACACCGCCGCAAATAGCTGCAGCTACTGCAAGTACAGCGATTGTAGGTCCAAAAGAAAGCCTGCCCTTAACTGTCTCATCATTTGAAGTACCCCATAAAAGCTCTGGTCTTGCTTCATGTACAAAAACAAGGACAGCTGCTGTGATAAGGCCTTCTACAAAGCCTATCGCAAGATGTATAGGCTGCATTGTTGCAAGAAATACTGTAAATGGAAGCTCAGTAACACCTGATAAAAGTGTCTCTATCGTAACAGAGAAGGCTCCCATCTGCAGTGTCAGAACGCAGCCTATTATAGAAGCTGCTATTATCCTGCCTCTTGTTGCGCCTTTTTTCATAATAGGACGCCAGATAAGAAGGGCGCCTACAAAGCATCCGTAGAATGCCATATTCCAAATGTTGCAGCCAAGTGCCAGAAGCCCTCCGTCTGCAAATAGCAGGCATTGGACGAGCAATACCCCTATCATAGTTAAAAATCCCGCATACGGCCCAAGGAGAGCTGAAAGCATCATTCCTCCGCACAGATGTCCTGATGAACCGGTCCCCGGTATGGTGAAGTTGAGCATCTGAGTAGCAAATACAAAAGCTCCCATAACGCCCATCACCGGGATCTTCTTAGGATCATTTTCTTCTCTTACTTTCTTGACAGAAAGTCCTGCCACTGTCGTTGATAATACATACATAGTTCCTGCAACCGCCGGAACTACAAGCGCGTCTGCCATGTGCATAGTCTATACCCCTTATTCTCTTATTACTTTAAAATCGCACAAGCCCAAATGACTTGTGCAACATTTAATCTCATATAAGTATAAGAGGTAGCCAAAGATACCCACAAGCCCCCCTGGGGGTTATAAAGTAAGATTTTGATCACCTTTTTCTAAGACGCCATTTTTTAGTCATAATATCATCATCAATCTCATATACTTCTTATTTGGAAAACCTGGCAACAAATCTTATGATATTATCGCCATCTCTAAGAGCTTCTATGCTTCCGCCATGAGATGTCACTATCGCTCTTGCAACAGACAGGCCTATGCCATATCCGCCGCTTTTCCTGTTCCTTGATGTGTCTGCTCTGTAGAACCTGTCAAAAAGCTTGTCCAGATCCCCTTCAGGAATATTGTCACAGGTGTTACGAACTTCTAATTCTATATGCTTGCCTCTTTGAAGCCTGACTTCAATACTCCCTTTTTCCGAAGAATACTTCATGGCATTATCTATAAGAAGTGATAATAGCTGGGTCATGGAGTTTTTATCACCTTTAATATGAATGCCATCTTCTATATCAGTTGTATATTTCTTCCCGGCACTTTCTGCAACTGCTTCAAAGCTTCCGGCTGTCTCAAGACATATACTGCTAAGATCTATATCTGTAAAAACAAGCCTGACATTCTCTTCTTCCATGCGGGATAGCGTCAACATCTTCTGGATAAGGTCTGTCATTCTCTTTATCTGATTCTTGATGCTAATGGTCCACTCGCTCTTACCATTATCAAGCTCTATAACATCCACACTCGCTGATATGACTGCAAGAGGGGTCTTTAGTTCATGACCTGCATCGGTTATGAATCTTTTCTGCTTTTCTAGAGATTCTACTACAGGGGATACCGCATGTCCTGACATAATCCATACCAGGATGAACATGGCAAGAAGACATGCCAGCATTAGAAGGAATGTGTTTCGAAGAAGTTTGATGGCATTGTACATATCCGAGCTGCAGTCTTTGAACAGCAGTAGTGTATCTCCGTTATCAAGGCTTCTCACATAATATCTGTAGGTGGATTCGTAGCCCTTGGTCTTAGATGAAGCATAAATGCTCTCTGCCATCTCTCCGGCTGTCTCTTCCAGAATAGATGCTATGTGGCCTGTATCAATCTCTTTAACCTTTCCACTATCGTCGATCTTGACCCAGAAATATCTTGTAGAGAAGGGAGCTTCAACATTTTTATTATAGGAAAAGATATCCCTGCCACGCTCCTCACTCTTAGGAGCCGGAGGAGTAGACGATTCCTGAGCAGAATTCATAGTCTGGGATGAACCATTAGAAGGATCACTTTCCATGATTGACGCTTCTATGCCCGCGACTTTCATCTCGTTCATAGCCTGGCCAGGGCCCATCTCAGGAAATGTTCCATCGTTATCTGCCAGGATCTTAAGAATATCGTCAGCACTTTTTGTAAACTCTACGAAATTGGCCACGTTGATGACACTTATAAGCACAAGAAGTATTACAAGAAGTGCACTCATCGCTGTTATTACGAACTTTCTACGAAGTTTACTAACCATATAGCCCTTTCCGCTTAACTGATCAAACTACACTACATGCCGCTTTTTTCAAAAATCAGAATATATAAGTCCAGCCTTGCCGGCTTTTAATAAGTGATTCTAAGACTATTTACTCATCCTTCTTCTCGTGGATTGAATAGCCAACGCCCCTTGATGCCTTAATCTCAGCGCTAGATCCAAGTGCTGTCAGTTTCTTCCTAAGATTAGAGATATAGACCCAGACTACGTTGATATCAGCTTCTCCATCAGACCAGATCCTGTCCATGAAATTGTCAACAGATACAACTCTTCCGGGAGATGTCATGAGCATCTCCATCATCTGGAACTCTCGTCCTGCAAGGCGTATGCTGTCATGCTCCGGAGTAGACAGTTCGTATGTATTACGGTCAAGTGTAAGATTCCCACAAGATAATGATGGCTGTGAGAAGTCTGATCTTCTCCTTGTCATTGCACGGATTCTTGCAAGAAGCTCTCCCATATCAAAGGGCTTAGTAAGATAATCATCTGCTCCAAGATCAAGTCCTTTGATCTTATCATCCACATCACTCTTGGCTGTAAGAAAAAGGACAGGGGTAGTGATACCTTCTTCTCTTAATCTTTTAAGTACCTGGGTTCCTTCCATACCAGGCATCATGATATCAAGTATTATCCCGTCATATTCGCCGGAAAGCCCATAGTCAAGGGCTTCTTCACCATCATATACAGCATCGACCGTATAGCTTGAGTGCTTAAGTATTGCAACAAGAGCATTAGAAAGCTCTTCTTCATCTTCTGCAAGTAACAGACGCATAGTGGTACTCCCTTCGTTTTTACATATTATAACAAAATTTGAAAATTAGAGCATTGCATAGCTGTGCAAGCAGGACAAGTATATGTTTTCTTGAATTATACTTTAAACAATATATAATGAGTAAGGTGTCAAAAGTTCCTTTTGATATCAATTGGGATTTGAAAATGGAACACTTGTAAACTTAACCTAATGTCACAACATCAACTACCACTCGAAGGAAAGGCATCAGTCTATCATGAACACATCATCTACTAAGGCTATCGATAATATTATCGGCAAAGAAATCTCTCTAGGTCACATATCCGGTGCAAATGTAATGATCACTCATAAAGGCAATATACTGTACCAAAACAGCTATGGTCTTGCAGATATCGAGAATAACATACCTATGAAAGAAGATACTATCTTCCGTATGTTCTCAATGTCCAAGATGATCACATCAGTATGCGCCATGATCCTCATGGAAAGGGGCGTGATAGACCTTTTCGATCCTGTCAGCAAATACCTTCCGGGATTTGAAAACCAGAAAGTCTGGACAGGAAAAGGGGAAGAACTTGAAGATGTAAATAGACCCATGATCCTTAAGGATCTTCTCAATATGACAAGCGGTCTTACATATCCTGAAGAAAACAACTATCCTACTGCATGCTCTACAGCTCTGTTTAATGAGATGGACGCTTCTCATGCAGCTGGAAAGCTCATAAGCACTGTCGAATTCGCAAACAAGATAGGCAGACTACCTCTTGAGTTCCAGCCGGGAGCACGCTGGAGATATGGAACAAGTGCTGATGTTATGGGTGCTGTTGTAGAGGTTGCCAGCGGCAAGCGTTTTGGACAGTTCATTGAAGATGAGATAACCCGTCCGCTTCATATGCATGACACGGGCTTCTATGTACCTGAGGATAAGGTACATCGTCTTGCCCAGAAATACAGATTTTATGCAGATGGTGATAATGCTCAGCCGGTTTCTGTTATAGATTCTGTAAGTGGCAAGGTTAAGATCAAAGATGTGACAGGTAAGCTTGTAATAGAAAAAGGGCCCCATCTTGCTATGGAAGATACTATAACTAAAGCTCCGGCCTTCGAATCAGGGGGAGCTGGTATTGTATCAACTATAGGCGACTTTAGAAACTTCGGACAGATGCTTCTAAATGGTGGCACTTCTCAAGATGGAACCAGGATCCTTGGAAAAGAAACTGTTCGCTTCATGCGCACAAATCAGCTGACTCCTGAGCAGATCAAGACTACTCAGTGGGATAGTCTTCAGGGTTACGGATACGGTAACTTCAATCGTGTTCTTCTTGATCCTGCTGCCTACCAGACGAATGCTCCTGTGGGTGAGTTTGGATGGGATGGATGGCTTGGAACGTATATGACTCTGGATCCGTCCAATGACTTCATGTTCCAGTACTACATCCAGCTTGCGGATGCGGGTTCCATGGGACCCACAAGGCTCCTAAGACAGGTCGCATACGGAATGCTGTGATCTAGAGTGGAGGACGTATAATCGAAGCCTCACAAGGAGAGGGCAGCACATATATAATCGCCTCGCTTTAACCATTTTATAAATTCATGGCATGATATCTGAAGCTTTATATTCTAGGGGCTGAAACTCGCTTCGCTCAGACATGCAGCCCCTATGCAGAATATAAAGCTCCATCTATCACGCTCATGAATTTTATAAAATGGTTAAAAGCGAGGCGATTATATATGTTCTGCCCTCTCCTTGTGAGGCTTCGATTATACTGCAACAGCAAGTCGGTTACTCTTAATTATTCTGAAAATATTGCCTCAGATGGTTCAATACTAAATGACATAGTTTGGCCGGTTACCGGGTGCTTGAATGAAAGTTTATGGCTGCAGAGAGCTATGGCTTTGGGTGAGAGGTGGGCACTATCCGGGGGGATGGGCGGCGCGCCGTATCTTGTATCGCCTACTATGGGGCAGCCTAGGTATGCCATGGTGGCTCTTATCTGGTGGAAGCGGCCGGTTAAGAGGTGCACTTCGATAAGGGATCTATTATTATTCGAGCTTATTATTTTATATTCTAGTTTTGAGATTTTTTTATCTTCAGGATTTCCTAATGTCTTTAGTTCATCTGCGGGTAGTCCTGTTACGATTCTTGCATTTCCATCGGATTTTTTTATGATCTCATCTTCTATATAGATAGTTCCGTCTTTAGATACTTCTTTTTTTAAATGAATCTTGTCATCATTAGGAATTCCCTCTACTACAGCAAGGTAGCGCTTATCTATCCGGTTATCTGTAACCTGCTTTGAGAGGTTCGCAGCAGATTCCTTGTCTTTGGCAATAACAAGGATGCCTTCAACCGGCTGATCCAATCTGTGAATAAGGCCTACATAAGGCTCGCCGGTTAGTCTGACTTTATTCTTTCTTGCCTGTCTTACAAGATGGGTCTTTATAAGAGATACCAAATCTTTACTGCGAAGATCCGCTGATTGCGTCGCAGTTCCTGCGCTCTTAACACAGACTATTATATTGTCGTCTTCGTATATTATATGGTCTTTTTTATCCGGAATATTTAGCTCTGTATTTTTCCCTCTAGATATATCTTCCATAGCACCCTTCTTTCATACGTTTTTCGTCAACTACCCATCACCTAAAGGTAATGGGCTTGTAACTGCCCTGTGGTATGACGGATTACTCCTTCCACATTTAGTCGTTCAGCATTATTGCTA
>NZ_FOER01000008.1:0-166360 GCF_900110805.1 Butyrivibrio sp. TB | reverse complement strand
TATAAGATTCAGGCTTCGCATGTGTATTTGGAAGCACTGGAAAACTCCAAAGAACAGGGCAAAGAACTTGATGAAGCTTAATGTGCCAAGATGGGCGGCTTTTAAAATCGCTTACAATGGCGACAGATATGCTAGACTTGCACACAATGGCTGGGTACAGAAAGCTATAAGCACAAAGAGACTAACCTCATTTGGATTAGTCTCAATGTTAGATTACTACACCGATAGGTGCGTTACTTGTTAAGTTGATTGAACCGCCGTATACGGAACCGTACGTACGGTGGTGTGAGAGGTCGGGAGATTGATTAAATCTCCCTCCTACTCGATTATAATCTATGAAGCGGATTGTGCTTTCTTCTGTATTCACTTGGTGTACACTTGTTGACCTGCCTGAATATCCTGTTAAAAGTTGAGATGCTGGCAAATCCTACAGCAAGAGATACTTCCGTGATAGACAGATCAGGCATTGCCAGAAGATCAGATGCTGCCTTGATCCTTCTGTGAGTAAGATATTCGTTAAAAGTAAAATTAGTATACTGTTTGAATAGTCTTGAGAAGTGGAACTTACTAAATCCTGCCTTATAAGCAATTGACTCAAGGCACAGATTCTCCATATAATGCTCATCAATATATTCAAGTACTTCATTGAATTTATCGATGTATTCTTTCTGCTTATAGATCCTGGTATTGGACAGCTTCATCTCGGAGATCCTGTATCTTCCAATAAGGGAGAAGAGCTCCAGAAGATGAGAGTATATCATGATATCTGCAAAATCACTGTCTGAGAAGTATTCTGTTCTCATCTGGATGAGAAGGTCATAGATATCATCATAGACAGGCAGGAAGGTCTCTTTTTTGATCACAATAGGCTTTCCAAGGATAGTGCTTATGGATGTGAATCCGCTAAGCTTTTCAAGGAAGTGAAGATCGAAAAGGAATATAAAACGAGCTCCTTTGCTTGGTGCATGCAATGAATGAAGAGAACTGGACGGGATGATAAGGATCTCTCCCGGAGTTATATGGAATTTTTCTTCAGAGATAGTAACTTCATACCACTCTTCAACGGGCATGATGATCTCAATTGCATTGTGCCAGTGAGTTTCGTAATCCTCATCCTGGTCATTGTACCAGATCCGGAGTGTTGAATCGTTAAGATATTGAACTATTTCCTGATTCTGTTTAAGTTTTCTGGTGCCTGCAAAATCTTTATTGATTATGTTAATTCCGGAATTTAACTTTTGAGCTGCCAAAACCATTAAAATCCCCCTCTAACCCTAAAAAATAGCAAAAAATGCCTGCTTAAAATTTGCGATTTATCGGTCACAAAAAATATTACCATGCAAAATATAAAAAAAATACAGGAAAAATTATTGTATTTTATAAGAAAAACTATGACACTTTTGACGCGAAATATCAATAAAATAATTGCTTTTTAAAGTAAGCAAATTCTGAATACGATAGCGCAATATCTGGCAAGTTAAGACTTATCATGGAATTTATAATTATTGATAAAGCTAGAAAAATAGCTGTTTTGGCTAAAAATAGCAATAATTGATAAATCATCTGCACAAAAATAAGCCTTTATATATTACATTTTTGGGCAAAAAGGTGATTTGCTTATTTCTAAAAGAGAGGAATTATTATGAAAGCAGTTGCAACAAACCCGATTCTTTCGGGCTTTTATCCTGATCCATCTATCGTCAGGGCGGGGGATGATTATTACATTCTGAATTCATCTTTTGCGTATTTTCCCGGTCTTCCGATAATGCACAGCAAAGATCTTGCCAATTGGCATCAGATCGGTAATGTGCTGTGTGATGATAAGTCTCTTCCGCTTGAGAATACCAGACTTTCACAGGGACTTTTCGCTCCTACCATAAGGTATCATGAGGGAAGATTCTATGTTGTATGCACCAATATCTCACATGGAGGTAATTTCATCGTAACAGCAGATGATATAAACGGCCCCTGGTCTGAGCCTGTATACATTAAGGGTGCTGACGGAATAGACCCGAGTATCTTCTTTGATGAGGACGGAAAGTGCTACTATATCGGAACTCATCCCAATCCGGAAGGAGAGAGATACAGCGGCAATTACCACATCTATATCGGTGAGCTGGATACTGAGACTTTCCAGTTCTGCGGGGACAAAGTAGATGTATGGAACGGCTCTATGAAGAATATCATCTGGCCTGAAGGACCTCACCTTTACAAGAAGGACGATTATTACTACATCATGCACGCAGAAGGCGGCACAGGACCTAACCACTGCGAAGCAATCTGCAGAAGTAAATCTCTTTTCGGACCTTATGAAAATAATATGAATAACCCCATTATCACTCACAGGGATATGGGTAAAAAGTATCCTATCCAGTATGTAGGCCATGCTGATCTTGTAGAAACTCCTGATGGAGAGTGGTTCATGGTAATGCTGGGTGTAAGGCGTACTGAAGGCTACACAACTATAGGTAGAGAAACCTTCCTTGCCAAGGTGACCTGGGAAGACGGCTGGCCGGTTGTAAATCCCGGAATAGCCAAGCTTACACAGACAGTAGATACCGGTCTTGAAGAAGTTAAGTGGGATGATGATGTCAAAAATAACAGAGACTACAGATTCTCTTCCATGGACAAGATAGGACCTGAATTTGTTACATTAAGAAATGAACAGGAAGGAAGATACACTCTTTCTAAAGAAGGTCTTGTCATGAAGGCTTCAAAGCTTCCTGTTACACAGGAGTCCAATCCTTCATATCTTGGCTTAAGAGTTCAGAATCATGCTTTTAAGGCATATGCAACAGTTAACACTACAGAGTCAGATAATCTTACAAAAGGCCTTGTGCTTATGCAGAATGAAGGCTTCTCTTTAAGAGTAGAAGTCAGCAAAAATAAGGCATCTGCTCTGCTTAGACAAGACGGCGCTGACAAGATCATAGGTCAGACAGAAGTTAAGGACGGATCTGTCACATTTGTAATAAAGGGCGATGGACTTAAGGGCCAGGCTGGAATAGTTGAAGGCGATAAGGAAGTTATGTTTGATGAAGTAGACATAAGAGCCCTTTCAACTGAGGTAGCAGGCGGATTTGTAGGATGTACAGTAGGAATGTATGCTTCAGATAATACAGGAAGCGATCTTACAAACAGCGCATTATTTACAGACTTTAGATATGAGGCCTGATATACGGGGCACATATCTTATCTGTTATCAGACCATCTGCAATATGCCTTTGTTATGAGATTAATACAATAAATGAGGTTTAGAATGAATTACATTATTAAGAACAAAAACAGACTGGTTTTTTATTATCAGGCAGGAACTTGTAAAGGCGTACGCCGTGTTATCGGCAAGGTATCAGAGGATATCAACAAGGTTTTAGGTATAACTCCTGAGGAGCTTTTAGTTGAGTCCTTTGAAGATATATGTACTGATTCTGATAGTAAAGATATAAAAGGTATATATGTTGCAACACTTGATGGCGACAATTCCTTCCCTCTTACAGGGGACGAACTTGAAACTCTGCGTGGAAGAAGAGAGGCTTATGCATTTCTTCTTAAGACGCTTCCCGGTGTTGAAGAGCCTATCCTTGTAATAGTAGGAAGTGACAAAAGAGGTGCTATTTACGGTCTGTTCCACCTGTCTGAGCTTCTGGGAGTGTCACCCTGGGTCAACTTTGCAGATGTAAGACCAGCTAAGAAGGACGAAGTTACTATAACAGATGAAGATACACTCATCTCAAGACAGCCTTCTGTTAAGTATAGAGGTCTTTTCATCAATGATGAGTGGCCGTCTTTTGGTAACTGGACCATGAAGCATTATGGCGGATTTACAGCTAAGATGTACGACAATGTCTTCGAGCTTATCCTCCGTCTTAAGGGCAACTATCTCTGGCCTGCAATGTGGACATCAAACTTCTCACTTGATGGCCCTGGTCTTGCAAGTGCAGAACTTGCAGATGAATACGGAATCGTAATGAGTAACTCTCACCATGAGCCTTGCTCAAGACATTCTGAAGAGTGGGATCTTGTAAGAGGTGAAGATTCTAAATACGGCAATGCCTGGAATTTTGACAAGAACAAGGAAGGTCTTACCAATTATTGGAGAGATGGTCTTAAGAGAAATGCGCCTTTTGAAAATATCATCACAGTAGGTATGAGAGGTGAGAGAGATAGCGAGGTTCTTGGAAGAGAAGCAACTCTTAAAGAGAACATCGACTACCTTAAGGAAGTTATACTGACTCAAAGAGATCTCATACAAGAAGTATATGGTGACAAAGCACAGAATGTTCCTATGATGCTTGCTATATATAAGGAAGTAGAGAAGTACTACTTCGGAGATGAGAATACAGAGGGTCTTAGAAGCTGGGATGGTCTTGATGGCGTAACACTTATGCTGTGTGAAGACAATCAGGGCAATATGAGAAGACTTCCTGAATACGGCGAAGAACACAACGGCGGATTCGGAATGTACTATCATTTTGATTATCACGGAGACCCGGTTTCTTATGAATGGGTTAACAGCACATATATACCAAAAGTATGTGAGCAGATGAGTGAAGCATATGACAAGGGAGTAAGAGATATCTGGATCGTTAATGTTGGAGATCTTAAGCCTCAGGAATTCCCTCTTACATATTTCTTCGAACTTGCATATGACTATGAGAAGTGGAGTATCCATTCTGAGAAGCCATATCTTAGATTCCTTGATTATTTTGTAAATCAGCAGTTTAAGAACTTCCTTCCTGATTCAGAACTTGGAAGACTCAAAGAGCTTCTTGATGAATATACATATCTTAGCAGCATCAGAAAGCCTGAAAGTCTGTATCCAGGAACACTTCACAACTTTAACTATGGTGAAGCTGATCGCATATATGCTAAAGCCAAGAATATAAGACGAAGCTGCGACGAACTTGAGATGTTCATCTTAAGTAACAGGCTAAAAGAGATTGACTCTGCTTTGTTTGAACTTGTAGTTTTCCCTGCAAGAGTAATAGCTAATCATTATGAGATGATGATTGCAGCAGAAAAGAACAGAGTATGTGCGGCTCAGGGAAGAGTCACAGCCAACTTCTATGCAGAGGAAGTTGAGAAGTGCCATAGGATTGAGAAGAATCTCATCAGCACATATCATTCTATCGAAAGCGGCAAGTGGGATGGAATGATGCTCTCACAGCATACAGGCTTTAGATTCTGGAATGAAGAAGAGAATATGTATCCTGTAAGATCATATATATGGCCTGCAGATAAACACAGGATGATAGTTACCGTTCCTCTTACAGGTCAGTATTCTATGGGCGGAGATTGGACCAGAAAGAATCTCTTCTTATATGAATATATAAAACCTGAAGTAAGCTCCCAGACTTTCCTTATCGAAAATGGCGGCAACGTAGATGTTGATTATAAGATTGAATCAGGTGATGACTGGATCAGTCTTAGCGAAACAGAAGGCAAGATCCCTCCATTTGAACAAATTGATGAGATCATAAGCGAGAAAGAGATCACTGTAACAATAGATAGAGACAAGATCGTTGAGCTGATCGGAGATGTTTCTTCTATTATAGATGCTGATGATAAGAATACCGATAACAGCGAAAAAACTACTATTAATAAAGAAGTTTTTGATAGAAACGGTAAGAAGGTTAACATCGTAAGGAGAAACAATACTTATTATATAAGCGGAAGCATTCTTGTAAGCTCCGGCAATAAGAAGGTAACACTTGTAGTCCTTGCTGCATGCTATGGCGAGGAGATCTCCAAAGAGCACATGGTTCCAGTTGTTCCGGATGAATGGGTGAGATTTATCAATGCTTTTGATTATCCGACAGTATTTGCAGAAGTAAGAGAGCCTGCTAATACCGGAGACTCGGTAGGACTCGTTATCGAAGCTGATGAATATGAGAGTATCAGTGATGATAAGGATAGAGATCTTAAGGTAATAAGTCCTATAGGCAAGTACAGGAGCGGTGTCAAAGCACTTGGAAGAAGAAAGGGTGATAATACAGATGTTACTTATTCTATAAATACTATAGAAGAAGGCGAGTATGAATTTACCTTTATCATTGCTCCATCTAATCCTATCACCAAGGACAATAGCCTGAGAATCGCAGTTACCTGGAACGGCGAAAGACATGAGCTTAATCTTATAGGTAAGGATTTTGTTGGAGGTGATAATTCCAACTACCTTTGGTCAAAAGATATATTTGCAGGAGAGCACAAAGAAAGCCTTGTTCTTAATTGCAAAGCCGGAAAAGGCAGTCTGAATATAGATTTCATTGATGAAGGTATAGTTCTTCAGAGAATTCTTGTTAAGAATGTGAAGAGCAAATGGCACAAAGGCTTTCTTGGTCCTAAAGCAATAATTGAAAAATAATTGGTCAAAATAACCAATACAAAGCGCCTAAAACTATGCACAATTGTGGATGATAGCAAAGAATAGCAATTGGTGAACAAGTAGTCGCAATATATAGGAAGTTTACGAAACTTGCGAAACGTATAATTAAATTATGAAATCTAATGCAGGAGATAGGTATATGAAAAGTTGGAAAAAAGGCCTGGCAATCGGGGCTGTAGCGGTTCTGGCAGTAATAGGCATCGCTGCATTGTTTCTGACAAAAAGGGTCGAAAACTTTAGGGACAAGTACGAAGGGGTAGACCTCACCAAAGAAGTTGAAGGTATGGAACGTACAGGCGGCTATACCGGATACCTTCTTGAACATGAGGGAGCCAAGAATTCCGACAAGGACATTGATATTGATCTTTCCACATATGATGCTGAAGGCGATGTCAAGTTCGAGACAAGCTATGAAGGCGAAAGCAATGTTCTGTATACAGAACTTGATTCAAAAGTAACCTTTAAAGTTAATGCTCCGGAAGAAGGTTTTTATAATCTATACCTTGAGTATTATCTCCCAGAGTCAAGAGGTGTTGCTGCTGAAAGAGCAGTATACATCAACGGAGAACTTCCGTTCGATGATGCCATCAATATTTCTTTTTCAAGAGTATGGGTTGATGGTGGAGAGAAGAGAGTTGATAACCAGGGCAATGAAATAAGACCAAGACAGGCTGAAGAGTACTGCTGGCAGAATGCTTATTTCAGAGATAAGCTTGGTTACATCTCAGAACCATACAAGTTCTTCCTTAACAAAGGCGAGAACGAAGTAACACTTGAAGCAGTCAATGAGCCGATGGCAATCAAGAGCCTGAAGTTCACAAGTGTATTCGAACTTGCAACATACGAAGAGTACACTGCTGCTAACTCTGATAACAGTGCCAACCAGAAAGATGGTTATACACAGGTTGTTCAGGGCGAAGAATCAGCAAGAAGATCAGAGTCATCACTTTATGCTAAGTATGACAGATCTTCACCATCCACTCAGCCAATGTCACTTATGCATACAGTTCTTAACTATGTTGGTGGAGAAGCATGGAGCACAAACGGACAGTGGATTGAATGGGATGTAACAGTTGAAGAGGATGGTTTTTATAACCTCACTGTAAAAGGAAGACAGAACTATTCAAGAGGTAATGTTTCTAATAGAACTCTCTATATCGATGGAGAGATTCCATTCAAAGAAGTAGAAGAGATCTCCTTCCCTTATGCAAACAACTGGGATCTTATAACACTCTCTGATGAGAATGGTAATCCTTATAATTTCTATCTTACAAAGGGTACACACACAATCAGACTTGAAGCTTCACTTGGAGGGCTTGGTACTATCCTTGAAGAGATTGAAGATTCAACATACAGACTGAATCAGATGTATCGTAAGATTCTCGTTTATACAGGAGCTTCACCTGACCAGTACAGAGACTATCATATCGAGACAACATATCCTGAAGTTATGGAAGCTATGGATCTTGAGTCTAAGAGACTTTATAAGATAGTTGATGACATGGTTGACTATTCAGGTCAGAAGGGCGACTCAATTGCAACAGCTCAGACTCTTGCACAGCAGCTTGAAAGATTCTGCAAGCAGCCCAATAAGATAACTACAGAATTTGGTACATTCAAAGATAATATTACAGCTCTTGGTACATCAACTCTTAATCTTAGTATGACCAAGCTGGACATCGATTATATCGAAGTAACAGCAGCAGGAACTGCGCCTAAGAAGGATACGGAAAGCGCTCTTGACAAGATCGGACATGAGATCAAGTCATTCATAGCTTCTTTCCTTGTTGATTACAACGCTGTCGGTGATGTATATGGCGATGACGAAGATGTAGTTAAGGTTTGGGTTCTTACTGGTAGAGATCAGGGTACAATCCTTAAGTCCATGATCGATGAAGACTTTACTACAAATACAGGAATCAAAGTTAATGTAGAGATCGTTGATGCAGGCGCGCTTCAAAGTGCCGTAATAGCAGGAAGAGGACCTAATGTAGTTCTTTCAATAGGTGCTGATCAGCCTGTAAACTATGCACTTCGTGGATCTGCAGAAGATATCACTCAGTTCCCTGATTATCAGGAAGTTCTTGCTAACTATTCTGAAAGCTCATATGAACAGATAAGTCTTGACGGACATATCTATGGTGTTCCTGAGACACAGACCTTCAACGTAATGTTCTATAGAAAAGACGTTATGGAAGAACTTGGTCTTAAAATTCCGGATACATGGGACGAGCTCATTGCAGAAATGCCTACTATTCAGGGTAAAAACCTTTCAGTTGGTATACCTAGTGCAGCAGGTTCATCTTCATCTGCTCAGGCATCAACAAGTATTATGTCAGCATCAGCCGATCTGTCTATGTACTTTTCACTTCTTTTCCAGTATGGAGGAGATGTATATAACGAAGCCGGTAATAAGACAACAGTTGATACAGAAGCTGGAATCAGAGCTTTTGAAGATTATGTAAGGTATTTCAATGATTATGGCATACCTACAGTTTATGACTTTGTTTCACAGTTCCGTTCCGGTGAGATGCCAATTGGTATTGCACCATACTCAACTTACAACACTCTGATGGTTTCAGCTCCTGAGATAAGAGGTCTTTGGGACTTTACACTCATTCCTGGAACTGTTCGTACAAATGAAGATGGTACTACTTATATTGACCGCTCAGACTTTATATCAGGTGCGGCAACTATGATGATCAAGACTGAAGATGAACAGCTTCGCCAGAACTCATGGGAATTCATGAAGTGGTGGGCTAAGCCTGAAACTCAGGTTACATTCGGTCGTGAGATAGAAGCTCTTCTGGGTGCATCTGCAAGATATGCAACAGCTAACAGAGTAGCATTTTCCAATCTGTCATGGAGTTCAGATGATATCGAAGTACTCAATGCTCAGTGGGATCAGACAGTAGGTATCAGAGAAGTTCCTGGTGGATATTACACAGGAAGACATTTATCCAATGCAATACGTAAAGTATTTAATGAAAAGGTAGATTCACGAGAAACCATAATCGACTACTCCATCAAGATTGATGATGAGTTAACCAAGAAGAGAAAAGAATTTGGTCTGCCGGTTTATGGGGAATGAGAGAAGAAGGTATGAAAGATTTTTTCAGTAAGTATATTAAGCTGAGGAAGCGTGAAGCCCAGATAATGGTCAAAAAGGCCAAAGTATCCAAGATGTGCTACGCATTCCTTGCACCATATGCAATTCTTTTCGCAATGTTTTTTGTCTTCCCGGTTGTAGCTTCAATATATTTTAGTTTTACTTACTACAATATATTGCAGCCACCGAGGTTTTTGGGATTGCAGAACTATGTATCCTTGATACTTGAGGATGATGTCTTCCTTACCAGTGTCAAGAATACGCTTATGATAGCGGTTATCACAGGACCTCTTGGATATATCATGTCATTCCTTTTTGCATGGCTTATCAATGAGCTTCCAAGATGGGTCAGATCCATTGCGGTTATCGTATTCTATGCACCATCTATAGCAGGTAACTGTTATGTAATCTTCTCTGTATTCTTCAGAGGAGATGCATATGGATACGTTAACGCAGCACTTATTAACCTTGGAATAATTGATTCACCTATTCTTTGGTTCGTAAATCCACAGTATATGCTTCCTATATGTATGCTGGTTATCCTGTGGATGAGTTTGGGAACAGGCTTCCTTTCCTTCGTAGCAGGTCTTCAGGGTGTCGATAAGGCACAGTTTGAAGCAGGTTACATGGATGGCGTTAAGAACAGATGGCAGGAACTGTGGTACATCACACTTCCTAACATGAAACCAATGCTTATGTTCGGTGCCGTTATGAGTATCACTCAGGCATTCGGCGTAGCTGATGTAACTATGGCCCTTTGTGGTAACCCAAGTACTGACTATGCAGCCAGCACAATCGTTACTCACCTTATAGACTATGGTTCACAGAGATTTGAAATGGGTTATGCGTGTGCAATAGCAACAATTCTGTTCCTTATGATGATCCTTTGTAACAAGTTAATTCAAAATCTGTTGAGAAGAGTTGGTACGTAAAATGAAGAAAAAGGAAAAAGTCGTAAAAGAAAAAGAATATCGTAAGCCCTTAGTGAAAAGAAGGAAGCCTAACCGTTCCATTATCGGCGACATATTCTTATATCTGTTTTTATTATTTATAGCAATAGTAATGGCTTTCCCAATCATATATGCGGTCAGCAGTGCTTTAAAGCCTCTGGATGAACTCTTTAAGTTCCCGCCGCGTATATTCCCTCAGAATCCGACATTGGATAACTTCTCGGATCTGTTTGTAACAATGGGTAAGAGCTGGGTTACATTCTCAAGATATCTGTTCAATACTGTATGGATCACATTTGCAGGTACATTTGGACATCTGATCATAGCTTCTATGGCAGCTTTCGTACTTGCTAAGTATGATTTCCCGGGTGGACAGACATTCTTCAAGATTATAACAGTTGCGATGATGTTCACAGGTTATGTTACACAGATTCCTAACTACCTGATCTTGAACAAGCTTGGATGGATTGATACATATTGGGCAATCATAATTCCTGCGTTCGCATCACCTATGGGACTCTTCCTTATGAAGCAGTTCATGGAAGGTCTTCCTACATCACTTATTGAAGCTGCCAAGATCGACGGTGCCAATGAGTGGAGAGTATTCTGGACAATTGTAATGCCTAATGTTAAGCCTGCATGGATGACACTTATCATCTTCTCAGTGCAGGGTCTTTGGAACAACAGAGCATCTACATATATCTACTCAGAAGAGCGTAAGACACTTGTATATGCACTTCAGCAGATTCAGGCAGGTGGTATTGCAAGAACAGGTCAGGGTGCAGCGGTTCTCGTTGTTGTAATGATTGTACCTATCATTATATTCGTTCTTTCAGAAAGCCAGATTCTTGAAACAATGGCTAGTTCTGGTTTGAAGGATTAAGGAGGGGACATGAAAAAAGCGACAATTAAGAGAATCCTCGCCGGGGCATGTGCGGTAGCGGTAGCAGTTCTTGCTCCGCTATCAGCAGTAGCTGCCGAGAGAAGCTACTCATATATTTATGACTATTGGGGAGATGTACAGGATGCACCTAATGCATATACCTGTAGCAAGGTTTTTACATCATCAGAACTTGGACTTGATGTAAAGCTCAAATCTCCACAGGGACTTACAGTAGTAGGCAATAAGCTGTATGTATGTGATACAGGTAATAACAGGATCATAGAGCTTAACAGACCTACACCTCAGACACTTGAAGTTGAGAGGATAATCGATTCGTTTAAAGGCGCTGACAACAGCACTTTTGCAGCACCTACAGATGTTCAGGTGTCAGATGATGGCAATTTCTTTATCGCTGATAGCGGTAATGCCAGAATCTTAAAGCTTGATAAAGACCTTAACTACATAATGGAATTCAATAAGCCCAATGATAAAACACTTGATCCGGCACTTGTATTCCAGCCTACAAAGGTATCCGTTGACTCCGCAGAGCGTGTTTACTGTGTAGCATCAGGTATCAACAAGGGTCTTGTCAAGTATGAATCAGATGGAACATTTGCCGGTTTCGTAGGAGCTACACCTGTTACCTACAACTGGACAGATTATATCTGGAAGAAGTTCGCAACACAGGAGCAGAGAGCTCTCATGCAGAACTTCGTACCTACTCAGTATGATAACCTCTATATGGATCATGAAGGATTCATATATGCTGTTACAGGTTCCGGTGAAGCAGAAGAAATCAAGAGCGGAAGCGTAGATGTTATCAGAAAGCTTAACCTTATGGGTAATGACATCCTTGTAAGAAACGGTGAATGGCCTGTTATAGGTGACCTCTACATGGGTAACGGCGGTGGTTATGAAGGCGCATCCTATTTTACAGATGTTACCTGCTTTGATAATGATATCTATGTATGCCTTGATAAGAACAGAGGCAGACTCTTTGCTTATGATGATCAGGGCAACATGGTGATCGCATTTGGTGGTAACGGTAACATGGATGGTTACTTCAGAAGACCTTCTGCTATCGATCATATGGACTACGATCTGTTCGTACTTGATGAACTTGACTGTGCTATCACTCTTTTCACACCTACTGAGTTCGGTCAACAGATCTACGAAGCTATCGATCAGTTCGATAAGGGCTTTTATGAAGAGTCAGAGCAGTCATGGCGCCAGGTTATGGCACTTGATGGCAACTATGATCTTGCTTATATAGGAATTGGTAGAGCACTTCTTCGTCAGAAAGATTACAAGGGTGCGATGGATTATTTCGAACTTAAGTATGACGCAGATAACTACTCCAAAGCTTATAAACAGTACAGAAAACAATGGGTAGAAGATCATATCGTAATAATAGTTATTGTTATCTTGGCTATATTCCTCATTCCGCTTGGCATTGAGAGATACAAGAAGATCAAGTGGGAAATAGAAAAGGCTGAAATTGATGATATGAAACGTAACGGAGGATGATATGCTTCAAGTTTTAACACAAAAGGATAAAAGGACTAAATACCTGGATTCGTTAAAGTTTGCCTTGTACTGCATGTCACATCCTCTTGATGGTTTCTGGGATCTCACTCATGAAAAACGAGGAACAATGGCTGCAGCCAACACGATTCTATTTGCAACAGTTTTGATTCGTGTTTTGAAGCTTCGCTTCACAAGCTTTATATTCTTAACGGTTTACTGGGAAGACTTAAATATTTTCTTATACATTGCAAGTATTCTTTTCCCACTTGCATTGTGGGTTATTGGTAACTGGGGACTTACAACACTATTTGATGGTAAAGGAAGACTTGGCCAGGTATACATGGCAACATGTTACGGCCTTACTCCTTATCCGCTTGTACAGCTTCCTCTGATGATCTTCAGTAATTATGTAACAGTAGATGAGCAGGAGTTCTATACAGTACTTAGCGGACTCACACTTGTCTACGCAGGAATACTGATAGTAACAGCCATGGGACAGATACATGAGTTTTCATTTGGTAAGAACATTTTATTCACAGTATTTACACTTTTTGCGATGCTGGTAATGATCTTTATCTTAATGATATTCTTCAGTATGATCTCACAGGGTGTCGCTTACTTTATCTCTTTAGGTAGAGAATTTCTATTTAGGTTGTAATGGGAGCTTATATGAAAAAAGAATTGACAGAAAGACAGGTAGAGAGACGAAACGCTATAAAAGAAACTCTCAAGAGTATGATTGCTCCTGTGATATTCCTGGCTATAATCGGAGCAATTGTATTTGCGGTCGTTACTTATCAGAATGCGGAAGTCCCACCTGAGATTATCGAACCAAACGCGTATACGGAAATCGAAGGACCTGTGGTTATCGAAAATGATTCATTAAAGCTTACTATGGATCCTGAGACCACACAGTTCGAACTGCTTGTAAAGTCAAGCGGTAAAGTATGGAAATCATGCCCTGATGGAAGTGAAGATGATCCCATCGCACTTCCTGAGGAGAAGGCAAAACTTCAGTCAACTCTTGTTATGTCTTTTAACACAGAGGCAGGTCTTGAAACCACATATGATTCATTCAACTATTCTGTAAAGAATAAAATCTATGAAGTAATCCCCGGTGAAGACCAGATTGAAGTTAAATATTCACTTGGACAGGTTCAGAAAGAATTCGTAATTCCTCCGGTATGTACAGCAGAGGATTATGAGAAGTGGACCGGAGCTATGACCAAGGAAGGTCTTAATATCATAGGCGAGTATTACAAAAAGTATGATATTAATGATCTTGGTAAAAAGGATAATAAAGAAGAACTTCTTGCTAACTATCCTATATTAGAGACAAATGTTATATATGTTCTTCGTCCCGGTACTAAGGATAATGTTAAAAAGACAATTCAGAAGTATTTTGAAGAAGCCGGATACACATATGAACAGTATCTTGCTGACAAAGAACTCGATCTTTCAGAGACAGTCAATGACAAACCTATCTTCAATGTAAATGTTATCTACAGACTTGAAGGCGATGAGCTTGTTGTAGAGGTTCCTCTTAAAGAGCTTGAGTACAAATCAGATTATCCGATCTACACACTTTCAGTTCTTCCATATTTTGGAGCAGGTGGCAAAGATGATCAGGGATTCATGATGGTTCCTGAAGGCGGTGGTGCTATCATCAACTTCAATAATGGTAAGACTTCACAGAACAGTTATTATGCAAACGTTTATGGATGGGATATGTGCCTTTCACGTAAGGCCCTGGTTCATAACACAAGAGCATCATTTGGTGTATACGGAATATCTCAGGGTGATGATTCATTCATCTGTATGCTTGAAGATGGTAAGTCATATGCTTCCGTTCAGGCTGATATATCCGGCAAGAACAACAATTATAACTATGTAAATGCTGTATACAGCATCTGTCAGAGAGAGCAGTATGAAGTTGCAGATATCGCTAACTCTGAGATCTACAAATATCTCGAAGAACTTCCTGATGAGAATCTGTCTCAGAGATACAAATTCGTAGATTCAGGCAGCTATGTAGATATGGCTAAGGGTTATGGCTCTTATCTCAAGAATAAATATGGAGATTACATGGCACTTAACACTGATGCAGAAGCTCCTGTAGAAGTTGAGATCGTAGGTGCAGTTGACAAGGTTAAGCAGATTGTCGGTGTTCCTGTATCAAGGCCTCTTCCTCTTACAACATATGCAGAAGCTCAGGGCATACTTGAAGATCTTAATGCAAACGGCTTTAACAATATGTCAGTTAAGATGTCAGGCTGGTGCAATGGTGGTGTAAGCCAGAAGCTCCTTGAGAATGTTAACCTTGTAGGCGGTCTTGGCGGCAAGAAGGATCTTACAGCTCTTAGTGATTATGCTAAGCAGCAGAACATTAACCTGTATCTTAACGGTGTAACACAGTATGAGTACAACTCAAATATCTTCGATGGTTTCTTCTCATACACAGATGCAGCTAAGTTCATCAACAAGGAAAGAGCAGAGCTCTATCAGTACAGTGCTGTAACATATGCTCAGAGAGAAGGTGCTAAGACATTCTACCTTCTTCATTCAACACTTGCCGGACAGATGTCTGACAATCTTGTAAATGCAGCAGCTGGCTACGGCGCAGGCGTATCATTCGAAGATGACGGTAAAGATCTTTCTGCTGACTATTATGTTAAGGATACTCACTCCAGAGAATCAGTTCTTAATTCTCAGGTAGCAAGATTCCAGGCAGTTAATGATTCTGGCCAGAACATTATGGTCAATATGGGTAACGACTATGCAGTTCCATATGCAAGCATGGTTACTAATATGGATCTTAGAGGAAATGATTACACAATCCTTGATGAATGTGTTCCTTTCTATCAGCTGGCTATACACGGATATGTAAACTACACGGGTTATCCTCTTAACATCTGCGGAGATGATGTACAGCAGCTTCTCTATAGCGCAGAGTATGGTGCAGGTCTTTCATTCACAGTTATGAAAGAATCTTCATTCGCACTTCAGAAGACACTTTACACAGAGTACTATGGATCAGACTATGATGCATGGCGCGACAGAATGGTAGAGTACTACACAAGATACAATGAACAGCTTGGACATGTATTCAATCAGGAAATGGTAGATCATCAGAACCTGTCAGGTACACTTTCTGTAACTACTTATGCTGATGGAACCAAGGTATATGTCAACTATGATTTTGAAGATGTAACAGCAGACGGTCAGACAATTCCTGCCAGAGATTATCTGGTAGTGAGATCATAAGCGGAAAGGATTTAATGATGAAGAAGCAAAAGAATAAACTGGCGGGTCTTCAAAAGAGAAAAGCCATTGCCGGATATTTGTTTATATCGCCATTTATTATTGGATTCCTTGCCTTTATGGTTAAGCCACTCTTACAGTCACTGCACATGAGCTTTTCTGAAGTAAGTCTTGGATCCGGTAACTTCACACTTACATTTAACAAACTCGAGAACCTAAAATATGCATTTAGAGTTGATCCTGAGTATACAAGACTTCTTGTAGAAGAGCTTGGAAGAATGGTCGTCTACTCACTGGCTATCATAGTATTTTCATTCTTCGTAGCACTTATACTTAATCAGAAGTTCAAGGGAAGAGCACTTGTACGTGCAATATTCTTCCTTCCGGTTATCCTTTCATCCGGTGTTATCTTAGGACTTGAAACCAATAACCAGCTTATGGCTACACTTGCAGCTCAGATCGAAGATACAACAAGCGGTGTTAGCATCACAGCAGCTCTGGAAGAGATCTTAAGAACTTCCGGAGTTGGTGTAAGAGCTTTTGAGAAGGTCTTCGAAGTTATTGATAATATCTATGATGTTGCTATAGCATCAGGTATTCAGATCATCATCTTCCTGTCAGGTCTTCAGACAATTTCAAGCAGTATGTATGAAGCAGCTGATATCGAAGGATGTACTAAGTGGGAAAGTCTTTGGAAGATCACATTCCCTATGATAAGCTCAATGTTCCTTGTTAACTGGATTTATACAGTAGTTGACTTCTGCATGAGATCTGATAACGAGGTTATTAAGAAGATTCAGGCTGTAATGATCGATCAGATGCAGTACGGCAGAGCTTCAGCGATGTCCTGGGTATACTTCATAGTTGTCCTGGCATTTATAGGAATCTCATCATTCCTGATCTCTAAGGAGGTTTACTACTATGACTAAAGCAAAGAATATCGAAAAGCTCGGATTCTGGGAGAGAAACAGGCGTTCAGGCGGATATCTCCTTAGAAAGAAGATCATAGAGATAGCAGTAAGTATCTGCAGATTCATCCTTTTGTTCGGAATGTGCTTCCTTATACTTCAGCCTATTCTGAATAAGATCTCTGTCAGCTTCATGACAGAGCAGGATCTGTATAACCCGATTGTTACTAATATCCCGGAGCACTTTACAACAGCCAATTACAAGATGGCATCAGATGTAATGTCTTATCCTAAGGCTCTTGTAAATTCAATCGTTATATCATTTACGATAGCTCTTTTACAGATTACTGTATGTACACTTGTAGGATATGGTTTTGCAAGATTCAAGTTCCCGCTTAAGAATATGTGGTTTGCTTGTGTAATCCTTGTAATCCTCATCCCTCCGCAGACAATCGTAAGTTCACTGTATCTGCACTTCAGATTCTTTGATATTTTTGGAATCATTAAACTCATAACAGGTGAGACTATAAACCTTAGAGGTTCCAAGCTTCCATACTATCTTATGAGTGCTACAGCGATGGGACTTAAGAATGGTCTTTATATCTATATGATAAGACAGTTCTTCAGAAACATCCCCGGTGATATGGAAGAGGCTGCATATGTTGACGGATGCGGCATGCTAAGGACATTTGCAAGGATCATGCTTCCTCAGAGTAAGCCAATCCTTTCATCCTGCTTCCTGTTCGCATTTGTATGGCAGTGGACTGATGGATTCTACTCCAAGATGTTCCTTGGAACAACACCTCTTGTAAGTACATCACTTGCAAGAATCGTTGATTCACTTGGTGCATATATTCAGAGAATATCCGGAATCAAGACAACTATCTCAGTTGCTTATTCCAACTGTATCTTATCAACAGGTACACTTATGATCATTCTGCCACTTATTGTTATCTATCTCTTCGCACAGAGAGCTTTCGTAGAGAGTATAAGTGCTACAGGCATTAAGATGTAATGGGGATGTTAGAATTGCCTTTGGCAATTTTAACTCCTGGATTGTAAACAATCCGTGGGATGTTAGAATTGCCTTTGGCAATTTTAACTCCTGAACTGTAAACAGTTCTTGGGATATTTGAATTGTCTTTGACAATTCTGACTCCTGGATTGTAAACAGTACACCTTGTGGGGGCTGGTGTTCAGGCTCCACAAGAAACCAAAATAATGATATAATCTAAAGTTTACTTATGGTATTTAATTACTGGTTTAGGTATACTTTATAGGGGATCAATTTTTGAGAAGGAAGATTTCCACTATCAGTGGTTATCGATAAAACAATTTTTTCTTATGAAGGAGGAAAAATATGAAAAAGCAGTTAGCAAACAAAGCAATTGCTGTAGCAACAATCACAGCTATGTCAGCAGGTCTTGTTGCTTGTGGCGGTTCAGGTGATGCAGGAAATCAGGGAGATTCAACTACTGATTCAACAACTAATGAAGGCACAACAGATCAGGCATCAAATGAAGCTACAGAAGCTGAGGAAGAGGGTCCAAAGATTATCACAGATGAGAATGGTGATCCTATCGACCTTGGCGGTATGGAAATCGTAGTTCGTGACTGGTGGTCATCAGAAGAGCAGGCTGAGCCTTCAAACGACTATGAGGAATCTCTTGACGAGTATCGTGAGTGGATCCAGGAGACATACAACTTCAAGATTAAGCAGGTTGCTATTTCCGATTGGGGAACAACACCTCAGGATTTCGTAGACTATGTTACAACAGGCGGCGACGATAATAACTATGTATTCATCTTAAGAGGTGATGCAGCTATCGTTTCAGCTATGAACAATGGTCTTATGTATGACCTTGCAACTCTTGACTGCCTTGACTTCACACAGGATAAGTTCACATCAAACCTTATCCACGAGCAGTATTCTAAGGGCGATTCCATCTATGCTATGTCAGCAGGTATCGCTGAGCCTCGTACAGGTGTTTACTTCAACAAGAGACTTCTTACAGAAGCAGGTATCGATCCTGAAAGCATCTATGATATGCAGGCAGATGGCACATGGACATGGGATAAGTTCGAAGAGCTTATGGCTAAGTGTCAGAGAGATACAGATAACGATGGTGTCAATGATGTATATGGTCTTACACTTAACGAAGGTGTTATGACAACTGAAGCTGTATTCTCTAACGGCGGATCTTATGTAGCTAAGGATGCTGACGGTAAGTATGTATACAACCTTGAAGCTCCTGAGACTCAGGAAGCTCTTGAGTGGTGCGTAGATATGTACAACAAGTTCGACAACCACGATCCAGAAGGTGCTGAATGGGATTACTACAAGGAAGAGTTCGTTCAGGGACACGCTGCATTCATGGTAGAAGATGAGTATGCTGGCGGACCTGGTGCATTCCTTGCTGATATGGAAGATGAAGTTGGTTTCGTAATGTTCCCTAAGGGACCTAAGATGGACACTTATGTAAACGTATGGAGCAACAACCCGGCAGCTATTCCTGGATGCTATGATGCAGACAGAGCTTGGAAGATCGCATTCGCTTACAACCTCTACACAGAAGCTCCTGAAGGATACGAAGATTACAACGGATTCCTTTCAACAGCTCGTCAGGGTGTATTCGATGAAAGAGCAGTAACAGAGACAATCACAATGATGTCTGAGCCTGAGCACGGTACAGTTGCTTACCACGACATGATTCCTAACCTTAAGCTTGGTGAGGAGCTTGTATGGAGCATCGGACCTAACGCAGACGTTGCAGCTCTTACAGAAGCAATTGCTGATACATGGAAGGCTTATATCGACGAAGCTAACAAATAATTTTGGATCATTGATTCAAAATAGAAAGTGCTTTTATACTAATAATAAACTTCTGTTTAAAATCGTATAAGAGTATAAAACTTAAGAGGCGGTGCATGATGCATCGCCTCTTTTTAGAAAATGGATATGATGTATTTTATAGGTTTTATATGTAAACTTCCAACTTGGGCGGCGCTGTGTCTGAGAAGGTCTTGCATGGGCAGACAGAATATGAATCTTTGCCACGTTGTTAATTGTTTTATAATTCATGGCATGATATCTGAATTCTTTTATTCTGGGGTCCAAACTCGCTTCGCGGGGGCATGTGGACCCCGGGCAGAATAAAAAATTCATCTATCATGCTCATGAATTTTATAAAACAATTAAAAAACGTAGCAAAGATTCATATTCTGTCTGCCCATGCAAAACCTTCTCAGACACGGCGTCGCCCAAGTTGGAAGTTTGAGTATAAATAATGCAGATAGATATATTAGTAATATAGATTTATAAGTAAAATGATATGGATAGTATATTGTTCAAGGAGATTCTATGAAAAAGAAGGTAGTTAGCGTATTGCTGGCACTATTACTTGTTGGGTGCGGCGTATCAGGGAATGATAATGGTAATGGATCAGTGGATGATGGAGCCGCTGGTGGAGAAGTTACTAATGACAGTGCAAATGCAGATGCATCAGAAACAGGCGATAGTGCTGATAATAATGCCGGCAGTACTGATGATACAAGCGAGAGTTTGACAGGTGATGTTAATGCAGATGCAAGTACTTTAGATTCAGATAAGGAGACCGAAGAGATGGCTACTGAGATTGTGATTCCGGAATTAGATATAGCTCAGAAAGATATTCCTGATAATGATGGTCTTAAGTTCGTTCAGGATATGAAGCTTGGTTACAATATTGGAAATACATTTGATGCTTTTGTTGACAATGGTGTCAAAGATGATCTTACTATAGAGACAGCATGGGGCAATGACAAAGTTACTAAAGATTATATAAAAGCTATACATGATAATGGATTTAATACAGTAAGAATCCCTGTGAGCTGGCACAATCATGTAGATGAAGATCTTAAGATCAATGAGGCATGGCTTGACCGCGTTCAGGAAGTTGTAGACTATGCAATAGAAGAAGATATGTATGTTATTATCAATATACATCATGATAATCATCTTGAAGCAAATGGCTTCTATCCTGACGAGGATCATAAAGAGCAGTCTCTTAAGTATGTTGAGTCTATCTGGTCACAGGTTGCTGACAGATTCAAGGATTATGATGATAAGCTTGTATTTGAAGCTCTTAATGAGCCCAGACTTGTAGGTCACACTAATGAATGGTGGATTGATCCAAATAACGAAGACTGTAAAGAGGCTATTGCCATAATCAATGAACTTAATCAGAAGTTTGTAGATGTTGTAAGAGCATCCGGCAGTAATAACGAAAACCGCTATCTTATGTGCCCCGGATACTGCGCAAGTCCTGACGGAGTTCTTAATGATGGATTTGTGATTCCTACTGACAGTGCTGATAATAAGATAATCTTATCTATCCATGCATATACACCATATAGCTTTGCTCTTGAAAGCCCCGGAATAGACAACTTTGATGCAAGTTCATACGATAGCAGAAAAGATATTGACTATTTCATGGATAAAATATACTCAAAGTATATAAGTCAGGGTATTCCGGTTCTTATCGGAGAGTGCGGAGCAGTTGATAAGAATGGTAATCTTCAGGATAGAGTAGACTGGGCAGCATATTATACAGCTAAGGCAAGATCCTGCGGTCTGACTGTTACGATCTGGGACAACGGCGCATTTGCAGGAAACGGAGAACTATTTGGTTTCATAAACCGCGACGATGGTACACTTGCATATCCCGAGGTTATGGAAGCAATGCTTAAGTACTGCGAATAACGTTGTTTAAGTATTGTGAATAATGTTGTTTAAGTACTACGAATAAAGTGGTTAGTTACTGCGAATAAAGTTGATTTGGTGCTTCGAATATCGTTTTATAAACAGGCGTTCCACTTATATATCAAATACAAGTTGGACGCTTGATATATGTCAGTGTAAAAAAGTCCGGGTGGGCATTCCCTGCTTGGACTTTTTTGATGTTATAATTTGTGGCGAAGAGTTTATCATAAGTCACATGATGGCATATAATATGGCAGATACATTTATATACTTGCAAAGAGAATTATATGTGGCGGGTACACTCATAAACTTGTAAAGATAATTATGAATGCGATAGTTCATAAAGAGTATTTTGGAGGGTGAGACTTGAATATTACTTTTGATATAAATGGAATTGAAGTTAAGGCAACGTATTCTGAAGATAATATAGACAATATCTTTATTCCTTTGCTGGAGAAAATGAAAGATCTGTATGACCAAAAAGAAAAAAGAGTACTTGTGATGCTTGCGGCTCCTCCCGGATGTGGGAAGAGCACTCTTTTGTCTTTTCTAAAATATTTATCAGAAAATACAGATGGTCTTACGCCGGTGACGGTAATAGGTATGGACGGTTTTCATAGGTATCAGGATTATCTTAAGACGCATTCTATCATAAGGGATGGACATAAGATTCCTATGATAGATGTAAAGGGTGCACCGGAGACCTTCGATCTTGATAAGCTTCTTGATAAAGTAAAGCATGTAGCAGATGGAGATATATGCTCGTGGCCTGATTATAACAGGATGACTCACAATCCGCAGGAAGATGCCACTATTGTAGATAGTAATATTGTAATACTTGAAGGTAATTATCTACTGCTTAAAGATGAAGGCTGGAACAGGCTCAAGGATTATGCAGACATGACTATCAGTGTTACAGCTGATACAGATATGCTCCATGCACGCCTTATAGACAGGAAGATTATGAGTGGTAAGGGAAGAAGTGAAGCAGAGCACTTCGTTGACTATAGCGATATGTACAATGTAAGAACAGTTCTGGACAGATCATCAGATGCAGATGTTATGCTTAAAGTCCTTGAAGATGGCAGTTATAAGTGTGTCGGCAATTTATAATGTTGTCTTGAAAGAATCTTATCAAGTCAATACCGGCTACGGATTTCGTGGGATAATATCTTTACCTTGAAATTGACCTATTTGGTACATTCTTGAATTTTATGTTCAAGAATGCATATGTAAACAAGTTCATGATTGCGTAATCTTTTTGACATTTTTAGGGATTAAATATATGTTATAGTTAATCTGTACGATTTTTTGCAAAAGGAGGTGCTTTCATGAGTATTACTGTAAACCTTAGATATACAGGCAAGAATGAATCTGCGGCCAAATTTGCAGAAGAAATGATAGGAAGCGGGACAGTTGCTGCTATCAGAGCTGAAAAAGGAAATCTAAGATATGAATACTATATCTCTATGGACGATCCTGAGACTATCCTTCTCATAGACAGCTGGGAGAATCAGGCAGCTATTGATGCTCACCATGCATCACCTATGATGAAGACTATTGCAGAACTTCGTGATAAATATGATCTTCATATGACAGTTGAGAGGTATGTATCAGATGATAACATGCCTGATAAGGATGCAGCATTTATAAGAAAGTAGGAGGCTAGGCAGACTATGAAAGTGGTACTTGTTAACGGCTCACCTCATGTTAAGGGCAATGTGGCTGTTGCTCTAAATGAGATGGTAAAAGAATTTGAAGCAGAGGGGATAGAAACTCAGATCCTTAATATCGGTATGAAGGATATAAGAGGATGTATCGCATGCGGCAGATGCGCTGAGCTTGGAAGATGCACATTTGATGATATTGTCAATGAATCCGTGCACTTGTTTGAAGAGGCTGACGGTGTTGTATTTGCTTCACCTGTATACTATGCCTCAGCCAATGCTACGCTTATAGCATTTCTGGACAGACTTTTCTACAGCTCGCATTTTGACTGGACCATGAAAGTCGGTGCCAGCGTAGTTGTGGCTAGAAGAGGCGGATTGTCAGCAACATTTGATGAGATCAATAAGTACTTTACTATATCAGGCATGCCTGTAGCTTCTAGCTATTACTGGAACAGTGTCCACGGCGGCGCTGACGGCGAAGCAAGAGGCGATGCAGAGGGCCTTTTTGACATGAGAGCTCTTGCAAGAAATATGTCTTTTCTTATGAAAAGTATAGCTCTTGGCAAAGAGAAGTTCGGACTTCCCAAGAAAGAGCAGCATGCATGGACCAACTTTGTAAGAGAAGATCTTCTTAGCTGAGTTCATAATAATAGAACATTATATAAAGAGCTGTGAAAGGCTTAATATTGGCATTCCCATTCCAAAATGGGAAACCACAGAAGAAAGAGAACATCTCGAAGAACGCTGGAGATAAATATAAAAAATAGTAAAAAATATAGTAAAAAATATAGTAAAAAGGTATACTAAGTAGCGAACGGCAAAATATTTCACCTAAACCAAAAATATAGTTTAGGTGAAATATTTTTGTGCTGTAATTCACCTATAAAATTAAAGACACGAGGAAATAAATGAAAACCGGTAATGATATAACAATTAATGTAGTTTCATCTACAGTAAGTCAGTCAGATTCATCAGAATCAGGGAAAAAAACAAATAAAGATTTAAATTCAAACAAGAAGTCAATCTGGACGAGACTTCCTATAGTGATCCTTACAGCAATCTTTTGCTGTACTTTATGGGGGAGTGCTTCGCCTGCTATTAAGATAGGATATGATCTATTTGCCATAGCGCCGGGCGATACACCCTCGAGGATACTCTTTGCCGGTACCAGATTTATAATTGCAGGTATCATGGTTATCGTCTTTGGAAGTATACTTCAGAAAAAAGTGCTGATCCCTAAGAAATCATCTATTTTATACATTCTGGTCTTAGCCTGCTTTCAGACGATACTTCAGTATATATTCTTCTATATGGCCCTTGCCTTTACATCAGGTGTAAGAGGCTCGATCATTAATGCTGCCGGAAGCTTTTTCAGTATCCTTCTAGCAGTATATGCTTTCAGATTTGAAAAGTTATCTGTTCGTAAGGCAGCTGGCATGCTGATTGGCTTTTTAGGAGTATTTCTCTGCGTTACAGGTGGTAGCGCCTCCTTCCTTGAAGGAGGATTCTCTATTCAGGGCGAGGGAGCGATGCTTATTGCAGCATTTGCAAGTGCTGTTGCGGGATGTTTTATTAAGCTCTTTTCCCAAAAAGAGAATCCTGTAATATTGTCAGGCTATCAGTTCTTTATAGGCGGGATCGTCATGAGCATAGTCGGAAAGCTTATGGGCGGGAATCTAACCATCGTGTCTGCAGGAAGTATACCGCTTCTTGTCTATATGGCATTCATATCTGCCGGTGCATATACATTATGGGGAGTACTCCTTAAATATAATCCTGTTAGTACTGTTACAGTACTGGGTTTCGTAAATCCTGTGATGGGAGTTATATTATCAGCGATATTCCTTCATGAAGGCGCGGAGGCACTTAGTATCTATACTCTTATAGCGCTTGTGCTTGTAAGTCTTGGAATATATATCATCAATAAGAAAAGTAAATAGAATAATATAACTTAAACTTCGTAGCTGACAAAAGAAAGCCAGAAGAAATATTCAGGAATTAGTGCGATCCTCCGATATATGTATATCTGAATGTTTGTTTACAATATCAATTCAAAGAGGTGGTATTAAAGCCATTGCTTTAGTTTGGTATTAAGACTTTATATGGAGTTTTCAGGTATAAAGAGAGGTTATCTATGAATCAAAAGAAAAAGATTTCTGCTATATTTCTGGCACTTGTTGCCTTGTTTGTATTTCTGGCTCCGTCTAAGCTTCCTGCAAGAGCTGCTGGAACTGTAAGTATTACTTCGGCTCAGATTGAAGGAAGTAATGTAATAGTCAAGGCGTCTGCGTCATCTGTACCTTCAAGCGATGACGGATTGTACCATTTGTTTGCGCTTAAGATGTACGAAGTTTCGCCGTCGGGGACTCCTGTTGCAAGTGCAGCTGCAGGTACTAGTGCGACATTTTCTTTTGCCCTGAATAAGGAAACTGCAAGCTCGCATCTGTATGACAAGTTTGCAATAGCTACCTTAAATAGTGGCAGCTACACAATAGTTAGTAACTTCCATTACATAACTAACCCGGAAGCTCTGGCAACCAATACGTCTTCAAGGAAAAACGAATCTAACAAAAAGGGGATCTGGGGCAATAACCTTGGAGGCCTTAATGCAGGGCAGACTGCCTATAACTTTAATATCCACCAGTTCAGCATAAGCGAATCTTCCAGCGGCAACTGGAATTATAATGGCAAGACCTGGTCTATCACAGGTAACTTCTCAGGCTATGACGAGCTGATGAAAAAGTATAACAATCAAGGCCTTGCAGTAACGATGGTGGTTCTAAATGGCTATAAGGATGCGGAGTTTGTCTATCCTACGGCAAGGGATGGCGGCGGATCCTGTCCTTATTATATGCTCAATACTGCTGATCAAAGAGGTCTTGAGAAGCTTGAAGCTCTGATGTCTTATATCAGTAACCGCTATAACGGAAGTACCGGACATGGCCAGATCGATAACTGGGTTATAGGCAATGAAGTTAATGCGTATCTGTCATGGAACTATCTGCCATATACTGATGTTGCAACCTACTCAAGGATATATGCTGATAGCCTTAGGATCTGCTACAACGCTATCATGAGTGAGAACAAAAACGCCAATGTCTGCATGTGTATTGACCAGATGTGGGACAGAAACAGAACTTCTGATCCGACTTTCTACGATGGAAGAGATGTTCTTGACAATGTCAATGCTTATATTAAGTCAGAAGGTAACATTAACTGGGGACTTGCACAGCATCCGTACAATACTCCATTGTACTGGACACCATTCTGGACTCCGATGACGCCATATTATGGGTCACTTATAAGTCATGATGCAGGCACAGATATGCTTACAATGGAGAATATAGAAGTTCTCACGGATTATCTGTGTCAGTCAGCTTATCTTAATAATAAAGGTCAGGTAAGACCTGTATATCTGACAGAATGCGGCTATAGCTCAGCGGTATACGGTGATCAGAACTCGCAGGCTGCGGGGATCATTTATGCCTACAACAGAGTTATCCGTAACCAGTATATAAAAGGTATATTTATCAAAAATCTTGAAGAAAGCGGCGAAGAGATAGCGCAGAACCTGTACTTCGGAATCCTTGATTCAAGCGGCAATCAAAAAGTTGCATATGCCTACTTCAGGGATATGAACACCGGCGGTTCTGATAATGCAGTAGCTTTTGCCCAGTCCATAATAGGAGCAGATAAGTGGGCTAATGATATGAGTGCATATTCAAGGTAAAAGGGACTTAACCATAGAAGATTATAAGTTAGATGATGCAGCATGGACCAGGATATAAAATCTCTTGATCTGTAAGGGGATGGAACGAACAGAGGTACAGTTTGCATTTAGATGGTAAAACGTGCGAATGTATACGTATTGTAATTGACTACGCATATATAGCAATGAGATAATATTAAAGAGCAGCGCGATGAAGAGCTTATAGACTCTCAAGGCGCTGCCTTTTTATTTTTTAGAATCGTTGGACCTTGGCTCGTTGGAGCCGGAAGGAGGACTATGGGTAGGAAGAATTTTCTAAAAAGTTATGGTTTCATTATGGCTATGCTGATAGCTATCGTTGCAGGCTGCATTGTCGGATGGATATGGCCTGTTGTAACAGGGGAGGATGGCAGCACTATATCAAACGGTGCCACTGTTCTTGAACCACTAGGTAAGCTGTTTATAAACCTTATGTTCTGCGTAGTTGTGCCTATGGTATTTTTCTCAATATCAAGCGCCATTGGTAATATGCAAAGTCCTAAAAGGGCAGGCAAGATACTTGGAACCACTATTGCAACATTCTTTGTAACAGGTCTTATTGCTGCAGTTTTATTTTATATAGTCATGATGGTAATCCCGCCCGTTACACATACATATGATCTTACTGAAGGTGAGATTGGTGATACTATTTCGATTCCGCAGATGATCATTAACTTCTTTACAGTTGAAGACTTCACAGCTCTTTTTTCAAGAAGAGCGATGCTGCCTCTTATCGTAGCATCTGTATTTACTGGCTTTGGAATTCAGGGATGCGGCGGATCACAGTCTATTGTAGGCAAGTTCTTCTCTAACATGACTGAAGTTATCATGCGCATCGTTAAGCTTATCACCTACTATGCACCTATCGGATTCTTTGGATTCTTTGCAAGTCTTGTAGCTACATACGGACCTGACCTTATCGGTGACTATTCAAGAGCGCTTATTACTTATTATGTATTTTGTTTCGTATACATGTTTGTTTCATTCCCTCTGTATGCATGGTTTGGCGGCGACAAAAAGGGTATATCAGTTATGTTCTCACACCTGTTCAGACCTGCAGTTACAGCATTTGGAACATGCTCATCTGTTGCAACCATCCCTACCAATATGGAAGTTGCGCAGGAATCCGGTGTGCCTAAGGATGTTACGGATATAGTCCTTCCTATGGGCGCTACAATGCATATGGATGGCTCATCAATGTCTGCAATCCTCAAGGTTGCCTTCCTCTTTGGAATATTCGGTATGGACTTTACCGGTGGCAGAGCTGTCCTTGCTATCATAATAGCTGTGTTCTCATCAGTAGCTATGTCAGGAATCCCGGGAGGCGGCGGAGTAGGAGAACTTGTCCTTGTAACTATGTTCTTCCCTGATCAGATGGCAATTGCATATCCTATAGCTCTTGCGCTTGGCAATCTCATCGATCCTCCTGCAACTATGGTCAATGCAGCAGGGGATTATGTAGTTAGCTTCATCGTTGCAAGATTTACTGATGGTAAGGACTGGATCAATAGAAAATCGTCTAAGCCTAAAGAAAGTGAAAAAGCAAGCTGAAAAATAAATAACTGAAATTATAAAATCACAAAAGCAGTAGGTAGGGGCTGTACCGTGTCTACTGCTTTTTATGTGCAGGTAAAAGTGTGCTTGCGTGCAAACTTAAAGAAGTTGTATTATTGTTATGTAAACGCTTACATTTATATGGGGAGACATTTTTATGCGAGATCTTGACTATCTTAAGCTTTTAAGCCAGAAATATCCAAATTCAAGAAAGGCTGGTGCAGAGATCATCAATCTTCGTGCGATCTGTGCACTTCCAAAGGGAACAGAATATTTTTTCTCAGATCTTCATGGAGAGGATAGGAGCTTCGTGCACCTTCTTAGGAGCTCATCAGGTATCATACGGGCCAAGATCACAGAGACCTTTGGAGATATGTTATCTAGTCAGGAGCAGTTGGATCTAGCTAACCTTATATATTATCCTGATAGAATTATTTCAAATGCCAGACAGACGGGCGTAGATAATGCTGAGTGGCAGAAGATTACCATATTTAGGCTCGTTCAGATAGTAAAATGTGTTGGAAGAAAGTATACAAGGTCCAAGGTTCGTAAGAAGATGCCTGAGGATTATGCCTATGCTATAGATGAGCTCTTGCACAATGATGCCAAGGATGTTGACAAGAAGCAGTATTATCAGGAGATCATAAACGGTATCATAGACGTGGATGCAGGAGATGAGTTCATCACAGCCCTGTGCGGTCTTATTCAGAACCTGACTATAGATTCACTTCATATAATCGGTGATATATTCGACAGAGGACCTCATGCCGATGTTATCATGAACGAGCTTATGAATTTCCACGACGTTGATATCCAGTGGGGCAATCATGACGTTAGCTGGATGGGCGCTGCCTGCGGCAATACAGCCTGCATAGCCAATGTGCTTAGGATTGCGACCAGCTATAACTCTTTTGACGTACTTGAGGATGGTTATGGTATTAACCTTCGTCCTCTTTCTATGTTTGCTGCCAATACATATGCGGATGATCCTTGTGATAATTTCAAGATACATCAGCTTGATGAGAACAAGTACGACTCTGTAGAGCCCGAGCTTGCTGCCAAGATGTGTAAGGCTATCTCTATCATACAGTTCAAGCTTGAAGGACAGCTTATAATGCAGCATCCGGAATACGAGATGGAAGACAGGCTCCTTCTTAATAATATCGACTATGACAAGCATACAGTTACAATAGATGGCGTAACATATAAGCTTAAGGACTGGAACTTCCCTACAGTTGATCCGCTCCACCCTTATAATCTGACTATCGAAGAGGGCGAACTGATCCACACTCTTAAGATGAGCTTCATCCATTCGCCGCTTCTGCATAAGCATATACGATTTATATACTCCCACGGAGCTATGTACAAGATATGCAACAATAACCTCCTTTACCATGGCTGCATTCCTATGAATAATGACGGATCGTTTGTTGAGATCAGTAATGCAGACGGATCATTCTCCGGCAGAAGCCTTATGGATTATCTGAACCAGATGTGTATAGACGCATATTTTCTGGATGAGGTTACAGATCCTGTCAGGAAAAGAAAAGCAGTAGACCTTATGTGGTATCTGTGGTGCGGCAAGAATTCGCCTCTTTTTGGCAAAGATAAGATAACAACATTCGAGCACTATTTTGTCGATGATAAGGCAGCTTGTAAAGAGACTTTTAATGCATATTATTCATATACTGATAATAAAGAATATGTTGAAAAGATATTGAGTGAGTTTGGTCTGGGCTGCGCAGGATCTCATATAATCAACGGACATGTGCCTGTTGAAGTTAAGAATGGAGAGAGCCCTGTCAAGGCTGATGGAAGGCTCTATGTCATAGATGGAGGCTTGTCCAAGGCATATCATGAAAAGACAGGAATAGCAGGGTATACACTTATCTGCAACTCTCATCACCTTGCCCTTGCTGTTCACAGGAGCTTCACACCCGGGCAGGAATATACGCCCAAGATAGTAAGCACTGAGGAGTTTGAGAAGAGAGTTATGGTAAGGGATACTGATGTCGGACGAGAACTTAAGAAGCAGATAGATGACCTTAAGGAACTAATGGAAGCATACAAGAACGGTCTTATCAAGGAAAAGTGATAAAAGAAGTGCATCCACACCTCTGCATATTGGCATTCTCAAAATCTTTGCAATGGCGGACTGTATATGAATCATTGCCACGCTGTTAATCGTTTTATAAATTCATGGCATGATATCTTGAGTCTTTTATTCTGGGGTTCAAACTCGCTGCGCTCAGACATGTGAACCCCGGGCAGAATAAAAAAATCAATCTATCACGCTCATGAATTTTATAAAACAATTAAAAAGCGTGGCAATGATTCATATACAGTCCGCCATTGCAAAGATTCTGAGAATGCTGCTACGTAGAGGTGTGGAATTTAAGTAAAAGGATAATGAGAATTAGAAGTCGGAATATACACTTTGATTGAATCGTAGTAAGTATAGAGCTTCTGGACTCCGTTTTCCAAAATATAGTAGTGCCTGATGTATGGAATGAGGAGTATAATAAATAGGAATGTCAGGACGAGTAACAGGAGCATGGATGTCATTACATATGCAATTACTCCCATGAGAGTAAGGATTGCAAATGTAACGGTGACAATAAGATGGATGAGCCTTTCGTGCTGGAAGAAGGCTATCTGAGTCATGAGATCTTTGTATGCTCTTAGGTATTCTTCGCCGCTGTGGTCAGTGGTGATGAACTCTGCCATATAGGATAGATACTCTTTTAGACGTTTTTCCATACTGATTACCTTAGACATTTACTGAATACTTTCTGCATTCTGTACTTAGAAATGAATCCATGTTTTTTGAACAAATAACAGATATGACCTGTATCCATGGGTTTTGAACAAATAACAGATATGACCTGTATTCATGTGCTTTTATATAAATATTAGATATAATCGGTATATATAAGATATATCTTAACGGCATTCTGATAATAGCTTCTAAAATAATTGTATCACAGGAATGGGGGATTTTGATTCTATGAAAAAGTTTAAGATCACATTTAATTCACCTGTAGTTCTTGGTTTTATCTTTATAAGTCTTGCAGTATTGCTGCTTGGTTTTGCAACGCTAGGTGTAAGCAACGAGGTTTTGTTTATGACTTATCACTCATCGCTTACCAATCCTCTAACTTACATAAGGTTCTTTACTCATGTACTTGGTCACAGCGGATGGGATCATTATATAGGCAATGCTTCTTTTATCCTGCTGCTGGGACCTATGCTTGAAGAAAAGTATGGGTCGAAAAGGATAATGCAGGTCATCCTTATAACAGCCTTTGTAACAGGAGTTGTGAACTATTTCCTGTTTCCAAATGTGGCTTTATGCGGAGCAAGCGGCGTAGTATTTGCATTTATACTTCTTACATCTTTTACCAGCTTTAGAAATGGTGAGATACCGCTTACATTCATACTGGTAGCGGTGGTATTCTTGGGGCAGCAGGTGTACGAGGGCGTAGTCCTTACGGATGATATCTCGAATATGTCACATGTTATAGGCGGTATCATCGGCGCAGTTGTCGGATTCAAACTCAATAGAAAATAAAACATCTTTTTAATATCACGTTCCAATAAAAGGAATATTCATGATTAAGAATACGAAACAATTCCAGCTTCTTGTCTATTCAGACGCTACGGAGGATACAGAGTTCATAGATAATGTTAATGGCCTTGATATTGAGGCTGTAGCTGAGAGCATGATGTAATAAATGTTAGTTTAGAATTAAGATCCCGCGGTGATTGGATTCATCGTGGGATTTTTTAGTGAGATTTTTACTAATAATGTGTGTTCCTGTAATTGGCATTTAGAATCTTTGTTTTGAGCCTAAATTGTATAACGTTACTTCTGGATGAATGACATAGAGATTATCAGAATATATTCAGGATATATAATCAATCTGGCAATATAGAGATTCTATGAATTTTGAACGATATAAAAGGATGCATATGAATATAAAAGGTTGCTAATATATATAGACAATATAAAAGGTTGCTAATCATACATGGTTTGATATACACATAGTAAGATAGGAGGTTGGTTTCATGCAGAATCCATTTACACATACCTTTGGTATGGATTCGATTCAGTACTTATCAACTCTTCAGACAGAAGAGATAACAAAAGTCCTACTTAGCAAAAGAGATAGCTGCTAGGTAGGACTTGATTATTTTTATGCTTCTACGCCTTTATCAGCTAAAAGCTGCCTTAACCTTATGATTTCTTCTGCCTGAGAAGAAATAGTATCATCTTTCTTAAGATTCATCGAATTAGCGATATCCAGCTGTTCTTTAGTAGTATCCAGCTGTTCTTTAGTAGTATCGAGTTCTTCCTGAAGTTCATCAATCATATATGTAGCTGTATTGTGATCCATGATCTGCAGTTCTTTAGAGAACATATTCATCACTCCTTCGATATTCCTGCACATATCGTACAGGTGGGAATGCGGCGGAGTCGTACTTTTGGATAATAAAAGATAAAACCACTCTGACATTTTAAATTCGAGCAGAGTGGTTTGGATTTTCACTATACAACAAAGAAAGTCTATGCTAATATATTTCCTGTGCTCATTTCTGGAGTACATTTTCAACAGCACAAAAGCTGTCAAGGCGATTTCTCGCCGACATAATTTCCACTGATACTTGCGCAAGTACTTAGGAAACATATTTTTACAGGAAAGGATTCGATTTTATGTCACAAAACCAAATATCGATGGTCTTAGAACTAGTATACATTACTAACAATCAGACCATAAAGGATATTCAGTCACTAAATTCATTAATGGCTTTCTTTTGGACAGCGTTCAAAGAGGAAAGCAAGATTGACTGAATGAGCAAAATATGCTATATATAACATAAAAGAAAGGGAGTATTTTGGAAAAATTTGAAGTGGATTTTTACAAAGAGGAAGATGGAAGCAAACCAGTTGGCGCTTTTATCAGGACTCTTGATTTAAAATTGAAGGCTAAGGTGGTGGCTGACCTTCACTTGCTTGAGGAATATGGAAATATGGCAAGAGCACCACTGTCAAAGGAACTTGATGATGGAATCTTTGAAGTTAGAACGTGTGAAGGTAATAATATTGTAAGAATTCTTTATTTTTTTGATGCTGGAAGATTGATAGTTGTTACTAATGGTTTTGTAAAAAAACAGCAGAAAACTCCAAAGAGTGAAATTTTGTTAGCTAAGACTCGGAGGACTGATTATTTCAGAAGAAAGGAGGCAGGTACATATGAGTGATTTACAGGATCTTACAAATGAATTGATGCAGGATAATGATTTCAGAAGAGAGTATGAGTCTTTACAGCCTGAAATGGATATAAAAAGAGCAATTCTTGATGCTAGAATCAAATCAGGGATGACTCAGATGGAACTGTCTGAGAAAAGTGGTATTACACAAGCTGATATAAGTAGACTTGAGAACGGCACAAGGAATCCCAGTCTTGCGCTATTGAAGCGTTTGGCAGAAGCAATGGATAGCACTCTGAAAATTGAGTTTGTTCCCAAAAACAATATTGCTGAAGGGTAAAGTGCTTTTATATTATCTCTACATATTATGATGTAAGGAATACATTTATAGCAGAATCAATTTATATCTCTAATACGAACAAAAAAGAACTGTGAAAAAGTGATCATCTCATTTTTCACAGTTCTTTATATTTATCCTTCTTATTATGTACTTCAGTTCTTCTTGATTTTCTTCTTCAGCTTTTGATCGTGCTTATCAGATCTTTTTAGCAGTATGATCGTCAGCAAATAATATTCCTCTTACAGGGAAGAGAGCATTGAGAAGTATCTCACCAAATATCACACAGGTAATAACTTCGCCGGCTCCTACTGTAAGCATCATAAAAGGAATCAGGTCTGTCATGCCGTAAGCATATTTTAGTACGAACGGAATGATAAGCGCATTGCTTATTACAGGCGGAAGTGAGCAAAGAATCCTGTGTTTTCTAAGAGCATATGTTCCAATACATCCAATAAGTGTTGCTAAGGTTCCAAATATTACATCCGGAAGTGCACTTTGCATCAGGATATTAGACAAAAGACATCCTATTGTAACTCCGGGAATAGCAGCCGGTGTGAAAAATGGGAGGATTGTCAGAGCTTCTGAGAATCTACACTGGATTGCTCCGCTTGCAAGGTCGAATCCCTGCGCGAACATTGTTAATACTACATACAAAGCGCCGATGGCGCCTGCCTGTACGATGTACAGAGTTTTTGTTTTCTTCATTTTCTTTCTCCTTTAGTGTACGGCCATGTGCCGATTTTGCGAGTGGGAAGGATTTAACACTCGTATAGCAACAGGTATGATAACACTGAATAAAAGCTTTGTAAAGGCGATACTGATCAGACTAAAAATAAATAATCACTAAACCACTTGGACGGACCAGCATCCCCAAAGCTTTTATAAGGGCAGGCAGTATATAGAAAATAGCTTATCTAAGAATTATTTCCGGATGAAGTAAATTAATCATAATGATATAATGATAGTGCGAGATATTATGCATACTAATTGTATTACTTGGAGGTATTTATGGGAGATAAGTTATTGCCGCTTGTTACGAGGCATTTTTTGATACAGCCTCAGAGTGTTGATAAACTCTGGGAAGAAGAATGGTCAGTTACCCTTAGAGATGATGCTGATAAGAAGGTAGGGAGATTTCATTTTGAAGAGGCCGGAATTGATGGGGAAGTAACGCTTTTATTGGATATTGAACCTGCATACCAAAAGCCCTCTCTTGGTGCTGAAATATACTCTGCTATAGCAAGTTTTGTGTTTAAATTCCAGGAACTTAAGGTAGTCAGAACGTCTTGCAGGCATGAGGATGATGATCTTGTACATAGCCTTGAAAAAGCCGGCTATGTAAGGCGCAAGAACAGTGATGGCCGTGACTTTTATTCAATCACAAAACAGAAGACATCCTGGACAGGCCTTTACATGATATTAGGCCTTGTTGCAGGTTTGATCATTGGAATCACTATATCTAATCTCTGGGTTGGAACTTTTTCTGGAATAATAATAGGGACAGTAATCGGATATCTGATTGATAAGAAAGCGTGAATATACCGGATTTGTCGAGACTTTATGACGATATATGTTTTTTCATAGACTGATTATTTTTCGTATATAAATGGACCGGTACTTGCAGGAACATGGTGGGGGACATAGATGGACATTGCGGTTTTTAGCGATATACATGCCAATCACAGCGCCTTTCAGGCTTGTTTTGACAAGGCCTGTGAGAAGGGAATTACCAATTTCGTACTTCTGGGGGATTATGTAACGGACTGTCCTAATCCTCAGAAAACTATGGAAATGATATACATGATGCAGAAGTTTTTTAACGTCTGGATCGTGAGAGGCAACCGCGAAGAGTATCTTCTTGATTATAGGAAAAAGGGCGAGTCAGGATGGAAGAAGGGTTCTGCCAGCGGTACGCTTTTGTATACTTATAATAATATGACGGACAGGGACTTTAACTTTTTTGACTCACTTCCTATATATTCGATGTGGAAGCAGAAGGGTATGCCTTCTTTTGAACTATGCCACGGATCGCCCAATTCTTCAAGGGAATTCATGATGGGTAAGAGCCGTACTACAAGGCGTATTGTGGCTCAGCTAAGGTCTGATTTTATCCTGCATGGTCATCATCATGAACAGGAGACTTACACCTATAGAGACAAGAAAGCTGTCAATCCAGGCTCTATAGGCATTCCCTGGAACTATGGCGGCAAGACACAGTTTGCCATAATTCATGATGAAGGAGACAGGTGGGAAGAAGAATACTTTCAGCTTGATTATGACAGAAAAGAGATTCTGTCTGAGTTTATGTCATCAGGACTTATGGAGATGGCGCCTGCCTGGGCAGCAGTTACAATGCATACTATAAGAACAGGTGTGGATCTTAATCAGACAATCCTTATGAGAGCAATTCAGCTGTGCGAGCAGGAAAGAGGAGAAGCCCGTTGGCCGGATATCCCTGAGAGGTACTGGGCTCTCGCCCTTAAAGAGAACTATATAGATATGCATGGAAAAGATATACCTCATAGGTAGATTTTTAAACTTCCAACAAAAGCCAGACGCAGATTCAAGGGTAGGAGTCTGTCTGGTAAGGGGGAAGTCTGCAAGTAAATCAGATAATAAAGAGCTCGAAGCTTTGTAATAACAAGGCCTGTCAAAAATAAAAAAAGAATAAACAAAGGATTATAAAAGAAGGATACAATCTTCAAAGCCGCTCTGGAAGCGCGTTTGAAGGGGTATCCTTTTTTGATGATAAAAGGCCAAGAAGCAAATGAGAGAAAACGAGAGAATATAAGAGATATTACGAGAAAATGCTACAATATCCACCTGTAAATCAATTTGCAACATAAAAGCCGCAACATTATTATATATTTTGTGGTTAGCACTCAGGGAGTTTGAGTGCTAACAATTCTATAAGACTTAAGTTTTAGTCTAAAGTTAACAAGCACAGATATGATTGTTAATCTTTAAAAAAGCAAATTATATATCTATATAAAGGAGGCTTTATCATGAAATTAACACCACTTGGAGACAGAGTTGTATTAAAGCAGCTTGAAGCAGAGGAGACAACAGCATCAGGAATCGTTCTTCCTGGAAAGGAAAAAGAGAAACCTCAGCAGGCTGAAGTTATAGCTGTTGGACCTGGCGGAGTTGTTGATGGCAAAGAAGTCAAGATGGAAGTTAAAGTCGGACAGAAGGTCATTTATTCTAAATATGCAGGAACAGAAGTTAAGCTTGATGAAGAGACATTCATCATTGTAAAGCAGAACGACATTCTTGCAACAGTTGAATAAATCAAAAATTGCAAAAAAGATTTTGTCTATTTGATTTCGGATAAAAAGAAGATCTGAAATAAAGATGATAAACAGTTTTTATATGAAGCAGGATCATATCCTGCAAACTAGATAATATATTATGGAGGTCATGTATCATGGCAAAGACAATTAAATCAGGTGATGATGCTCGTATGGCAATGGTTGCAGGCGTTAACAAGCTTGCAGATACAGTAGGTGTAACAATCGGACCTAAGGGAAGAAACGTTGTAATAGACAAGTCTTACGGCGCTCCTACAATCACAAACGATGGTGTTACTATCGCTAAGGAGATCGAGCTTGAAGATCCATATGAAAACATGGGTGCTCAGCTTGTTAAGGAAGTTGCTACAAAGACTAACGACGTAGCAGGTGATGGTACAACAACAGCTACAGTTCTTGCACAGGCAATGATCAACGAAGGTATGAAGAACCTCGCTGCAGGTGCTAACCCGATCGTTCTTCGTAAAGGTATGAAGAAGGCTACAGACGCTACAGTAGAAGCTGTTAAGAAGATGGCTACAAAGGTAAGCGGCAAGGAGCAGATCGAAAGAGTAGCAGCAGTTTCATCAGGTGATGATGAAGTTGGTAAGATGATCGCTGACGCTATGGAGAAGGTTTCTAACGACGGCGTTATCACAATCGAAGAGTCCAAGACAATGCAGACAGAGCTTGACCTTGTTGAAGGTATGGAATTCGACAGAGGTTACATCTCAGCTTACATGGCAACAGACATGGACAAGATGGAAGCTAACCTTGAAGAGCCTGCAATCCTTATCACAGATAAGAAGATCTCTAACATCAACGACATCCTTCCTCTTCTTGAGCAGGTTGTTAAGACAGGTCAGAAGCTCCTCATCATCGCTGAAGACGTTGAAGGTGAAGCTCTTACAACACTTATCGTTAACAAGCTCCGTGGAACATTCAATGTAGTTGCAGTTAAGGCTCCTGGCTATGGCGACAGACGTAAAGAGATGCTTCAGGATATCGCAATCCTTACAGGTGGTAAGGTTATCTCATCTGACCTTGGTCTTGAACTTAAGGATACAACACTTGATGACCTTGGACGTGCTAAGAGTGTTAAGGTTACTAAGGAGAAGACAACAATCGTTGATGGTGAAGGCGACAAGGCTGACATCGATTCAAGAGTTGCTCAGATCAAGAAGCAGATTGAAGATACAACATCTGATTTTGATAGAGAAAAGCTTCAGGAAAGACTTGCTAAGCTCGCTGGCGGTGTTGCAGTTATCCGTGTAGGTGCTGCTACAGAGACAGAGATGAAGGAAGCTAAGTACAGAATGGAAGATGCTCTCAATGCTACACGTGCAGCTGTAGAGGAAGGTATCATCTTCGGCGGTGGTAGCGCATACATCCACGCTTCTAAGGAAGCTGCCAAGTCTCTTGAGAACCTTGAAGGTGATGAAAAGACAGGTGCTAAGATCGTTCTTAAAGCTCTTGAAGCTCCTCTTTTCCGCATCGCAACTAACGCAGGTCTTGATGGATCCGTTATCGTAAATAAGGTAAAAGAGTCTGAAGTTGGAGTTGGTTTCAATGCATATAAGGAAGAGTATGTAGATATGGTTAAGGATGGTATCCTTGATCCTGCTAAGGTTACAAGATCAGCTCTTCAGAATGCTACATCAGTTGCTTCTTCATTCCTTACAACAGAAGCTGCTGTAGCAACAATCAAAGAGCCTGTACCGGCAGCTCCAGCTCCTCAGCCAGGAATGTATTAATTAACTGATGGCGGAAGCTCTTGGTTTTTAAGAAGAACTTGTACATTCATAGGAATGGCAGGAGACTTCGTATAAGTTAAGATATATTTTGCACCACGATTATATCAATACGATATGATCGTGGTGCATTTTTTGCCCTATAATATGCAGTTTTGATGAGGTGATCATAATAAAAATGCGTAGTATCTTGCTTTACAAGCGTTTTCTTGGTAAAATTACCAATATATGTCTAATATAATCAGTAAAATGTTATAATAATTATTTAAAAGCGATAATAATTATACTGATGATCATTAGAAGTGCATTATAAGTCAAGGATTCTGAGGATTACACGTTCTTGAAAGCGCATTATGACGTTATTGCACAATCTATAATATGTTAAATAATGATGTTAACTAAAAGGTATATTATAAGGATTTGATCCTTTACCTTTATAAACTATCATCATTTTATAATAATCATTCATTGATTATGGAAAAGAGGAATAATGAAAGAATTAAAAGACTATGTACGTACAATACCTAACTTCCCTGAAGAAGGAATCATGTTCAGGGATATCACTACAGTAATGCAGGATCCGGATGGACTCAAGCTTGCTATTGATACAATGCAGGACCTTGTTAAGGATCTTGATTTTGATGTAGTAGTAGGAGCAGAGTCTAGAGGATTCATATTCGGAACACCTATTGCATATAATCTCCATAAACCTTTTGTACTTATCCGCAAGAAGGGTAAACTTCCTGCAGAGACAGTTTCAATCGACTATGATCTTGAGTATGGCAAGGCTACTCTTGAGATGCACAAGGATTCTATTAAGCCTGGTCAGAAGGTTCTCATCGTAGATGACCTTATCGCTACAGGCGGAACTACAGAAGCTATGATCAAGCTTGTTGAGTCTCTTGGCGGAGAAGTTGCAGGTGTACTTGTAATGATGGAGCTTGCAGGACTTAAAGGAAGACAGAAGATCGCCGGTTACAGACTGGATTCTGCTGTCGTATACGAGGGCAAGTAATTGGAAGATTAATCATTTATATTCTATAAATGATTAACTTCTAGAGATAAAATATTTATGTTCCATAAATATTTTACTCCAGGAGTTAATCATAAGATTAACTCCGAGAGATTAATCATTTATATTTTGTGATTAATTTCGAGAGATTAATATCAATTTCATAGATATTGATCTAAGTATATGCATTTTCTATAAAACTAAAAGATTGGCGCAAGAGGGAAAATGTTAGAACAAAGATTTGATGACGGTAAAATTGAATCAATTGAAGAGTTTCAGCCACCGGAAAGGCTTTATGAAGGTCTGATAGCCAGGGTACAGAAGTATCATCCATCTGATGATATCACCATGATCGAGAAGGCTTATAATATAGCGCGCGAAGCTCACAAAGATCAGCTTCGCAAATCCGGAGAGCCGTATATTATTCACCCTTTGTGTGTGTCCATTATCCTTGCAGATCTGGAACTGGATAAGGAGACTATTGCAGCAGGGCTTTTGCATGATGTCGTAGAAGACACTATTCTCACCAAAGACGAGATAGATGAGCAGTTTGGATCTGATGTAGCACTTCTTGTAGATGGTGTTACCAAGTTGCAGAGTCTGCAGCTTCCTGCCGACTATAAGGACAAGACAGCAGAGCAGCTTGAAATGCAGGCGGAGAACCTCAGGAAGATGTTCCTGGCTATGGCCAAGGATATACGTGTCATCCTTATAAAGCTTGCCGACAGACTTCACAATATGAGAACACTTGCTCATATGCCGCCTGAGAAGCAGCACAGGATAGCTCAGGAGACGTTGGACATCTATTCTCCTATAGCAGGGCGTCTTGGTATCAGTAAGATCAAGGTAGAGCTTGACGATCTGTCTCTTAAGTACCTCAAACCTGATATCTATAAGGATCTTAAGGAAAAGGTATCTGAGAAAAAGGAAGAGCGTGAAGCCTATGTTGAGATGATCGCCAAAGATGTTGAAGCTGCTATCAAAGAAGCCGGCATCAAGGGTGAAGTCAACGGAAGAGTTAAGCATTTTTTCAGTATTTACAAGAAGATGCACAATCAGGGCAAGACTCTTGATCAGATCTATGATTTGTTCGCTGTCAGGATAATCGTTGAATCAGTCAAGGACTGCTATGCAGCTCTTGGTATAATCCATGAGATGTACAAGCCTATCCCCAGAAGGTTCAAGGACTATATAGCTATGCCCAAGGTCAATATGTATCAGTCTCTTCATACGACACTGATAGGACCTAACGGTGCGCCATTCGAGATACAGATCAGAACTTTTGATATGCACAGAGCAGCAGAATACGGTATTGCTGCTCACTGGAAATATAAAGAAGCATCTGATGGCAAGAAGATCGAAACTCAGGAAGAGGAGAAGCTGGTATGGCTTCGCCAGATTCTTGAGTGGCAGAGGGACATGAGCGACAACAGAGAGTTCATGAACCTTTTAAAGAGCGATCTGAATCTTTTTTCAGAAGATGTATATTGCTTTACTCCTCAGGGTGATGTCAAGAATCTTCAGAACGGATCTACCCCAATCGACTTTGCATACAGCATTCATTCAGCTGTTGGTAACAAGATGATCGGTGCCAAGGTTAATGGTAAGCTGGTTCCTATTGATTATGTGATCCAAAATGGTGATCGTATTGAGATCCTTACTTCTCAGAATTCCAAGGGACCATCACGTGACTGGCTTGCAATTGCCAAGTCCACATCTACCAAGAACAAGATCAACCAGTGGTTCAGATCTCAGCAAAAAGAAGAGAATGTTAACCACGGTAAAGAGCTTATCGCTGACTATTGTAAGACCAAGGGTATTGAGATCTCTGATATAACCAAAACTGAGTATATCAATATCATCATCCGCAAGTATGGTTTCCACGACTGGGATGCTGTACTTTGTGCAGTAGGTCTTGGAGCCTTAAAAGAAGGCGGTATTGTCAACAAGCTCTGTGAGCTCTATGAGAGAGATCACAAGAAGGATCTTACTGATGAAGAAGTTCTTGCAGCAGCTAATGTTTCAAACTCACCTGCAAGGATCAATGGAAGTGGTAATGCCATTATCGTTAAAGGCGTTCATGACGTTGCAGTAAGATTTTCAAGATGTTGTAATCCTGTTCCAGGAGATGATATCGTTGGCTTTGTAACAAGAGGCAGAGGCGTATCTATTCATAGACGTGACTGCGTCAATGTTGCAGAGATGACTATGGAAGATAAGAGCAGGCTCATAGAAGCCCGCTGGGAGAGCGATGGTATTATTGGCTCTGAGAAATATACTGCTGACATCAAGATCTTTGCTAACGACAGACGAGGCCTTCTTGCAGATGTTTCAAGAATTCTTACTGAGAACAACATCAGCATCCTGTCTCTTAATACAAGAACCAGTAAGCAGGGCCTTGCTACCATGGATGTTTCATTCCAGGTTTCAAGCCGTGAAGAGCTTGTAACAGTTACAGATAAGCTAAGACAGATCGATAGCGTCATCGATATTGAGAGAAGTACAGGCTGATACGAACATTCTGATAAGAATAGTCTGATAAAAATAGTCTGATAAGAATGGTCTGATAAGAATAGTTTTATAAGAATAGTCTTATAATAACAGGCTGATTATAATAGACTGATAAGAACAGGCTGTTATATCGGCATCAGTACCTATTGACAAGCATTTTAATAGTTTAAGAATTAATATCAGCATGCCGGCATTATTTATATAATGTCGGCATGGCTGTGCATCATACCAAAGATTGGATCAACATTCTAATGGACAGTAATATTAAAGTTGGCCAGGTAACACTTGGCCCCATACAGACCAATTGTTATTTTGTTTTTAAAGATACAGAAGATAGAAGTGCTAGTAATGAGCCAGTGCCCTGCATCTTCTTCGATCCTGCGGACGCCGGAGAGTATCTGTATGAAAAGCTTACAGAGAAGAATATTAAGGTTGAGCTCATACTCCTAACTCACGGCCACTTCGATCATATGGCCGGAGCTGCAGATCTTAAAAGGCTCTCAGGAGCTCCTATATGGTGCTGGGAAAAAGAGTCATCGGTATGCGAAGATCCCGAAGTAAACCTTTCGTATGATTTTATTGGAAAAAGTATAACGATTAAACCTGACAGATTTTTAAGAGATGAAGAGATAATCGAAGCTGCCGGTCTTAAGTGCAGGCTCCTTGGAACACCGGGACATACAGTTGGTTCCTGCTGCTACAGTTTTGATGATGATAAGATCCTTATAAGCGGAGATACTCTATTTGAAGGATCTGTTGGACGTACGGATTTCCCCGGAGGAAGTTCTCAGGCTCTGGTTAGATCTGTACACGAGAAGCTTTTTGATCTTCCTGATGATACTATTGTATATCCGGGGCACGGCGGTGCTACTACAATTGGAGATGAGAAGCTCTACAATCCGTTTTTAAGGTGAGTTCTATGATTATAGTATATACAGATAAAGAGAAATACTTTTATGACATCCATTCTCTGGTCAAAAGTTTCTATCCGGAGGAGGATGTCCTTGTTTTTGTAAAGGGAACGAGGCAGATTCCCGAAGATGCCAATGTCATACTTACTATAGATATGACTCTGTCCTGGGATGAAGGACATATCGATGCTGATTTTATCTGGGATGGAAGAGCTGTTAAGTCTTTTTCCATGGACTGTATAAGAGAATCGGAAGCCTGCAGCGCAGATATGACGGATTCTCCAAAGAATGTCTTAAAGCGCCTTTTGTATACAGCGCTTAATGAAGAGACAGGCAAAAAGCTTCCCTGGGGGACTCTTACAGGTATAAGGCCTGTTAAGATCGCTATGCACAGACTTCTTGGCGGCGACAGCGACATGCAGATTGGCGATTATATGAAGAAGACCTATATCTGCTCTGATGAAAAGACTGAACTTAGCATCGAGATAGCGCACAGAGAGAACAGGCTCCTTGAAGGCACAACGGATGGCAAAGGATACAGCCTTTATGTGAACATACCTTTTTGCCCGACAAGATGTGCTTACTGTTCATTTATGTCATCGCCTATAGGCCTTTGGAAGGGGAAAGTTGATGACTATCTTGACTGCATCAAGAAAGAGATAGATGAGACTGCTCCTTTGTTTAAAGATAAGCGACTTGACAGCATATATATAGGCGGGGGAACTCCTACTACACTTGAACCTTATCAGCTTGAAAAGCTTATAGGCTGGATCAAGGACTCTTATGATACTTCTTATTCAAGAGAATTCACCATAGAATCAGGCCGTCCTGACTCTATTACTATGGATAAACTTAAAGTAATGAAAAAGGGCGGAGTTACAAGGATATCTGTTAACCCTCAGACTATGAGAGACAGAACACTTGAACTTATAGGCCGTCACCACAGCGTACAGCAGACCATAGACTCTTTCTATATGGCCAGAGAAGCGGGATTTGATCACATCAATATGGATATAATCCTTGGACTTCCGGGAGAAGAGCTTAGTGATGTTCAGTACACAATGGATGAGATAGCTAAGCTTCGTCCTGATGAACTTACAGTTCATTCGCTTGCCATTAAGAGAGCATCAAGACTCTATGACTACGTAGCAGATCACGGCCTTGCAGGTATGGATACCACATCCGCCATGATGAAAGTGGCAGAAGACGGTGCCAGAAGTATGGGACTTGGCCCGTATTATCTCTACAGGCAGAAGAATATAAGCGGCAATTTTGAAAATACAGGATATGGGCGCGGGGACAAGATGTGCCTGTATAACATAATCACCATGGAAGAGACACAGAGCATCCTTGCACTAGGCTCAGGTTCAGTATCCAAGCGTATCTTCGAGGGTAGCAGGATAGAACGAAAAGGTAATCCCAAGGATGTAAAGCTGTATATGGAGAATACAAGTAGCGATCCTTCTGTAATGAGAGATTTCTTTTCATAAAAATGATCCTAAAAAAGCTAGAATAGTCCCCTACATCCGGTCACCTCGATCTTGATGTGGGGGATTTTTTTGACCTTCTGTTCAAAATTAATAAAAAATACATCTTTTTGTCTTTGAAATTTGTTTGAACAGTCGTTCAAAAATCCATTGACATTAGTAGCCGGAGAACTTATATTTGATAACGTAATAAATACCTCTTAATTTTCTTTTGATCGAGTAGGTGATGTCCTTCTCGATTAATATGTTTTTAAGGGGATTTTGATTTCATCGAAATATAATCAAACGGAGTTTAAGATAATATTTTAAACTCACGGCTTTAAGAGGGCCAGGAAAGGGAGATCATTATGAAGAAGAAACTATTAAGCACTGTTCTTGCAGCAGCTACATGTGTATCTATGCTTGCAGGATGCGGATCATCTGATGGCAAGAGCACAGACAATGGCGCTGATAATACTGCAGAAAACACTGCAGAAAACACTGCAGAAGCTGAAGGCGGCGAGGCACTCTCTGCTTCTGACATCAAGATCGGTGTTATCTACATCGGTGATGAGAATGAAGGATATACAGCAGCACACATGGAAGGTATCGATCAGATGCAGGCTGCTCTTGGAATCTCCGATGATCAGATCATTGAGAAGACACTTGTTCCTGAAGATGAGTCCTGTACAGATGCTGCTGAAGACATGGTAGATCAGGGATGTAATATTATCTTTGCAACAAGCTTCGGTCACGAGTCTTACCTTATGCAGGTTGCTGCAGAATATCCTGAGATTCAGTTCTGCCATGCAACAGGTTATCAGGCTGCTTCTTCAGGCCTTTCTAACTTCCACAACTATTTTGACAACATCTACGAAGCAAGATATGTTTCAGGTGTTGTTGCAGGACTTAAGCTTAACGAGATGATCGCTGACGGCAAGATCACTGAGGATGCTGCCAAGGTTGGTTATGTAGGCGCTTATCCTTATGCAGAAGTTGTTTCTGGTTTCACATCTTTCTATCTTGGTGTTACATCTGTATGCCCTTCAGCTACTATGGAAGTTCAGTATACTAACAGCTGGGCTGATATGACAGCAGAAGGTGAAGTTGCTACATCACTTATCGCTGATGGATGCGTACTTATGAGCCAGCATGCTGATACAACAGGTGCTCCTACAGCATGTGAATCTGCAGGCGTTCCTTGTGTAGGTTATAACGTAGATATGACAACAGTTGCTCCTACATGCGCTCTTACATCAGCTACTAACAACTGGGGTGTTTACTACACATATGCAGTACAGGCTGTTCTTAACGGAGAGGCAATGCCTACAGACTGGACAGCAGGTTACAACGACGGAGCAGTTGCTATCACAGCTTTAAATGATACAGCAGTAGCAGATGGAACAGCTGATAAGGTTGCAGAAGTTGAGAAGGCTCTTGCAGACGGAACTCTTCACGTATTCGATACCAGCAAGTTCACAGTTGGCGGCAAGTCACTTGAAGATGCTATCGCAGAAGGCGGAGATTATGCCAAGTATGCTGATTATGTATCAGACGGATATTTCCACGAATCAGAACTTGCATCTGCACCTGCATTTGATATCATCATCGACGGCATCACTTCTAATGCAAACTAATGCAAACTAATGCATAGTGATACAAAATAGAAATTGTAAGTGCAGACAAGAGCACTTAATGCAAATGAATGCGAACTAATTAAAGTTAAAAAGTAGGATTATTATGGAAAATTACGCGATAGAACTTAAAGGTGTTACAAAGCGCTTTGGTAGTGTAGTTGCCAATAATCAGGTAGATCTCGCCCTTAAAAAGGGCGAGATTCTCTCTATTCTTGGCGAAAATGGAAGCGGTAAGACAACACTTATGAATATGCTCTCCGGAATCTATTATCCGGACGAGGGTCAGATACTCATAAATGGTAAAGAAGTGTCCATCAACTGCCCCAAAGATGCATTTGATCTTGGAATTGGTATGATCCATCAGCATTTCAAGCTTATAGATATACTGACAGCAGCCCAGAATATAATTCTAGGGCTTGATGGTGCTATGAAGCTTGATATGAAGAAAGTCAATCAGGAGATAGATGCTCTTGTAAGTAAGTACGGTTTTGACCTTACTCCTGCAGAGAAGATCTACAATATGTCTGTTTCACAGAAACAGATCGTGGAGATCGTCAAAGTCCTGTACCGCGGAGCTGACATCCTTATCTTCGATGAGCCGACTGCAGTTCTGACACCTCAGGAGACGCAGCGTCTTTTTACTGTTCTTAAGAAGATGAAGCTTCTTGGTAAGTCTATCATAATAATCACTCATAAACTTAATGAAGTTCTTGAGATATCTGACCGCGTAGCTGTCCTTCGAAAGGGTAAGTGCGAGGGCGTAGTTGAGACCAAGGATGCTACAGCTGCCTCTCTTACAGAGCTTATGGTAGGAGAGAAAGTAGAACTCAATATCCAAAGAAGTGATCCTCAAAAGCCCGAGAAACGTATCGAGATGAGAGGCGTAACAGTTAGAAACAGTGAAGGTCTTTCTATACTCAAGGATATCTCATTTGTTGCAAAGAGCGGAGAGATACTCGGCATTGCAGGTATATCCGGCAATGGACAAAAAGAGCTTCTTGAAGCAATAGCCGGCATACAGAAAATAGACAGCGGAGAGATCCTTTATTATCCTCCAAACGGAGCAAGTGTAGAGAAACTTTCTGAAAAGACTGTCAGGGAGATACAGAATCTTAAGATAAGCCTTTCTTTCGTACCTGAAGACAGACTTGGAATGGGTCTTGTAGGCTCTATGGACCTTACTGACAATATGATGATCAGAAGTTACAGATCAGGTAAGAGCAGATTTTTTACCGACAGAAAGACACCTCAGAAGCTTGCGAAAAGGATTGTAGATAAGCTCGAAGTTGCAACTCCCGATATCGATACACCTGTCAGAAGACTTTCAGGTGGTAATGTACAGAAGATCTTAGTAGGACGTGAGATTGCACTTAATCCTGATGTTCTTATGGTTGCATATCCTGTAAGAGGTCTTGATATCACATCTTCATACACTATCTATAACCTTCTTAATGAGCAGAAAGAGAAGGGTGTTGCTGTTATGTGCGTCGGAGAAGATCTTGATGTACTACTGCAGCTGTGCGATAGAATACTGGTACTGTGTGAAGGCAGGATTAGCTGCATAGTAAATGCTAAGCTTACATCCAAAGAAGAAATCGGTATGTACATGACAGGAGCCAGAAAGGCAGGAGTTAAATGATTAAAAGAAGTACAAAAACATCATCACGTATGTCGGTTCATCTTTCAAAACGTGATACCATATCTGTCTGGAAGGCATGGGGAATCAGACTTACCGCTGTTCTTATAGCTCTTGTCGTATGTGCGATCGTGATCGTAGGAATTACAGGTCAGAATCCTCTTAATGTATATTCGGGTATCATAGACGGAGCAGTAGGTTCAAGGCGCCGTATCTGGGTGACAGTCAGAGAGACTGTAGTATTACTTCTTATAGGTGTGGGACTTATGCCTGCATTTAAAATGAGATTCTGGAATCTTGGAGCAGAAGGCCAGATCCTTATGGGAGGAGCTGCTACAGCAGCACTTATGATATATCAGGGGAGCCTTCCTAGTGTGCTTCTTATAATCCTTATACTTATAGCATCAGCATGCGCAGGTATCATATGGGGCTTTTTGCCTGCATTTTTCAAGGCTCATTTTAACACCAATGAGTCTTTGTTCACACTGATGCTCAATTATGTAGCAATGCAGATAATTACTTTCTTGATCGTATTCTGGGAGAATCCTTCAGGATCTAATTCTGTAGGAATTATCAATTCAGCCAATAAAGGCGGTTGGTTTCCTAAGATACTAAGCTCAGACTATACTCTTAATATAATCATAGTATTAGTTGTAACCATTATGATGGCTATATACATGAAATATACCAAGCACGGTTATGAGATCGCAGTTGTTGGTGAAAGCCACAATACAGCTAACTATGCCGGTATCAATGTTAAGAAGGTAGTGATCCGTACTATGCTTATTTCTTCCGGAATCTGCGGCCTTGCAGGTGCAGTGATCGTAAGCGGAGCAAGCCATACGATATCTACCTCTACAGCAGGTGGAAGAGGTTTTACAGCAATCATAGTAGCCTGGATGGCCAACCTTAATCCTCTTGGAATGCTCCTTGTATCTGCATTTCTTGTATTCATGCAGCAGGGTGCTATTCAGATAGCTTCTCAGTACGGACTTAACGAGAATGCATCTGACATCATCACAGGTATCATCATATTCTTCCTTATTGGATGTGAATTTTTCATCAAATATAGGGTACGAGTTGAGAAGAAAAAGGAGGATGCAGCATGACACTTCTTCTTACATTTTTGGTTGCGGCAATAGGGCAGGCTGTACCTCTTTTGTTTGGCGCAACTGGTGAGATCATTACAGAAAAATCAGGTAACTTGAATCTTGGAATCCCAGGTATAATGTATATGGGCGGTATTTCAGGTCTTATGGGAGCCTTTCTTTATGAAAATAATACGGATGATCCTTCTAAAGTGGTAGGAGTTCTTATAGCTATACTTTGCAGTCTTATTGCAAGCGGACTCGGCGGTCTTTTGTACAGTGTACTTACTGTATCACTACGTTCTAATCAGAATGTTGTAGGCCTTGCACTTACCACTTTTGGAGTAGGATTTGGTAATTTCTTTGGAGGATCACTTTCAAAACTTGCAGGTGGCGTAGGACAGATATCTGTAGCTCACACAGCAGAAGGCTTTGGCGCATTTCTTCCTAAGGCACTTCAGAATATACCTGTTGTAGGCAAATTATTGTTTTCATATGGTTTCCTTACATATCTTTCTATTGTTATAGCCGTTATTATTACCTGGTTTTTGACTAAAACAAGAAAAGGCCTTAATCTAATAGCAGTAGGTGAGAATCCTGCAGTTGCAGATGCAGCAGGAATCGATGTTAAGAAAAATAAGTATTATTCTACAGTTATAGGTGCTATGATCGCAGGACTTGGAGGACTCTATTTCGTAATGGAATATCTTCACGGAACATGGTCCAATAACGGTTTTGGTGACAGAGGATGGCTTGCTATAGCACTTGTAATTCTTGCATTATGGAACCCCAACAATGCTATCTGGGGATCGCTTGTATTTGGAGCACTTTATGTTCTGTATATATACATTCCGGGTCTTACAAGAGCTACTTCAGAGCTTGTTAAGATGCTTCCATATGTTGTAACAATCGTAGTACTAGTCATCACAAGTAAGCGTAATAAGCCTGAGAATCAACCACCGTCAGCACTTGGAAGGTCATACTTCCGCGAAGACAGATGAGGAGACTAAATGAAGAATATCGAAAAGAACAATGAAGAGAAAATACTGGACGCAACACTTCGCGTAATCGAATCTCATACAATAAGCGGAACCAGGATCAGTCTTATTGCCAAAGAAGCTGATATGCTCCAGTCCAATGTTTTATACTATTACAAAACCAAGGAAGAAATCCTTGTTGCTATGCAAAAAAGGATATTGGACATTTTTCCAAAGCTTCGTGAGGAGCTTCGTAATAATACCGAGGATACACTTGAGTCAGCACTTGAAGTTTTTTCTAAGAATGAAGAGAATCTTCTCAAGAACTTCCCTGAATACAACCATGCTGAGATGGATTTTTGGGTACAGAGCAGAACCGATGAGGATACTAGAACACGTTTTTCACAGTCGTATGACCTGTGGAGACAGGAGATAAGAGATGTTCTTGTAAAATACGTACCGAATCTTCCGGATAATCTCAAAGAGATCCTTCCGGCTCAGTATGTATCAATGCTTGAGGGATTTACGATTCAGTATCTCATAGATGAGAATAAAATTGACATGACAGAGTATTTTGCCTTGAGCAGACAGCTTATACTAAATATGGTTAAGCCGTATATAAAATAAGAAAAAATAATAACTCAAGAAGTTTGAGATAATAATAATATCGGTATACCAAAACTATAAAAGATATACCCAGCAAGGAGAACAGACATGAATTTTCTGGAAGAACGCATTGCCAGAGACGGACAGGTTAGGGCAGGAAACATTTTAAAGGTAGACAGTTTTTTGAATCATCAGCTGGACGTAGATCTTCTTGATAAGATCGGACAGGCATTTTATGACAAATATAAGGACAAGGGGATCAATAAAGTCCTTACAGTTGAGGCGTCAGGTATTGCTATTGCATGTATGACAGCAAGATACTTCGGTGTTCCTGTTGTTTTTGCCAAGAAAGCCAAGAGTAAAAATCTTGATGGAGATCTTTATACATCAGTAGTTCATTCTTTTACTTACGACAAGGATTACAATGTTACTCTTGCCAAGAAATTTCTTTCATCTAATGATAAGGTTCTTCTGGTGGATGACTTCCTTGCTGTAGGTAAAGCCATGAATGGTCTTATAGATATCTGCAATCAGGCAGGAGCCAAGGTTGAGGGTATCGGCATCGCAATAGAGAAGGGCTTCCAGGATGGCGGTAAGAGACTTCGCGGCGAGGGATATGATGTAACATCACTTGCTATCGTGGATGCCATGGATGAAGAGAAGGGGCTTACTTTCAGAAAACAGGATTGATCGATGATCAAATATAATTGATTTTTAAATAGGCTGTCGCATTAAATGATTATTGCGCAGCCTATTTTTTTGCAAATAGATCCTAATATTATCTCAGTATATGAGCTGTTTTACCCGATATAAGAAAAGAAAATGAGCTTTTTGACTAATATACTGGTTCATTCATGTTTGATCAAATATGAACATGTCTGCATACTAAAAGAGAGAGTTCTATGCGTTCATTAAGAACAAGGATCACAGTAACCATGCTTTTGATTGTCTGTGGGGCGCTTATGCTCGTCACTTTTCTTAGTGCGGTCTATATTCAGAGGACCGAGAGCCGCGAATCCGAAGAGATTCTTATGAACATGTGCGAAGCTGGAGTTCGAAGTCTTGATTATTATTTTGACAGTGTTGAGGATACTGTGATCAAGGTCACTGATTACGCTGAGAATCATCTTGAAGGCCTGGGCAAGGATGACCTTGAGGCTCATATGGAGATTGTCTGCGATTATTTTGACATGATGGCATCAAAGACCAAGGGCGTTCTGACCTATTATTATCGTATAGATCCATCAGTTTCTACTGATGTCAAGGGATTTTGGTATGTGAATGTTGCGGGAGAAGGATTCAAGGAACATGAAGTTACTGATATCACCCTTTACGATGTTGAGGATACTTCCAAACTTGTCTGGTTCACGGCCCCCAAACATGAAGGTAAAGCCATCTGGTTACCTCCTTATATCACTGAGAATCTTGATGCTTATGTTATATCTTATGATGCGCCTGTATATTACAATGACAAGTTTATAGGCGTTGTGGGGATAGAAGTCGATTATTCAATTATGGCGCAGGAAGTTGATGTTATAAGACTTCCAAATAAAGGTTATGCATTCCTTAGTGATGAAAACGGATATCTTTTTTACCATCCCTTTATAGATGTGACTAAGATAAAATCAGGGAATTTATTCGAGATCCCTTATGATACGGCTACTGGAGATGACAATGTAGTCTTATATACATACGAAGGTGTAGACAAAAAAGCTGTATGGCTGCCTCTAAGTAACGGGATGCGGCTTAATGTATCGATCCCGTTAGCTCAGACACAGGCTACCGCGAAGAGACTGGTCCTGAATATTATAATATGCTCTGTCGAAGTTCTGATTCTTGCCAGTATTTTTATGATGATATATACCAAAAGGCTTACAAGTCCCTTAGAACAGCTTACTAAAGCAGCTGAGAAGGTTGAGAAGGGAGAATATGACTTTTCTTTGACTTATGATAAAGATGATGAACTTGGAAGACTTACAAGAGCTTTCCAGAATCTATCTGATAATGTCAAAGAGCATATTAGCGATCTAAGTTCACAGGTGTTTGTGGATTCACTTACCCATGTCAAGAATAAAGGGGCATTGATCAATACCCTTGAGCAGATCCAAAAAGAAATAGATATAGATCCTGACAGCGTAGAATTTGCTATAGGAACATTTGACTGCGACAATCTTAAGCTTATAAATGACAGATACGGACATGACAAGGGAGATATATTCTTAAAGACAGCCTGTTTTGCTATAAGTGATGTGTTTAAACATAGCCCTGTATTTAGAATGGGCGGAGATGAATTTAATGTTATCCTGCAAAAAGAAGACCTTAGTAATATGCAGGTATTGTTAGAACAGTTTGATGATAAAGTCAAAACGATCAATGAAGAGGCTAATAAGCCTTGGGAGCAGGTATGGATATCCAAGGGATTTGCAGTATATGATAAAACAAGGGATAAGACAACTATAGATGTCATGAAAAGGGCCGACGACCTCATGTATGAGAATAAGCGTATGAGGAAAGCCGCGCGGAAGTGAATCTATCCTAGCTTATCTCTGTCCCCGGTGGGTACTCCGGGGCATTGACCTGGCAAAATGGTCCCTTATCTCCTTATCTAGGGGTCATTTATGGTATAATTTTGGTATGTATATTTCTAAAAAATAATCTATTTATGCCGATATACTTATTTGGAAACCTTTTTATCATCTGTAGTAATACACTTGGAAAGGAAGAATAAGTCTGTGAGTGAACTCGAGCCGCGAAATACAATAGATGAGCTGACAGGGCTACCTAATTTTGCCGCTTTTATCGCTATGGCTCAGCATGTTCTCAATGATCCTACCGAACGTAAGGATATTGCGTTCGTCTATTTTAATCTGGAAAATTTCAGATCATATAATGAAGCATATGGACTTGCAGCCGGCAATGACTGTCTTGTTACTGTTGCAAGAACTATTGAGGCATTCTTTCCACAGGAGCTGTGCGGGCGTATTGCGTCTGACCATTTTGGGGTTCTGACAGACAAGGCTGATCTTGAATTCAAAATCGTTGGTGTATGTGATGAGATGCTTCCCTTCAGGATGGATACCCATCTACAGATGAGAGCAGGTATCTATTTTCCTACAGATAAGGACTTCGATGCCCATTCTTGTCTTAATAAGGCCAAGGTTGCCTGTGACAGCATCAGGAAAAAGTATGACTCAATGTTCGGCTATTATGATTCTGCTATAGATGAGAGGTATCAAAGAGAGCGTTTCATAATAGATAAACTGGATAATGCTATAAAGCAAAGGCATATTACTCCTTACTATCAGGCTGTGATTCGTGTTATGACCGGTGAAGTGAGCGGTTATGAAGCTCTTGCAAGATGGGATGATCCTGAGATAGGCAAGATATCTCCCGGAGATTTTGTCCCTATACTTGAAAAATACCAGATGATCAGAAAACTTGACCTGTTCATCTTTGAATCTGTATGTATTGATATAAAAGAGAAGCTGGACTTGGGCGCAGTAGTTGTTCCTGTGTCTATCAACCTGTCCCAGCAGGACTTTTTTGGCGGTGACATAGTAACGGAAGTTGATGATACTATCAAGAAATACGGAATATCCAGCGATCTGTTCCACATGGAAGTTACAGAATCCATCTTCGCCACAGAGCCCGGCAAAGTCGGAGACTGTATTGAAAGATTCAGAAAACTGGGCTATCAGGTATGGCTTGACGATTTTGGAAGCGGATATTCTTCTCTTAATATGCTCAAAGATTACAAGTTTGACTGTATTAAGCTTGATATGATCTTTATGCGCGGATTTGAAGAAAACCACGAGACCAGAGTTATCCTTCAGTCTATGATCAATATGGCCAAGAATCTTGGAATACAGACTGTTGCAGAAGGCGTCGAGACCCAGAAAGCTGCAGATTATCTTAGGAAAATAGGTTGTGAGAATATTCAGGGATTTTTGTATTCGCGTCCTGAAAAGATAGAAGTTACCTTTAATTCTCAGCTTAAGAGAGAATCTGAGGGTATGAGGAAATATTACACCAGAATTGGTAAGGTTAACCTGTTCTCAGCAAATCCGCTTGATCTAAGCGGCGGTAATGTTGATGAAGAGGGTCTTCCCATGGCTATTATGGAGATGAGAAGAGACAGACTCATCTACCTTAGCTGCAATCCTGCTTATCTTAAACATCTGGAAGAGTTGAATCTAAGCAGTCTTGATGAAGCCGAGGAGTTCCTAAACCAGGGCAAGAGGAAACTCCCATCTATATTTGTTAATGCTGTTATAAGGTGTAAGAACTCGGGCAAGCAGGAATCCTGTGACTATATACTAAACGGACAGAATTGTACTTTTCAGGCAAGGCATATCACAACTTACAGAAACAGATCTGCTTATCTTATAACGAGCCTTAATATGTCTGTATATAAGCAGGCTGCAAGATCTGAGAAGCAGCAAGCTCTTCTTAAGTTCATCTATACTCAGTACAACAAGATTGATGTTCTGGATCCTGAGAAGCAGACTGTGGAGAACATATATATTAACAGTTCTGAATATACAATCGCTGATCATATCATGTCCAGTGATGAGTATAGTCAGCAGTTTATAAATGAAAGCGTACATGAACTTGACAGAGACAGGTTCGTTAACTTTTTTTCCAAAGAAGAGATAATAGGCAAGATATCCAATACCAATAAAGAATACATAACAGAATACTTCAGGATCAAGAATAAAGACGGTTATTACAGATGGCAGAAATTTGACGTTATCTTCATAGAAATCAAAAAAAAGCCAATGTTCATGATATGTATAAGTGATATTGACTTTAGCCGTGTAAGGATGCTCCGGGATATGGATGAGAAATTACAGGAAGTTCCAAGGAACCCTGCATTTATGTGGCTTTCAAGTCGTGATTTCTCCAAGATCCTTGGTTATAAATCCTACAATGACTTCTTGGAAGGATCCTTCTACTTTGAAGTCAATCTGACTCAGAATACCATCATTGATATGCATCTTAGTGATATCAGTGAGGTTTACAGCAAATCTTATAAGGAAAGGTTCAATGACTATGAAGGTGTTGTTCGGGATATGATCAACACTCAGGTAGACATACAGGATATTGAGGCTGCTTCACTGTTTTTTGACAGGATCAATATCATAAGAGAGTATAAGGCAGGCAATGAGATAGGGTCTTTGGAATTTCGTTCTTATGCCAAGGGCAAGATGGCATGGCTGCACTGTACATATCAGGTTGTTAAGTCGCAGGAGACAGGAGAGCTTTTTGCTTACTTCTTAAACTACGATGTTGATGAATATAATAGGAAGCTCCTTAAAGAGAAAAAAGCTGTAGAGACAGATTTCCTTACAGGGCTCTTGAACAGATATAGTGCTGTTCCTGTTATGCGTGATTATCTGTTTAATAATCCTGAGAGCTCGTCTGCTCTTATCATGTTGGACCTTGATGATTTTAAGTTTGTTAATGATACTTATGGTCACGGCTGTGGTGATGAGATGCTCAAGGCTGTTGCAGCCAAGCTAAAGGACAAATTTGAGTTATATGGTATAGTATGCAGACTTGGCGGAGATGAGTTCCTGGGTCTTATAACCAATAAGTCCAAGGACTTTGTGGATGAGTTTTTGGCAGAACTTCTTGCTAAACCTGTAACGATAGAATATGACGGCAATATAGTAAAATGCTCCATGTCAGCAGGTTATGCAATGTATCCGTCACAGGGCAAGGAATATCATCATCTGTATGAAATGGCTGACAAGGCAATGTACTCAGCCAAGCATAGCGGTAAAGCTCGATTTTGCATGTATTCTCATAATGATAATGAGGAAAAGATCATTAAGATCGAACTTACAACAGATGAGATTTTAGAGACATTGCCTGCTGCATATGCTGTATGTGAGGTATCAGCCAATAATCCTATTCTTCTTGTTAACAGCGAATTTACAAGATTCTTTAAATGCAGTTCTGTAACGCAGCTTCATAATTTCTGCGACGGACATATAATAAATCTTGTAGCCAAGGAAGACAGAGATGGAGTAATAGATACTATCTATAGCGGTTTTGACAACTATACCGGTCAGACTATCAAGATGGCAGTTAACTTCAGGCAATATGATGGAAGTGAAAGTAAGTGTATGTGTCATATCAGATTTGTAAGGACAAGAGAAGGCAAGAGACTTCATGTCATGATAACTTAAAGCATATTGCGCCAAGGCGCGGAAAGCGGGGTAAATATATGATAATTGTAAAATCTCAGACATTTACAACAGAGCGTGAACTTAATGAGTATATCATGAATAAGATGACAGATCCTGTTAAAAAGGATGCTGCATTCAAGGTTCACAGGATCATACCTGTAGTACTTACTTCTTCAGCAGGCAAGGGCGAAGAATTCTCGATATCATCTACCATCAACTATGTCCTTGAAAGTGAAGAAACACTTGATACCAAGAAGGTATACTAAAAATATGATCAGGAGGCCATAAAGAGGAGGAAAAAGCATGGGTGACAAGTACAACATATGCCTTGATATCGGCGGAACCAAGATTCTGGGAGCAATCTTCGACAAAAAAGAAAATATCACTTACAGGCTCAAGAAGAAGACCAAAGAAGGCGGAGAGAGCGCCGGCAATGTAGAAGAAGTCATAATCAGTGTTGTTGACGAACTTATAAAGGAATCCGGAATCGATAAAAAAGATATAAATGCTATAGCAGCAGGGGCTCCGGGTGTCATAAACCAAAAAGACGGTATCATACTCTTTTCCCCGAATCTTCCTTGGAAGAACTATGATATCAAGTCTCCGATTAAGAAAAAATTCGGTGTGCCCTTCTATATTGGCAATGATGTAAACGTAGGAGTTCTGGGTGAGTATAAATACGGCGCTGCCAAGGGCTATAAGAATGTCGCAGGCTTCTTCGTAGGAACAGGTATGGGCGGCGGCCTTATACTTAATGGCAAACTCTTTACAGGCAATGAGTTCAAAGCTGCCGAGTACGGCCATATGATATTGGATCCCGAAGGCCCCTTATGCAACTGTGGTCAGAGAGGATGCCTTGAAGCTTTTTCCAGTAAGCAGGGTATGTCTTCTTACATAAGACAGCAGGTATCAAGAGGCCGCAAGAGTGAGATGGCTGAAGCCGTTGAAGGTGGCGTATTTAAGAGTAAGATCCTTAAAAAGGCTCTGGAAAAAGAAGATAAGGTTGCCATGGAAGCTGTTGACAGAGCTTGCCACTTTCTTGCCATCGCATCCGGCAATATGATAAATACCATAAGTCCCGATATCATAGTATATGGCGGCGGAGTTATGGAAGCTGTAGGAGATATCTTCATGGAGAAGATCCTTGCAGAAGTTGACAGATACTGTATGCCGTCCATAAGAAGTACGGTTGAGCTTAAAAAAGCAGCCCTTGGAGACGACTCCATACTCTATGGAGCCCTCTCTATGATAAATGATCAGAAGGGCTGACCTGCGATCATGATTAGGTAACGCAAACTTCCCATTTGCCAAACAGACTCCGGCCCTTGGATCTACGTTTTGCCGGGTGGTTAAAAAGTATTGTCGTGTCTTGAAGGTGTTATAATTCAAGGCATGATATCTAGATATTTATATTCTAGGGTCTGAAACTCGCTGCGCTCAGACATGCAGACCCTAAGAAGAATATAAATATCTAGCTATCATGCTCTTGAATTTAATAACACCTTCAAAAGAACACGACAATCCTTTTTAATCACCCGACAAAGCGCAGTTCCAAGGGTCGGAGTCTGTTTGGCAAATGGGAAGTCTTCAATGAATAATATATTGTCATTAAGCATAGAATCTTGTTTTATTCCGGCATAGTATGTATATCAACATATTCTCTTGGAGAGTAGCTATACTCCTTGCGGAATGCCTTGTAGAAATTTGAATAGTCGTTAAAGCCATACGTGATATACGCTTCGCTTATAGGCGTGCCGCCCAGCATCAGGTCTCGGCACCCGGCGAGGCGTTTTTTAACAATATACTGGTGAACAGAAAGGCCGAGCCTGTTCTTGAATTCATGTACGATATAGGACTTGCTGACATAGAGCTTTTCTGCGAGTACGTCAAGGGACAGATTGTCAGTAAGGTGCTCGTCTATATAAGATATGAGCCTTCCCATCATGTCTGTGTTCTCGGGTACGCTTATCTTGTTCTCGGATTCGTAGACATATCTTGTAAGCGTAAGGAGTAGTTCTGATGAATATATCCTGAGAAAAGCATCATGGCCGTAGTGCACAGTACTGATCTCTTCAAGGACAGTAATGGCACGGGATTGTACCTGATAAAAGAGCGCAGTCTCAAGATGGTGTACATATCTGCCCTTATCAGCTTCATCTATAAGGTATGAATAGTCGGATGATATGCTAGAGAGCTCTTTTAGATACATATCACTTATCCAGAATACAAATCGGCGATATGGCTTTGGGGCCTGATCATCTACTGCGTGGTTTTTGTCTATAACTCTTTTTATGGCATGGTGAAAAAGCCCTGGAGGAAATACAACGATATCTCCCGGAGTTAGCTTTATTGTATCTGCCACATTTTCAATCTGCATGTCTATATCGCCTTCTAAAAAAAGATAGAATTCATAATAGTCATGCGAATGCATCTCTACGGGCTTTATCACAGTATCGCTGTAATAATAAAGCTCGAATAGGTCTGAAAGCATGGTCTGTCTGGTTGTAAAATCACTTCTAAGTTCTCTTCTCATAATACCTATATTTTAATGCCAAATTTGCAAACTACGCAACTTTTTTATCAATTGTAATTATGGCATAAAAGCACGAAAATAGGTATTGTAAACGTTTTCACTGCAATTTGCTGATACTTTATGCAGAGGGCCCCTTTACAGGGGCTCATAGTTTAAAGCTGCAGATTGGGTGATTGCTGTTGACATCCTGTCGGGAGACTGAGGCAGATTGATGATCGTTAAAAAAATTATTTATATAAGAGAATGGAGATTTTGAATTATGGAAATGACTCTTCGCTGGTATGGTAAGGAATTTGATACTGTTAAGCTGTGGCAGATCAGACAGATCCCTGGTGTTAAGGGTGTTATTACAACACTTTATAATAAGGCAGCAGGTGACCTCTGGACACAGGATGAGATCAAGAAGCTCAAGGCTGACGTAGCAGAAGCTGATATGCACATCTCAGGTATCGAGTCCGTTAATATTTCTGATGATATCAAGATCGGCGGCGGCAAGCGCGATGAGCATATCGACAATTATATCAAGACTTTAGAGAACCTTGGTAAAGAAGACATCCACATGGTATGTTATAACTTCATGCCTGTATTCGACTGGACCAGAACAGAGCTTGCAAGAAGAAGAGCAGATGGTGCTACAGTTCTTGCATACAACCAGACAGCAGTTGATAAGATCAATCCTGAAGATATGTTCGCATCTATCAATGGTGACATGAACGGAACAGTTATGCCTGGCTGGGAACCTGAGAGAATGGCCCGCGTTAAGGAACTCTTCGAGATGTACAAGGATATTGATGAAGAGAAGCTTTTTGAGAACCTTGTATACTTCCTTAAAGCTATCATGCCTGTATGTAACAAGTATGATATCAAGATGGCTATCCATCCTGATGATCCTGCATGGAACGTATTCGGACTTCCTCGTATCATCAATAATGAGAAGAATATCCAGCGTATGATGAAGGCTGTTGATGATGTACACAACGGTGTTACATTCTGCTCAGGTTCTTATGGTACAAATCCTGAGAACGACCTTCCTCAGATGATCAGAAATCTTAAGGGACGTATCCACTTTGCACACGTACGTAACCTTCAGTTCAATACATTCCAGCATGAGGACGGAAGTCAGGTTACAAGCTGGGCAGGAGAGAAGATCCCGGTTGGTCCTGCTGATTTCGAAGAGGCTTGCCACCTTTCTTCAGACGGAAGCTTTGATATGTATGAGATCGTTAAGGCTCTCTATGAGACAGGTTTTGACGGACCTATCCGTCCTGACCACGGCCGTATGATCTGGGATGAGAAGGCTATGCCTGGTTATGGTCTTTATGACAGAGCTCTTGGTGCTTGCTACATCCAGGGTCTTTGGGAAGCAATCGACAAGGCAGCAAGAAGATAATCGATTATCATTTTGGATAATGATAGATCTTTTGGAAAAATAAATAACAAGTATGTATTCTTGAATGAAAACACTCAAGGATACATACTATAAAACTTAGATAATTGGAGATTAGTCATGAAACTTACAGTAGAAGGAATTAAAGATACAAACGCTTGGGAGTCCAAGGGATATCATCTTCCTGCTTATGACAGAGAGCAGGTTATAAAGAATACACAGGAGGCTCCTGAATGGGTACACTTTGGTGCTGGTAACATCTTCCGTGCATTCCATGCAGTTCTTGCACAGAACCTTATTGAAAAGGGACTTATGAATACAGGTATCGTAGTTGCAGAAGGATTCGACTACGAGATTGTTGAGAAGGCATATAAGACATACGAGGATCTGTCTATCCTTGCAATCCTTAAGTCTGACGGATCTGTTGAAAAGCAGGTCATCGGTTCTATCGCCAAGTCATACATCCTTGATTCTGAAAGAGATGCAGAATTTGAAGGTCTTAAGAATGTATTCAGAAATAAGAGCCTTAAGCTCTGCACATTCACAATCACAGAGAAGGGTTACAACCTCAGAAAGCCTGACGGAAGCTATATGGACGCTGTTGCAGCAGATATGCAGGAAGGTCCTTCCAAACCTCACAGCTATATCGGTAAGGTAGCAGCTCTTCTTGCTGAGAGATATTCAAATGGTAAACTTCCTATCGCTATGGTCAGCACAGATAACTGCTCACATAATGGTGAGAAGCTCTATGCAGCAATCTATGATTTTGCTAAGGCATGGGCTGATAATGGCAAGATCGATGCAGGTTTTGTAGACTATATAAATGATAAGAGCCTTGTATCATTCCCTTGGTCTATGATCGATAAGATCACACCAAGACCTGATGACAGCGTTAAGGCTATGCTTGCAGAGGACGGCGTAGAAGGTCTTGAGCCTGTAATCACAGGATTCCATACATATGTTGCTCCTTTTGTAAACGCAGAAGAGAGCGAATATCTTGTAGTAGAAGATGACTTCCCTAACGGAAGACCTGCTCTTGAAAAGGCTGGTGTTATCTTCACAGACAGAGATACAGTTAATAACGTAGAGCGTATGAAGGTTACAACATGCCTTAATCCTCTTCACACAGCACTTGCTGTATACGGATGTCTTCTTGGATATACAAGAATCTCAGAAGAAATGAAGGATGCAGACCTTGTTAAGCTTATAAATCAAGTTGGTTATGTAGAAGGACTTCCTGTTGTAGTAGATCCAGGCGTTATCAATCCTAAGGACTTCATCGATACTGTAACAAAGGTTCGTCTTCCTAACCCATTCATGCCTGATGCTCCTCAGAGAATCGCTACAGATACATCTCAGAAGCTTGCAATCCGTTTTGGCGAGACTATCAAGAGCTACATCGCAGCAGATGATCTTGATGTACACTCACTTAAGGCTATTCCTTTCGTACTGGCAGGATGGCTTCGATATACAATGGGTATAGATGATAAGGGCGAAGAGTTTGAATGCAGCTCAGATCCTCTTCTTGAAGAGGTAAGTGCTATCACACGTACTATCAGCCTTGGCGATACAAGATCATGTGATGAACTCAAAGCTGTTCTTCTTCCTATCCTTAAGAAAAAAGAGATCTTCGCTGTAGATCTTGAAGAAGTAGGCCTTGCAGATACTGTAGTAGCTAACTTTAAGAAGCTTATCGAAAAAGAAGGCGCTGTAAGAGAAAACCTTGCTGCACTTTAATCTATGATATAAGATCATTTGCATCAGATAGATGTTTAGATAAGATCTTTTAGCTCTAGCTATAAACACCTTATAATGTTTTTATAATTACTTAAGACTGCCATCTTATATGCCGAAATAAAGAACGGATTATTATGCTCGTTCTTTGTTTCGGCTTTTTGTTTTGGCTATTTATTTTGATTTTTGTTTTGGCTTTTTTCGGTTAGTTATTTCGATTTTTTGCTTCGCTGTTCATATGTAAGATCAATAGCGGTCTTTGAAAGGATCTTTATGCGCAAACATATAGTTCTGATAACCAATATCCTTATTATTGTAGTAGTCGTGGCAGGCTTCATCGCTATAGAGTATGGCTTTGTAAGTTTCTATAGACAGCAGACGAGGGAACAGGCCCAAAATGCGGTAGTTGTAACCGGTGTAGATGTATCTTCCCAGATCTCAAATGTATCTACCACCCAGAGAGTAGCTTCTCAGATGATAGCTTCAGATCTTTTCTTGAAACAGTGGATCAAAACTGAGACACCCAATCCTGACGACAACAAGGATATACAGGTTCTATATGATTACCTTAAAGAGTACAAGAATGTACTTGGCTATGACACGGTATTCTTTGTATCAGATGAAACAGGCAATTATTATTATCAGGATGGTCTTAATAAGATCATCTCTCCTTTGGATGATTTTGACAGCTGGTATTACAATTTTGTAGAGCTTGATGAACCTTATGATATTGAGATTGACAGAGATGAAACTCAGGGGTATGCAGTTAACCTCTTTGTAAACTGCCGTGTTGAAGACGAGAAGGGCAATCTTCTGGGAGTTGCCGGTACTGCGCAGGAAATTGGTGAGATTGAAGAATATATCACCAGCATGCAGGATGCAATGGGCGTAGACATAATGATCGTCAACAATGGCAATGCCATGAATTCTTTTAGCGGAAGTACAGATCATTATAAGGATGTTTCGGAAGCTTCTAAGATTTTGGGGATTCCTGAGATAGTACTCACTTCAACGGATCTTGGAAATGAGGATTATATCTGGCTTGACAATATTCATTGTATGACGGTCAAGCACAATGCAGACCTTAACTGGAATGTTATCGTTGTTAAAGATATCACACAGATTCTTAATGGATACAAGAAGTTTGTATTTTATGCGATACTGCTTCTTATAGCAGTTCTTGTAGTCTTCATAACTGTCGCTACGGTTTTTCTTACCAAAATGAACAGGATGTCAATAGAACATGAGAATACAGACGATCTGACAGGCCTTTTTAATAATAGGATATTTAGGCAAAAATATACTGAAAGTCTTCGAAAACATCGTGACAATATATCACTTTTTATGATTGATGTTGATGATTTTAAAAAGTACAATGATCAGATGGGCCATCTGTATGGCAATGGTGTTCTTAAACTTGTATCAACACTCCTACTACAGACTGTTGGAGATAGCGGTATCGTAGGAAGATGGGGCGGCGATGAGTTCATAGGTATCATGTATATGAATTCTCAAAGAACTGCGGATCTTCTAAGGCACCTTCAAAAGGACCTTGATGATGCAGAGACCAAGATGCCGGTGAGGATCAGCGGTGGCGTTACTGGTGTGCGCCATGGCGATACAATAGAAGCTGCCATTGATAGGGCTGATGTGGGCCTGTATGAGAGTAAGAATGCGGGCAAGGGCACGGTGACCGTGCATGATGCGTGAGAAGATGCGGTCGTGGTGTGCTTTGCAGATTTGCAAGTATACATAGAAAACTGAAAGGAACTTATATGAAATCTGATATGACTAAGGGAGCGATTGCCCCTATATTGATAAAATTTATGCTGCCACTATTTATTGGGAATCTGTTCCAGCAGTTTTATAATATGGTGGATACGCTAATTGTAGGCAGATATGTAGGGACGGATGCTCTTGCGGCAGTTGGTGCTACGGGTACTATTATGTTCCTGATCCTGGGTTTTGCTAACGGTCTTGCTACGGGATTTACTGTTCTTACCAGTCAGAGCTACGGAGCTCATGATGACAGAAGACTTCGTCATAGTATTGCCAATGCTGTGATACTGGCAGTTATCGTGACACTTATAACTACTATGGTAAGTGTTATCAGCATGAAGTCTATACTTCGTATGATGAATACGCCGGATGATATATTCGATTATGCATATTCTTATATAATCACTATATCTTATGGTATATGTGCAAGCGTCTTTTATAATCTTGGTGCATCAATACTTAGAGCTGTAGGCAATAGTAAAGTTCCGCTTTATTTCCTTATTTTCTCTGCATGTCTTAATGTGGGACTTGATTTTGTATGTATAGTAGGATTTGATCTTAAGACTTTCGGAGCAGCTCTTGCTACCGTTGTATCTCAGGGAATATCAGCAGTTTTATGCTTTGTATATATCTATAAGAAACAGAGGTCTATGTGGCCTGAAAGAAGTGACTGGCACCTTGAAGCCAGGGATACAAGCCATCAGCTAAGAGTAGGCGTACCTATGGCGCTTCAGTTCGCTATAACTGCGTCAGGAACCATGATCATGCAGGCTGCTATCAATCTGTTTGGCTCTACAGCTGTTGCATCATTCACTGCTGCAAGTAAGATCCAGGGACTTATAACTCAGGGTATGCCTTCCATGGGACAGACTATAGCTGCCTATGCCGGACAGAACTTTGGCGCTGGCAGGTACGACAGATTAAAAGATGGTATCAAGAATTCCATGATCATCATGACTGTATATTCTGTTGTTGCAGCTGTTCTTTCATTATCACTTTTAGAGCCTGCAATGCATCTGTTCTTTGATTCGGCGCAGGATGTTGCAGTTCACCTTCCATGGGCTATTCCATACATAAGATTCTGCGCTATGTGCTATATACCTCTTTCTGCTATATTCATCTTTAGAAATATGATGCAGGGCTGCGGATTCGGGTTCCTTCCTATGATGGGCGGAGTAGTAGAGCTGGTATCAAGGGCTATCATGGCAGTTTTGTCAATGAAGCTCATGATCTATGAACTTGCCAGCGCCTGCGACCCGGCAGCATGGCTTACTACCGGTATATTTACATTTGTAGCATGGCTCTATGTTGCGCCTAAGATTGAGAAGACGTTTGCCGGAAGGCAGATAATTAAATAAAAATATTAATCCTCTGTCAAAATGGCTAAGCTACATGGCTGAAATAGAAGATGAGTACCCTAGTGTGGGAAGGGAGATCTTTATGCTTCTATAAGAAAAAACAGCCGAAAAACACCAAATAAAACAGCCGAAAAACACCAAATAAAACAGCCTAAAATCACTTGAATTGATGATTTTGGGCTGTTTTATTTTAAAAAGTCATTCCTGTGATCAACCTGATTAAAGTTGTATCCGCGCCTTATCATATCTGAAGCCTTCAGGGCTACAAGATTGATGTCTGAATACATGGCGCGGGCTATCTGTGATACATCCATGCCCTGATAGATGTAGTCGAGGATTTCGTCATCGGGAAGGGATATTTCTGCAGCAAAAAGATTGGCCTCATATTCCATGCGGCTTGTCTGCATATCAAAAAGATCGTATTCTGCAAAGGCCTTGGCTATGTCTCTATGAAGACGGTCATGGCCTATTTCATGCAAGATTACGATGTTGTAGATCTCGGGAGCAAGGTCTTCCTTGATGAATATAAAAGGTATATCTTCTATGACCTGATATACCCCTTTTTGTTTTCTGAAAGGGACAGGCTTAACTGATATATCCAGATAATCAGCCAGAGAAGCCGGATCAGAAGTTCCGGCTTCTCTTATAAGTTTATGTGCCTGTTCAATTATATGATCATTATCGTAGTACATAATATGTTTTGATTTTTGTTTTGGTATATACGTTAGGCGTTTGCATCGTCATGGTGCTTCTTCTTGGCTTCTACATAAGCCTGCTGCATAGAGAGCATGAGAACATCCATATCGTCCTCATCCATCTTGCCGCCTGAAAAAAGGCTTGTAAGCTCTGCTACAAGACGCTTGGCTTCGACCTTATATTCAACTTCCTCTGAACTTATCAGGAATCTGTCATCGTCAGATACAAGATCTGCAGGAGTTACGCCCAGTACGTCAGCTATCTTGCGGAGCTGATTGGAGGTACGTGGGATGCTGAGATCTGTCTCGTAGGATGAGATGGTTCTCTGGGCTACACCCGATGCCTGTGCAAGTTCTGTCTGGGATATTTTACGTTCTTTTCTGATTGATTTAAGTTTCTGTCCAAATGACATAGTGATCTCCTCTGAGTTAGTCCTCTTATATTGTTAATGCTAAGCTTGAATATTGAATTACCGGTTCGGAAAATGCGTAAAATATAGCTTTCCGATGATTGTATTTCAGAATCTGCAAATTCGTGAAATGAACATATAGATCCTCTGAAAAATAGTAATACAAATGCTAAAATATTGACATTAGCATATTAACATCATAAAATGAAAATGATGAAGTTGAAATGCTAAAACTATGATACAGTATTGTAACATGTTTGGCAAGAGATAAGAGCAGGTTTTATGACTATAATAAAGCTGATAGCAGATCTGCATCGCATGAACACAGCAGGAAGTGCTTATCTGCCAATGCCGGGGCTCACAATATGAGGTTATATATGGATCAGAACAAAGTATTTGTAAAAAGGACGACCAGCCAGAGAGGTACTGTTTCAGGCAACAGGAAAGTATATGTGGAGGTCGAGGCCACTTTTACCAAAGACGGGTTCCTAAGACCTGTCTGGATCATATGGGAAGACGGGACTCGTTATATGATAGATAAGGTCCAAAACTGCAAAAGGGCTGCCAGTCTGTCAGCCGGCGGTTGCGGCATCTTGTATGAATGTATGGTCTGCGGCCGGCAGATACATCTTTTCTATGAAGAGAATTATAAATGGTTTGTATGCAGGAATTAAGATGTAAGCAAAAAATATGCTAATATAGCTTTTGCATGATAACTTCCAAAATCTTTTAAAAGAACTACTATGCATTCCAAGTGGGGAGCTTTAAAGAAATATATTTAAAGTATCAGTAGATTTTCATATATCAACCTTACATTTTGAGGATAATGTGCAGTTTTAATGATAATAATTACGGGTGATCTGGGCACTTTAATATATTTTTTTCAAAAGATATTGATTTGAAGCGGTTTTATGGTTTTTGGAATAACATGTAAAAAGTACCTATAGAAAAGTAATATTAGAAGATTTTTTTAATAAAAGTTGCCAAATTCTAAAAAGTAGAGTATAGTTCTGACTTGTACAAAGCGAAAAAAATGAGTACATATATATAGAAGAAACTCAATTTGCATTTGGATAAAAATAAAAATGTGGCCCAAGGCTGCAGAAAGGTTATTTAATGGCAGGAAACAAATTACTCATCGTTGAGTCACCAACCAAGGTCAAGGCAATTAAAAAATTTCTTGGAAGCGGTTATGACGTTGCGGCGAGCAACGGACATGTAAGAGATCTTCCCAAATCACAGATGGGAATAGATATTGAGCATGATTATGAGCCAAAATATATAACAATTCGCGGCAAGGGAGACTTGCTTGCAGATCTTCGCAAAAAGGTTAAAAAAGCAGATCATATATATCTCGCAACTGACCCTGACCGAGAGGGTGAGGCTATAAGCTGGCATCTTATTGCAGCTTTAAAACTTGCAGACAGCGGCAAGAAGGTATCTCGTGTTACATTTAATGAGATAACCAAGAATGCTGTTAAGGAAGCACTCAAGCATCCAAGAGACATAGATATGAACCTTGTTGATGCTCAGCAGGCAAGACGTGTTCTTGACCGTATCGTAGGTTACAGCATCAGTCCTCTTTTGTGGAATAAGATCAAAAGAGGTCTCTCTGCCGGACGTGTACAGTCAGTAGCGCTTCGTATCATCTGCGACAGAGAAGATGAGATCAATGCATTTATACCAAAAGAATACTGGAGCCTTGATGTCAATCTTGGAGTATCAGGTGAGAAGAAGCCTCTCGTAGCTCACTATTATGGTGAGGGCGATGAGAAAAAAGAGATTGAATCCAAGGAAGAGCTTGAAAAACTTGTAAAGTCACTTGAGGGTGAGAAATACAAGATAACACAGATCAAGAAGAGCGTAAGAAGTAAGAAGGCTCCGCTTCCGTTTACAACATCAACACTTCAGCAGGAAGCATCTAAGGCTCTTAACTTCAGCACACAAAAGACAATGCGTGTTGCACAGCAGCTCTATGAAGGAATTGATATCAAGGGAAGCGGTACTGTAGGTCTTATCACCTATCTTCGTACAGACTCTACACGTATAGCAGATGAAGCTCAGGCAGCTGCAGCAGGATATATAGAGGCTAACTTTGGCAAGGAATATCTTGCAGAAGGCGAAGCTAAGTCAAAGAATACACAGAAGATCCAGGATGCGCATGAAGCGATCCGTCCTACAGATGTTAACAGAACACCTGTAGTTGTTAAGGAATATCTTTCAAGAGAGCAGTTCCGTCTCTACCAGCTTATATGGCGCAGATTCATGGCATCACGTATGGCACCTGCCAAGTATGAGACAACATCAGTTCGTATAGATGCCGGAACACACAGATTTACTGTTGCTGCATCCAAGACTGTATTCGATGGTTTCATGAATGTATATACAGATGATGAAGACAAGATCGAGAAGAATACGCTCATGAAGGGAATAGATGAAAAGTCTGTTCTTAAGTTCGAATCTTTCGATCCTCAGCAGCACTTCACACAGCCCAAGGCTCATTATACAGAAGCATCCCTGGTACATGACCTTGAGCAGCTTGGAATAGGACGTCCATCTACATATGCTCCTACAATAGGAACTATTCTGGCTCGTCACTATATCTCCAAGGATGGCAAGAATCTGTTTGTAACAGATTTGGGACTTGCTGTTAATAAAGTAATGAACGATCAGTTCAGCCAGATCGTTAATGTTAACTTTACAGCTAACCTTGAGACACTTCTTGATGGCGTAGCAGAAGGTACTGTTAAGTGGAAGACTATCATTGAGAACTTCTATCCTGATCTTGATGAGGCTGTTAAGAAAGCGGAAGAGGAGCTTGAGAAAGTAACGGTCGCTGATGAAGAGACAGATGTAATCTGCGAGAACTGTGGTCGTAACATGGTTATCAAGTACGGTCCTCATGGTAAGTTCCTGGCTTGCCCGGGATTTCCTGATTGCCGTAACACCAAGCCTTACTTTGAGAAGATCGGTGTAGAGTGCCCTGAGTGTGGCAAGGATGTTGTCATCAAGATGACAAAGAAGGGAAGACGCTATTATGGCTGTCTTGGATTCCCGGAGTGTGAATTCATGTCATGGGCAAGACCTTCTAAGATCAAGTGTCCTACATGTGGCGGATACATGGTTGAGAAGGGCAACAAGCTTGCATGTGCCAATCAGGAATGCGGCTATGTAATGGACAAGCCTGAAGATGATAAAGACTGATCTGATTTAGTAAGAATAAAGCTTTTCCAAAAGCATATAGATTGTAATTCAAAGAGCTGTTTAGCAGATGCTAAATGGCTCTTTTTTGTGTCTGCTGTGGACTGAGGCAAGGACCATTTAGGTATAGGAATGTTATTAGAGTATATGTGAGTTTATAGAAAGACAAAAGCGAAAAAATCAATCATTGATAGATGATAAAAAGATAATTTAGGGATTAAAACTTTTGAAGTTAAAAGCGTTGAAGTACTGAAATTTCAACGTTTTTGGACATTTTCACCTAGAGAAAAATGACATTTCATGGTATACTAATTGGCGTTGCTTTGCAAAAATTTATACTTAAAATTTTTATGGAAAGAAGTTAGCTATGAAAGAGAAAAAGTTAGGACTTACGTCCCTCATATTGATGATTTTTACATCAGTTTACGGATTTAATAACATCCCGCGTTCTTATTACCTAATGGGGTATGCAGCAATTCCCTGGTTTGTGATAGCAGGCATCTTATTCTTTATTCCATTTGCATTTATGGTTGCTGAGTTTGGATCTGCATTTAGCCATGAATCAGGAGGTATGTACTCATGGATGTGCAAGTCAGTAGGACCTAAGTATGCATTCATTGGTACATTCATGTGGTATACATCATATGTTTTATGGATGGTCAATGTTTCATCTGGTATCTGGGTTCCGGTATCTAATATTCTATTTGGTAGAGACACGACAGCTACCTGGTCATTATTTGGATCAGACTTTTTGTCAGGCTCAAGACTACTTGGTATCATGGCTGTAGCATTTTTTATCTTCATCACATACTTTGATGCCAAGGGCGTTGATAAGATAAGCAAAGTAACTTCGATCGGTGGTACAGCTGTTCTTACTATCAATATATTAGTGGTTGTAGGCTCTATCGTTATGATAATTGTCCGTGGCGGGCAGCTGCAGCAGCCATTTGAGGGCTTCGAGTCACTTAAGACTCCGCTCAATGCTTCATATCAGGGTAGCCCTATTGCTATTCTTTCATTCATCGTATATGCACTCTTTGCATATGGCGGAATTGAAGCTGTAGGCGGCCTTGTTGATAAGACAGAAAATCCAGAGAAGAACTTTCCTAAGGGAATAATTTCTGCAGCTATGGTTATTGTTGCAGGATACGCTTTTCTTATCATGCTTGTCGGTTCATTTACAAACTATAGTGAGATCCTTGGAAGCAAGGAGATCACACTTGGAAATGTGTCATACGTGATCATGTCCAATTTTGCTGCAGAAATAGGTAAAGCATTTGGCGTTAGTCATTCAGCACAGCTGGCACTTGCTCACGGCTTTGCACGCGTTTATGCATTTATCATGCTTCTTGCACTAATGGGAGCAATGTTCACACTTGTATATTCACCACTTAAGCAGATCATCGAGGGAACCCCCAAAGAGCTCTGGCCAGGTAAGATGGGTGAGATTGACAAGGACGGCATGCCAGGGAATGCTATGTGGATTCAGTGCACTATCGTATGCGTAATGATTCTACTTATATCTTTTGGCGGCGATACAATGCAGCAGTTCTTCCTGATCCTTACCGCAATGGTTAATGTTGGAATGACAGTTCCTTACATGTTCATATCATATGCTTTTCCTAAGTTTAAGAAGATGAAGGATGTAGACCGCAGCTTTGTTGTATTCAAGAGCCAGAAGTCAGCAACTATCTGGGGCTATGTAGTAACGATCACATTGTTTTTGGCGAACTTATTTGCTATCATCCAGCCTGCAATGGAAGGTGATATCAAAACAACAATATGGTCACTTAGTGGTCCTGTCATCTTTGGTATATGTGCATGGCTTATTTACTCTTCATATGAGAAGAAAACACATGCAAGCGAAGCTGCAGAAGATATTCTAAAAGACAATACTGCAGAGGATGCTAGAGTAATCTAATAAGATATGTATAAAGCTGTTGGCGATAGTCAGCAGCTTTTTTGCAGAAAAGAGCCCTAGTGACGGAGGTAAGGACTTATTTGTCATAATACCGATAATTGTCAGAACATTAATGCAAATTGTTGCATTTGTTTGCTTTATTCGATTGATTTATGCCTTGTTTGTGTTTATAATGAGATGGGTATTATAAAAAATGTTTTATGTGCCTAAATATAAATATCAATTGAATGATGCAAATAGTATTCTATTGGCAATTACAGAAAGGATTTGATCATGAGCAGCGTTCAGCTTCTTGACAAGACTCGTAAGATTGGTAAGCTTCTTCATAATGTTAATTCCGGCAAGGTAGTATTTAATGATATCTGTGATGTTCTGGGAGAAATTCTTTTTTCAAATGTTCTTGTTATAAGCAGAAAAGGCAAAGTCCTTGGAACTTCAACAAGGCCTGATATTCCGGAGATAAGCGATCTTCTTATTGGTAAGGTTGGAAGTTTTGTAGATCCTATGCTCAATGAGAGACTTCTTACAATCCTTTCTACCAAGGAGAATGTGAATCTGACTACTCTTGGTTTTGATTCTGAAGAATCAGACCGATATCAGGCAATCATAACACCTATAGATATAGCCGGAGAGAGGCTTGGAACCCTGTTTATATATAAGGTTGAGCAGGCCTACGAGATAGACGACATCATCCTGTGCGAATATGGCACTACAGTTGTCGGTCTTGAGATGCTTCGTGCTGTTAATGAAGAGAGTGCAGAAGAAAACCGTAAGATAGCGGTTGTTAAGTCTGCAATCAGCACCCTTTCATTCTCTGAGATGGAAGCGATCGTACATATATTCGACGAACTCAACGGTATGGAGGGCGTACTTGTAGCCAGCAAGATTGCTGACAGAGACGGAATCACCCGTTCAGTTATAGTCAATGCTCTTCGTAAGTTTGAAAGCGCCGGTGTTATCGAGTCCAGAAGTTCCGGCATGAAAGGAACTTATATCAAAGTTCTTAACGATGTGGTTTTTGATGAAGTTAAGAAACTCAAAAAAGAGTCAAAATAAGCTGGAAAATCCTTAATGTATTGCTTCTTTATATAAAAATTATTTGTCAAAATGTCTAGAAAACAAAAAAGCCAGGAGATGCCGCTCCCTGGCTTTTTCTATACCGTTCTGGTCAAGGTAGCTAATTTATAATGAGCTTCGCTGGCATACTCCCTAGTTGTGCAATCCCTAAACAATCTGCATTTTTCAGCCGAAATAATGTTAGAGAGTAAAGATTTTTACAGCAATATACGATAATACGTTAACGATGCTTGCATATTACAATTAAAAGTTTTATCATAAATATTGAATAAACAGATAATATTTTACTCTATTTGCGATAATTAATTCCAAGGATGGGAGAAGCGCATAATCAAGCAGGAGCAATAAGCTGCAAAATTATAACGTTTAGGGCCGCGGAATAGGCGGAAAATAGGAGTAAGTATGATTAATTCCAACGCATTCGATTATATTAATGTTCTAGATGCAACGGCTGATGCTACGTGGGTAAGGAATGAGATCCTTGCCAATAACATTGCTAATGCGACAACTCCCGGATATAAAAGAGAAGATATAGATTTTGAAAATGAACTAAGACGAGCTCTTGGTAATATGAAATATAAATCACTAGACGAAAAGGTTGCTAACCTTCGCGGAACTAAAGTTAAAGGAAGAAGCTTTAAAGATAGCGTTAATTATTCCTATCGTCTTGATGAGAACAATGTCGATCCGGAGCAGGAGAACATAGAGCTTGTATCTAACCAGCTCAAGTATCAGGGTGTAATAGCAGGGCTTACATCTGAGTTCCAGAATCTTCAGACGGCTATGAAAGCGCCTTCATGATGAAGCTTAGAAAGGAGCTTTAAATGGGTTTATTTACTTCTTTTGATATTAATGGATCCGGTCTTACAGCGCAGAGATTCCGTATGGATATCATCTCTGAGAATATAGCCAATGCTAATACGACCCGTGATGAAGACGGAGATCCTTATGTACGTAAGGTTGTAACATTTGCGGAAAAAGGGGAACAGACCCCCTTTACAAAAATATTTAATAAAAAACTTGATCAGTACTCGGGTAAAGGTGTGAAAGTCACAACCGTTCGGGAAGACACCGAGACGCAGATGAACATAGTATATGATCCGTCTCATCCGGATGCTGATGAAGACGGCTATGTTACATATCCTAATGTCAACATCGTAACAGAGATGACCAATCTCATCGATGCTGCAAATGCTTATCAGGCCAATGCGACTGCTTTTAACGCAAGTAAGCAGATCGCGCAGATGGGACTTACAATGGGAAAGTGAGGTAGCTAAAAGGGCGGAAAGTTTTATTTCGGGTAAATACTATTGTTAGGGGCAAATGTTCGGGGCGGAGACTTGTTCGGGGAGTATCCTTTCGTGAAGATCTGTATGATCTTCATGCCTTAATGCACAGGGCAGATTTAAGGCAGCTTTAGGGGAAGGGTATTTCATGGGACAAGTTTTGTGTACCCAAAAAGGAGAGGGCTGATGGCTGATATATCTAATCTTACAAATGTATCTTCCGGCGCTGTCAAAGCTGCCGAGAAAAGAACCAGCCGGGTTAGTAATCCGGTTGGCAAGGCAGAGGATGATCGCAACACTTTTTCCAGAATCCTTGCTACAACTATCGATAATATCAATACTACCAATGCTTATCTGTCAGATGCCGAGAATGCAGAGATAGAATGGGCACTTGGTCAGTCCAAGAATACCCATGATCTTACAATTGCCATGTCTAAAGCTTCAACAGCACTTCAATATACAGTAGCAGTAAGAGACAGAGTGCTTACTGCTTATAACCAGCTAATGCAGATGCAATTCTAAAGTGCCTAGAAATGCATCCATGCATTTCTATACAGGCACAAGATACATCCTGTATCCGGGGCGCCAGGAAATGCATCCATGATCATCATTATGGGAGACATCGGATTATAGTCTTAATTCCTTTTTGAAAATGGGACATTTTCAAACTCATCATTTCATATTCTTGACTTCGGGTTTCTGACTTCTTGTTATTGACTTCGTGTTACATGCTTTATGGATGCAGCCTATGTTATTTGCAACTGGGAGAGGCTGATGATTCCAAATTAGGGTTGGCCGTATGGATCTTATTCTTCGTACGCAGAAGGGGAGGTAAGCATGCCCGATAGATTAAAAGCAATTCTCGACCGCGCCAAAGAGTGGTGGAACCGCTTTACAACTAAACAAAAGACTATGATAGTCGCAGTAGCTGCCGGTGCGCTTGTCACCCTGGCAGTTCTTGTGATGATATTTTCACAACCTAAGTACATCACGCTGGTTACAGCAGATGATACCAAGCAGGCTGCTGAGATAAGAGATCTTCTTGAAGAAAACAGCATAGATTATCAGCTGTCGGAAGATGCTCTTGTATTTAAGGTCCGCGAAGAGAGCCAGCAGGATGCAAGACTCCTTCTTGCGTCCAACGGCGTGCAGGCTGACGATTATACAATTGATAAAGTTACTGATTCTTCTTTTACCACAACAGAATCTGATAAACAGAAGAAGTACGTTACATATATGGAAAAAAAGCTGGAGAAGGATCTTGCATCTATTGAATCAGTAAACTGGGCAAGGATCACTCTTCATGTTCCTGAAGATGATGGAACTCTTCTTGCATCACAGGAAGATTCTACAGCAAGTATACTTCTTGAATTAAATGATCCGGAGCATTTTACCAAAGACAATGCAACATATATTGCCAAGATAATATCCGCAGCTTTAGGAAATGAGACTACCGAAGGCATAGTTATCATGGATTCGACAGGCATGATGCTCTATGCGGGTGGAGATGAGACTGTAATGGGTATAGCTACTTCTCAGCTTACATTAAAACAACAGGCTGAAGCTGCAGTAAGAACGGCAGTAAAAAATGTAATACTTGGAACCAACATGTATGACAACGTAGAAGTTGGTACCAATCTGAATATGGATTTTTCCACAATAGATGACACGATTCATACATACACACCTGTTGAAGGTGGATCTCAGGGCGTTTTAAGTGAACACAGATCTTATTCCTCGGATTCTACAGGAGGTGAGTCGGGGGTACCTGGGACAGATAGTAACGATGGCACAACCTATGTGACTCAGGACAATGAGAATTATTCTCAGTCGGTCACGGAAGAAGAGTCACATTATCTTCCAAACGAAAGGATCACAACTACCAATACCCCTCCCGGGGCGATTGATTACACTACATCAACTGTATCTGTATCAGCAATCAATTATGTAATACTTAATGAGGATGATTACAAAGCAGAAGATCATGAGGGTCTTAGCTGGAAAGAATATAAGGTTGCAAATGCTCAGCCTGTTGATGTTACTGAAACAATAGATGCAGCAACGCTTACAAGGCTTCAGAACCTTGTAGCCAATGCAACAGGCATCAGCACAGAAAATGTTACCGTAGGTCTTTTTGAACAGAATATCTATTTTGATAGTGAAGGCTTTAATATGAGCCTTACAGATCTGCTGCAGATAATCCTCATCCTCGTGATACTTGCACTTCTTGCATTTGTTATCATCAGAAGTCTTCATTCCGAGCGCCAGGAAGAGGTGGAGGACGAGCCGGAAGAACTGTCTGTTGAGCAGCTTCTTGAGTCTCAGCCAGAAGAAGCTGAATCTCTTGAGAATATCGAAATGGATGAAGGATCTGAGACCAAGAAACTTATCGAAGAATTTGTTGAGTCCAATCCGGAAGCAGCTGCGAACCTGCTCCGTAACTGGCTTAATGATGATTTTGCATGACATAGAAATGCATCCATGCATTTCTGGACATGTCTTGGAAGCAATCCTGCTTCCGTGATTGGCACATAGAAATGCATCCATGCATTTCTAGACATGTGCTAGATGCATCCTGCATCCGTGACTGGCACATAGAAATGCATCCAATATAGTTTTAACAATAACAAAATGGGAGAAAACGTATGTCAGAAGAAGGCTTAATGCAAGGCATGGCGCCTGCGTCAAATTTGACAGACAACCTTTCAGGCACACAGAAGGCGGCGATACTTCTCATCGCGCTTGGACCCGAGAAGTCATCTCTTATCTTTAAATACCTGAAGGAGGAGGAGATTGAGGAGCTCACTCTGGAGATTGCCAACACAAGATCTGTAAGCTCTGAGATAAAAGAGGCTGTTATCAATGATTTCTACGGCGTATGTCTTGCTCAGCAGTACATTGCTGAAGGCGGTATCACATATGCCAAGGAACTCCTTGAAAAAGCACTTGGTGAAGACAAGGCTATGGATGTTATCAGTAAACTTACTGCATCCTTGCAGGTTAAGCCTTTTGAATTTATCAGAAAGACTGACCCTTCACAGATACTTACTTTCATACAGGATGAGCATCCTCAGACGATCGCACTTATTTTGTCCTACATGTCACCAGCGCAGAGCTCGCAGATCCTGGGTGCCCTTACTCCTGACAGACAGGCAGATGTTGCCAAGAGGATAGCGACTATGGATAGAACGAGTCCGGATACTATCAAGGATGTAGAAAAAGTACTTGAGACCAAGCTGTCGTCTCTTGTTAACCAGGATTATACGATCATCGGCGGTGTCGATGCTGTTGTTGAGATTCTCAATACAGTTGATCGTCAGACAGAAAAGCATATCATGGAAACTCTCGAGATCGAAGAGCCCGAGCTTGCTGATGAGATCCGTAAGAAGATGTTCGTATTCGAAGATATCCTCATGCTGGATGACCGTTCGATTCAGAGAGTACTTCGCGATGTTGATAACTCAGATCTGTCTCTTGCTTGTAAAGGTGCAAATGAGCAGGTTCAGACTGCGATTTTCAACAACCTTTCAAAGCGTCTTGCAGTTATGATCAAGGAAGATATGGACTTCATGGGTCCTGTTCGTATGAAGGATGTTGAAGAAGCTCAGCAGAAGATCGTTAACATTATCAGAAAGCTTGAAGATTCCGGCGAGATCGTAATCTCCAGGGGCGGAGGTGATGATATAGTTGTCTAATCTTGTAAAAGGCATGTGGGTAACTCTTGATAGTGAAGATACAAGAATCATCGATAATAATGAGCTGTCTGATATCAAGATTCAGGAGTCTTACGAGGAAGAGATGCGGCGCCGTGCAAGGCAAAGTGCCCAGATGCAGACTGAAGAAGGCATGGACGGCATGGATGACACGTACGAACCCTCTTTTAACGAAGGACTTCCTGCAGAACCGATTGACAGACTGATGGAAGATCAGGAGGGTATGGATGGAATGGATGCAATGCCCTCTGAGATGAGTCTGTCTGATTTTGATGGCGAAAGCGGCATGATGCCGGATTCTCCGAGCCAGATGCCGGGCGACGAATACGGCGGGCAGGATCCTTCATATGGCGGTCCGGGAGATATGCCTCCAAATATTCAAAAAGATATAGATCAGATATTAAACGATGCTCAGGTACAGGCCAATCAGATAGTTGCTGATGCCAGAGCTCAGGCTGATCAGATTCTGAGTCAGGCAAGGGAAGAAGGCCACCGCCAAGGTTACGACGAAGGTTTTCAGGAAGGCATGAGTAAGTCTGAAGACAAGATAGAGAAGACCCTTCAGAAAAAAGAGAAAGAGCTTGAGGCAAGATACGAGCGTATGACCCAGTCTGTAGAACCTGAGATGGTTGATACACTGACAAGGATCTACGAGCATGTGTTCAACGTATCCTTTAAAGATGATAAGGAGATAATCCTTCACCTTCTCCAGACGGCTCTTTCAAGGATAGATTCAAGCGGAAGCCTTCTTATACACATTTCGCCTGATGACTATGACATGATCACAGATGCCAAGGAACAGCTCATGCAAAACGTAGTAAGCCCGGATACGGTACTTGAACTTGTAGAAGATCCTACACTTAAAGAAAATGAGTGCATTATCGAAACTGATGGCGGAATCTTTGACTGCAGCGTTGGAGTTGAGCTTGAAGAACTCGGAAGAAAGATAAAGCTTCTTTCTTTTGACCGTAGGAATTAGTAGGAGACCTTATGTCAGGTGGACTTATAGATTTTGGCAGATATAGAAAACTTGAAACTCAGACCTTTTACAGAACAAGGGGAAAGGTCATAAATATCGTCGGTCTTACAATCGAGTCAGCAGGGCCCGATGCCAAGATGGGCGATATTTGCTATATCTATCCCAAACAAAAAGGGGATGAATCTCCTGTTAAATATTCCGGAAAGCCCACTATGGCTGAAGTTGTAGGCTTTTCAAATGGAAGAGTGCAGCTTATGCCATATGAGAATACCAGCGGAATAGGAAGCGGCTCTATCGTGGAAAATACAGAGTCGCCTCTTAGAGTTAATGTTGGTGATGGTCTTCTTGGTCAGACACTTGATGGGCTTGGCCGTATTGATGGAACCAGCTATGGTCAGGGACATGTCCTGGAAAATGGAATCTCTTATTCTGTTGAGAACCAGCCTCCGGACCCTATGTCAAGAGATCCGATATCAGAAGTACTGCCGCTTGGCGTTAAAGCTGTTGACGGACTTCTGACTGTCGGTAAGGGGCAGCGTATAGGGATATTTGCAGGTTCCGGAGTCGGCAAATCCACCCTCCTTGGTATGTTCGCTCGCAATACTAAGGCAGATATCAACGTAATAGCCCTGATCGGAGAGCGTGGAAGAGAGGTTAGAGAGTTCATAGAAAGAGATCTTGGCGAAGAAGGCGTCCAGAGATCTGTAGTAGTAGTAGCAACTTCAGATAAGCCGGCCCTAGAACGTGTCAAGGCAGCTAAGACAGCAACGTCAATAGCAGAGTATTTTAGGGATCAGGGCAAGGATGTTCTTCTTATGATGGACTCACTGACACGTTTTTCTATGGCACAAAGAGAGATAGGGCTTGCCAGCGGCGAACCTCCTGTATCAAGAGGCTATCCGCCGTCTGTATATGCCGAGATGCCCAAACTCTTGGAAAGAGCCGGCAAGTCTCAGAAAGGATCTATAACAGGCCTATATACAGTGCTTGTAGATGGTGATGACTTCAATGAGCCTATCACAGATACAGCAAGATCGATCCTGGACGGACATATAGTTCTAAACCGTAAGTTGGCACAAAAGAACCATTATCCTGCAATAGATGTACTTCAAAGTATCTCAAGATGTATGTCTGCCATAGCATCTCCTCAGCAAAAGAGGGCTGCAGGTAAGTTCAAAAATGTAATGGCAACCTACAATGATGCAGAAGATCTTATCAATATCGGGGCCTACAGGAAGGGTGCTAACAAGAATATTGATTATGCCATCGAGAAGATAGATGCAGTCAATGATTTTCTACTCCAGTCAACGGATGAGAAGTTTTCCTTCGAAGAGATCATAGACCAGCTTGAGACTCTTTTTCCTGACGAACCCAAGAAATAAAGGCTTTCTTAGGAGCTATGCCTTGCTAAAAACAAGGCGCAAAGCGCCTTAAAATGACCAAGCCGGTCGCAAAGCTAGATTCAGAGCGGCTCAGACCAATCTGGTCAAAAGAGGATTTACATGGCAAAATTTGTCTATAGCATGCAAAGTGTACTCAATCTAAAGATCAAGACTGAGAATCAGTCCAAGATGGAATTTGGTGTAGCGCAGATGCACCTTAATGAAGAACTGGACAAAATGGAATCGCTTCAAAGACGGCTGGAAGATTATCTGTTTCAAGGCGAAGAACTTCAAAAAAGTATACTGGATGTAAATGAGATTCTGTTTAACCGGAATGCGGTTGAGAATGTAAAAGCTCAGATAGAAGATCAAAAGCTCAATATAGAGCGGGCTGAAAAAGTTGTAGATGAAGCAAGGATCAAACTCTCCAAAGATATGCAGGAGCGCAAGATGCAGGAGACACTTCGTGAGAGAGCATATCAGGAATATCTTCAGGAAGAAAAAGATGCTGAGTTTAAGGAAAGCGACCAGAGAACCAGTTTTACCTATGGTCAGAGGATCAGTGACAGAAAGAATAAAGAAAACAATGCGCAAGGAAGATAGCTATGTCTGACCACAATAAAAAACGCAAGGAAGATAGCTATGTCTGATCACAATATAAAGACGTAAGGAAGGAACTATTATGGCAGATAAGAAGAAAAAGGAACAAGAGCCCGAAAGACCGGCATACACATTGCCAGATGATCCCAAGGAGGCAATGAAACAGCTTAAAGCTGACAGAAAGCAGCTTAGGAGTGATCAGAAAGCTGCAGCTAAAGAGGCAAGACTGCGTGCAAAAGAAATGGAAGAAGCGGAAGCAGAGCTTAATGGAGATATCCATGGAGGTCTTGGTTCTTTTCTTCTGATACTCCTCATAATACTGGTATGGTTGCTTCTTATGGCCATTATGATCAAATTCAACATCCTGGGACTTGGCGATACCCTTACGCCTGCGCTTAAGGACATTCCTTATATAAAGAATCTTCTCCCGGGGGCGCAAACAGTGCAGATGAATAATAGCGGCGAAGATTCAAGCCAGGTCGTAGCCGATAATTCTGACTATGTTGCATCTCTTGAACAGGAACTGTCCAGACAGCTTGCTTTAAATGCTTCTTATGCAGCGACCATAGACAAACTCAATGCTGAAGTTGCAAGACTTGAGCCTTTTGAAGAAGAGCAGGCAGAGTTCGATAAGCAAAGACAACAGTTCTATCAGGACATTGTCTACAACGACAACGCTCCCGACGCTAGTGCATACGCGTCTTATTATGCAATGATAGCACCTGAGGAAGCTGCTGAGATCTATGAACAGATTGCTTCTGACGAAATCTCTGATGAAGAAGTTAAGGTCTATGCTGCAACTTTTACTGCAATGAAACCCAAGGAAGCAGCAGCTATTTTTAATAATATGTCTAACATAACTCTTGTTGCAAGGATCCTTCAGCAGATGGGAAGTGATGACAGAGCCAAGATCATGGGTAAACTCGATACTGAGGTGGCAGAGAAAGTTACTGAGCTCCTAGAGCCTGAAGGACTTCCGGAACTGAACAACGGCAAAAGTGCTTCGGGAAGTTAGAGGCAACTATGACTTCCCACTTGGACGGTGCAGTATCACCAAAGACTTTGCTGGGGCAGGCAGTATATAGATCATTGCCATGCTGTTAATCGTTTTATAATTCATGGCATGATATCTGGCGATTCCCATTCTGGGGTCTGAAACTCGCTTCGCTCAGACATGCAGACCCCGGGCAGAATGGAAATCTCCATCTATCACGCTCATGAATTTTATAAAACGATTAAAAAGCATGGCAATGATCTATATACTGCCTGCCCCAGCAAAGTCTTTGGTGATACTGCACCGTCCAAGTGGGAAGTCTGTAAATAGAAATATGTAAAGTTACTGTATAAAAAACTACTGCATAGAAAACGGATGCAGTAGCTTTTTTATATACTTTATATATAATTTTTATATAAAAAGTATAGTGGGAGATTGATAAGAATATTGTTGACATTCATAAATAGCGATGCTAGCATAAAAAATAGATGAAATCTGGTCTGGGGATGATACCCATGATAAAAAACGAGGGCTGTGATTTTATACTAAATCTATATCTACATTAAAGTTAACATCTTGTAAAAGGGGAAGACACCCATGACAAAAAACATTACAGTTACAGATGCAAACGGAGACATTATTGGGACCACATACCCTAAGAGGGCAAAGGGTCTTGTTAAGAATGGGCGAGCATGCTATGTAGGCAGCGGGACCATTCGAATGTCTGCATTGGATGCTTCGTCCGATAATATGACTATTTCGGAGGAAAAATCCATGAATTATATTACTTTTAATGGCGATGAATGGATTCGCCGCGATGCAGATATCTCTTATATGACCAGCGTGATGGACGGAACACTTACAGAAGCTTTGATGCTTGGTAATTGGGACGATCGCGAGAAGGTTGCCAGATCTAAGGACTTTACACTTTCCCCATTAACTGAATATCATTTTATATTCTGGCTTAACGGCGGCGAGAATGAAAAAGGTGATGAGACCTGCCTTTTCAAAGTTACCTTTATGGGTGACGATGGTAACAGCAGGATCTATAAGCTTAACAGGAACTTTATTCACCCGCTACTACATCAAAAGGGATGGGAGCTTTATGAACTTCCTTTTGTAACGCCGGATGTTCAGGATGGTGTAACTGTCACATTCTCTTTTGTGGCCGGCAAGGCTCCTATGGCTGTACTTCCAGCCCGTGAACCATCTGCTTATCTTGATCTTAAGGATGAGCCTGATGAGTATGAAGACTACAGACCACAGAGGCACAACCTGGTCTTCAAGGACGGATGGCCGTCAATCTCTCAGTATGGAGGAGATAGGTATTCCACTCAGGCTATCAAACAAAAGCTTGCCGGGAAGCGCTCCAAACCTGAAAAGGGTAATAATTTTTTTAATATCACTTATTCAGGTGGCGATATTGACGAAGAATGCAGGGAAAGTCTTGAAGAGTCTCTCTATGAAGAAGCCGAGCAGCAGTGCGATGAACTTGAGGACATGCTGGATGAACTTGAAGACCGCCTTGATGACATCAAAGATGAGCTTGACGATGCAGAAGATGAGCTTGATGATATAATGGATGAGGACGATTTCAAGCATAGAAGCGACTTTGGCAAGATCACAGAAATGGTTGGTCAGCTTGGAATATTGCATTCAGCTATACCTGCTCATAAAGCAGCTATAAAAGGTTATACGGGAACATTAAAGAGTCTTTCAAAGAGCCTTGGAAGGTCAGATTCTCAAGCGATAATTGCACAGACAGCTCATCTTAGAAGCATAGTGGAAGCTTTTGAAGAAAAGATAAGCTCATTCCAAGATCAGGTAAACGATTTTGTAGATTCTATCTCATCGCTGCAGGATTAAAAGTAATCTTTTGGTTTGGACGCTTAACATAATGAAGCGTCAAGTATAAACAAGCTTTATGTAAAAGCTTCAATTACAAGGCATGATAAGGGGCTGTGAAAAAATGAGAAATCATATTTCACAGCTCCTTATTTTTGTGCTTTATATTGTTATATAAAACATAGAAGCTCAAACTGCTTGACTGAAGTAGCATTTTCATAAATTAAAAGGTGATGTGAGCTTCGGGGAGACAGAGTATAAATTGTTGCCACGCTTTTAATTGTTTTATATAAATTCATGAGTATGATAGCTGGAGTTTTTTATTCTGCCAGGGGTCCACATGTATGAGCGAAGCGAGTTTGGACCCCAGAATAAAAAACGCCAGATAGCATGCCATGAATTTATAAAACAATTATAGCGTGGCAACAATTTATACTCTGCCTCCCTGAAGTTCACATCACCGGCATAGCCTTTATTGATAATACACTGATTAAGAGAAGGAAGTTTTTATCAGAAAAGGTTATTCCTTTTGCAATTTGCTCCGATATATGTGATGACAGGTAATATATGCGCAGGGAAGCGCGTCTTTATAAGAGCTTGAAACATACAGATTCAAACTCTCTCTAAATGCAAAATCCAAGGACAAGGACGTCACAGATGTAGCAGGAAAGGAGTGAGCGTACATGCCGGGTAACACAGTGTACGATGCCTCTATACTTTCGATGATGCCACAGGTGGCGACTGCAGCTACAAAGGTAGTAAGTAAAGTACAACAGGCAAAAGGTGATGATTTTGGCAGTGTTATCACAGATGCAAGACTTTCGAACATAGCAGGTTCGGATCAGACTAACCAATTAGACAAGACGCTGCAAAACACCGGTCAGGGAGCTTCACCAAAAAAGGTGAGTCCTAAAGTAAAACTGAATAATGACAACAAAGATTCAAAAGTAGACGTAAAGAAAGATGAATCAAAGGAAATCGACATCAAGGATCCCCAAATAAACGGGAATGAAGACATAAGTACCACAGACCTTGAAAACCAGATAGACAAAGTAGTTCAAGACGTCGAAGAAGCAGGTAAAGAACTTATCTCACAGATCGCCGATGAACTTGATGTTACAGATGAAGAAGTATTAGAAATTCTAAATCAGCTTGGAATGACACTTACAGATCTTTTTAATCCTGAGAATCTGACACAAGTGGTAATGGAAGTCACCGGCACGGGTGATGTAGCAGAAGTCCTGATGGATGAAGACTTATCATCATCACTTCAAAACCTACTTGAAAGTGCTCGTAAGATGATGGAGGACATAGCAGCAGATTACGAGACAGAGCCCGAAGAGATAAGTAAGATGCTTGAAACAGTCAAAAACTTAGAAGAAAAAGGGCAAACGCAAGGACAGGAAAATGAGTTTATCAAAGTTCTAAAAGATAAGCAGCCCAAAGACTTAGAAGACAAGATCGAGATCAAAGTAGAAGACAAAGCGGTAACTACTAATGAACAGGTGACAGTAAATAAGGGTTCTGAGAAAAAAGACAGTCAGAGTGATGAACGAAGCGAAGAAGGCAAGAATCTTTTTTCACAAAATGAAGGAATTAAAACTCCTTTGATGAATCCTTATCAGCAGATGGTAAAAGACTTAGAGAGTGCATTTAGTGAAGCAGCAGGAGCTAAAGAGGCAGCAAAAAGCACTACCACAAGTCAGATAGACATCATAAACCAGATCACAGAGCATATGAAAGTAAACATCAAAGAGGAAATGACATCAATGGAGATACAGCTCCATCCCGCAAGTCTTGGAACAGTAAAAGTCATGGTAGAGCAGGCACAAGGCGGCGGAGTTACAGCTAAGTTTACAGCATCAACACAGGAAGCAGGGGCAGCGCTTCAGACACAGCTGATGCAGTTAAGACAACAGCTTGACGAGCAGGGCATCAAAGTAAATGCAGTAGAAGTTACAGTAGATGCACATGCATTCGAACAAAACTTAGAACAAGGCAACCAGCAGAACGCTTCAGAACAGGAAACAAAACGTCAGAGCAGAATACGGAGAATCAACCTTGGAGATCCGGACCTATTGCAGGAGGATACCTTGGAGCTCGACGAAGAAACAAGGCTGGCAGCCGAAATGATGGCAGCAAATGGACAGACCGTTGATTACATGGCTTAAACAAGCTTATTACAAAGTCACTATTAAAGTCATGTAGCAGATCTATTTCTGCTAGAGAAATGAGGTAATAGAAATGGCAGTAGATGCAATAGTAAAAGATGGAGTTATCGTAAATAACGGTCAGGCAGCTTCTGAGAAAAAAGACTCAACTACAACCAACAAACTAGGCGAATATAAAGAACAGTTCATGCAGCTTCTGTGTGCACAGATGAAATATCAGGATCCTCTGGAACCTACATCCAACACCGAGTATATCTCACAGTATGCGCAGTTCACACAGGTTGAGCAGATGCAGAACCTCTCCAATACGGTAGCTCTTAACAGAGCAGCAGACATGGTTGGTAAGACAGTTCAGATCACTCAGGTAGATGAAGAGACTGGCGAGACCAAATTAACAGTTGAAGGTAAGGTTGACTTTGTGACCTACGAAAGCGGCACTTCTTATGTGAGCGTTAACGGCAACAAGTATAAGCTTGATGATGTTACAGCAGTTGTAGACGGAACCTATTTTGACAACACTCAGCTTGCAGAGTCCGTAAGAAAAGACCTTGATAAGCTTCCCGGCGTAGATTATGTAACACTCTATGCTGACAAGGACAGACTTGAGAGAATGCTTGCTAATTATGAAACAATGACAGCAATGTCAGGCGATGTATCACAATTCTTCTCGACAGCAGAGCTTTCCAAGATATCACAGTATGCGCTTAAGTACGCAGACCTTATCGATCAGGCAGCCAAAGAGACAGAGAATACTAACACTTCGCAGCCTGTAGAATCGTTAAATAATGAAGACAAAGAAGACACCTGATATGGCATCTGACAGATTGCCGGACAAGTTACCGGTAAAGTCATCAAAACAAGTTACTAAATAAGCTACACGATAAGGTAAAGGACGTTCCGGAGATAAGCCCTATCTAAGTGATTATCTCCGGAAGATAGAAAGGAGTAAGGATATCAAATGAATAGTTTTAATCCCTCCTTTCTTTCCATAGATCAAGTTCAGGGGCAGTACCTTGGCAAAGAAAAGACAGTTAATAGTAGTCCTAAGATAAACAGTGGACAAGAGTCATTCTCATCGATTCTTGACAAAGCCCAGGAACTGGCCAAAAGAAATGAGCCGTTAAAATTCTCAAAACATGCTACGGCAAGGCTCAATGACAGAAATATCGAAATATCCAAAGATCAGCTTGAACGCCTGAACCAGGGAAAGATACAGGCAGGAGAGAAAGGAATTAACGAATCACTTATACTTGTTGATTCACTGGCATTTATAGTCAACATACCCAATAACACAGTGGTGACAGCCATGAATCAGGAAGATTCAAGTGATAGCAAAGTATTTACAAATATCGACGGAGCAGTAATTGCATAAGGCCGGACTTAAGAAAAAAGAGAAAGTTTTTTTCTACAAAGAGGTCTTTTAAAATCCCGACTGACAGAAGGATTTTAAAGTTAAAGCATTCTGCTCCTACCAGTACCCAAGAGTTATTATTGTAGAAAGCAATTATTATCTCCCGGTGCTCTATAGTAGGAGGTTTTATCTATGTTAAGATCAATGTATTCAGGTGTTGCAGGTCTCAAGACTCATCAGACCAAGATGGACGTTATTGGTAACAACATCGCCAATGTTAACACCACATCTTTCAAATCACAGTCTATCAGCTTTGCAGATCTTATGTACCAGACAACACAGCACGCATCAGGCTCAACCGAAACAACCGGTGGTGTCAATGCCCGTCAGATAGGTCTTGGTGCTCAGTCAGCTTCTATAGCAACAGCGATAGAGACTCAGGGCGCAACTCAGACTACAAACAATCCATACGATCTTATGATATCCGGTGATGCATTCTTTATCGTCAATGACGGAACTCAGAATGTATACACAAGAGATGGTTCATTCTATGTAGATGGTAATGGTAATCTTGCTACTCAGTCAGACGGTTACTACATCATGGGATGGATGGCAGTTACTGATGAAGATACAGGTGTTACATCTATCAATACCAACGGCGGTCTTACCAAGCTCCAGATCATATCAGATGAGACCAGTACATTCCCTCCTGAAGGAACATCTCAGGCAGTAGTAAGTGGCAACATCGATGCCAAGGATACCAATATCACATCATCTGCAGGTAAGACTATAGCTCTTGAGTTCTATGATAATCTTGGATATCTCTACACAGCAGAGTTCACTATCAAGGACGTTGATGATGCCGAGAATACATATACCATGACACTTACAGATATCATGGACAGCGACGGCGTATCAGTAGGAGCAGAGCAGCTTGCTATGGTACACCTTGGTAATGATAATCAGGCAGGTGTTACCAATCAGGTACCCGGCGTTTTGAAGTCAGGCTATTATGTAAATAACTATTCCGCAGCTAAGGGAACAGCAGATTTTGCTATAACAGACAGTGATGTTAATACTACAGATACTACAATGTTCTCAGCAGTTCCTACAAGCGGTAAGCTCTCTGATCTGGATGATGCAGGAGTACTTAATGACCTGTACAACATAGTAATAGATGACGTGAATTTCTATGACAATGATACATATACAATGGATCATCTTGGTAATCTGACAATCTCTCATACAGGCACAACATCTCTTACAACCAAGAAGGGCGTTGTAAATGATACCAACACATCATCCTATAAGGTATCCGTATCAGGTGCAGTAGCAACTATAAACTATACAACCTCAACAGGTACTCTTACATCTGATGTTGATGGCGGCAAATACACAGGTATATCCTCTGCGTTAAAAACAGCTTATGCGATTCCTACAGGACTTTCGTCATCTACAACCTATCACACAACAGATGGCAATTCACTTACACTTACAGTTCCAAGTACAACATCTCTTGGCGTAGCAAGCGGCTATGAAGCAGTTGTTACAAGCGGTACAGCAGTAGTGACATCAGGTGCTGCTATCAAGAATACAACTCCTGTTAAAGGCAATCTCAAGAACCTTCCAGAGACAATACGCGGATATTATAAAGACCTTACCGAAGATAAGTATAATGCATATCCTGATACTGCTACATATTCACTGTCATCAGATGGAACACTTACAGTAACATATTCAGAGACTAATGAAGTTACTAAGACAACTGATGCGGTATCACTTTCAAATGCATATGTATATTCAAGTGTAGATGATACTGATAATCCTACAACTGTTACAGTTGTAGGTGCTTCGGATTCTTCTATCACACATACACTTGCCTTAAACGGCAAACTTGATAATACAACTCAGGCTTTACTGGCAGCTTGTTTTGGCATATCAGATGAGACTCTTTCTTCATATCGTACAAAAGAAGATTCTACATATGCTCCTACATATGCGATCGAAGTAGATACTACAACAGGTAAGATGTCTATTAAGTTCACTTATAAGGCTGATGAAACAGAAAGTAAGACTGATACCTATTCCATAACAGATACTACTAACATTTCAGCAAGTGTAGGAAAAGAGACTGCTGTATATACAGATAAGTCCGGCATCTCAACATATACGCTTAACTCCACAGGAAGTCTTGCTGATCTCATGGCCAATACAGATGCTGATGCTATTCTTGCAGCATTTGGAATTGATAAGACCAAGGCAGCAAATTATATATCCAAATCATCATATTCACAGTCATCATATGTTATATCCAACTCAGGACTTCAGCTTACAAGCTATGAAGACAGTGAGTATACACTTGATACAGGATCCGGTTACTCAGCATCAGTAGCAGGTACAACTGTTACAGTATCTCTTACAACTTCGGAAGAGGTTAATACTTCAGGTAATATGACAGAACTTTCATCTCTTGTTAAGAATGCTTTTGGTATATCAAGTGCAGATTATGATACAAGCGAACCTCTGGATACTTACACAATAGAGATGGATGCCAACGGCGAAGCTAATCTTACTATTACTGATAATTCTTATAAGACAATAGCAACAGAGTACAACCGTAATGAGATGACACTCAACTACGACCATGCGAATGGTTCATACACAGGTGCGACATTCAAACAGGCAGATGGAACAGAGAATGGAATAGGATATTCAACTATCACAACTGATAAGATCGTGCTCAATTTCAATCCTGATATGGATGATACTGTTAACCCTTGGACAGACGTATATCTTGACCTTAGTACAACAACTAACTATAACTCATCAGGTACATCAACACTTCAGGCTTCTAAGGGTGATCTTGCAGGCAATAATACAGGTCGTATGATGGGCGCTATGACAGGTATCTCCATCTCCAAGGATGGTAAGATATCAGCATCATACTCTAATGGTCAGACACTTCTTCTAGGTCAGATCGCATCTGCAACATTTGCTAATGCATCAGGTCTTGAGAAGGCTGGTAACAACCTCTACACAGCAACACTCAACTCCGGTGACCCTGTAGTTCAGGATATCACAGTAGGCGGCGGCTCAATTTCAACAGGCGTTCTGGAAATGAGTAACGTAGACCTTTCAAATGAGTTCACTAACATGATCACAGCACAGCGTGGTTTCCAGGCCAACTCACGTATCATTACAGTATCAGATACACTTCTTGAAGAGCTGACCAATCTGAAGAGATGATGATATGAAGTCATAAGATTTTGATTTCTATTATAAGATTTTGATTTATATCATAAGATTTTGATTTATATCATAAGATTTTGATTTATATCATAAGTTTTAGATTTATATCATAAGATTTCGTTTTTTATCATAAGATTTATACCGAGCAGATGCCCCTTATTACCAGGGCGGCATCTGCCGGCATTTGTATTTTTCAAAAAGGATAATGACCGTATATTAGATTTTTAACCTAATGTCGCGAGAAAAGCGAGTGACTAATGGTTCAAATTGTACCAAAAATTGCAAAAAATTTTGTATCTTTAGTATAAAATTGACAGACAAGTACAATATTTCGTGATATAATATTTTTTATAAAAAATATTTATTGCGAGCAGTTGTTTGTACGAATCATGTCTATCTATTGTTAATAACCTGGATAAAGGAGATTTAACGTGGATATAGCTACATTAGCAGCGCTTGGTGGCGGTGTATTTATCATTCTTATAGGAATTGCAACTGCTGGTGGTCTTCAAACAATTCCCAGTTATATTGATATACCATCAGTTATTATCACAATTGGAGGTTCGCTTCTTGCTACATTGGGTACCAATACGTTACCCGGTGCCATAGGTGCACTTAAGACTGTAGGAATCGTTATCAAGATGCCAAGCCTTGATATGTCAGGTCTTGTTAAACAGATTGTCGATTTGTCCAACACTGCAAGAAAAGAAGGACTTCTTGCTTTGGAAGAAGCGGCTAACGGTATCGAGGATCCTCTTCTTAAAAAGGGACTCCTATTAACAGCAGACGGTACCGAGCCTGAACTTGTAAGAGCTATTCTGGAAGCAGAAATTGATGCGGTTGATGCAAGACATAAATTGAATATCAAGTTCTTTGAGGACTGGGCCAGCCAGGGACCTTCCTGGGGTATGATCGGTACACTTATAGGACTTGTTAACATGCTCAATAACATGTCTGATGCATCATCACTTGGACCTAACATGGCGGTTGCTCTTATCACTACATTCTACGGATCTGCAATTGCTAACTGGATATGTTTCCCTGTAGCAGAAAAATTAAAATTCGATAATGATCAGGAACTTACTTATAAAGGGGTTATGATAGAAGGAATCTTGTCTATTCAGGCAGGCGAGAACCCCAGAGTTACAGAAGAAAAGCTTAAGGCATTTATGACTCCATCAGAAAGAGAAGCTTACGACGCAGCTAACGGTGGCGGAGGTGAGTAATGGCTAAAGCAAAAAAAGAAGCCCCGCCTAAAAAAGGATGTCCTGCCTGGCAGGGTACATTTGGCGATCTTATGAATCTGCTTTTGTGTTTCTTCGTACTTCTTTTCTCGATGTCAACTTTGGATGCGGCCAAGTATGAGGAAGTTGCAGCTTCTTTTAGTGCGGCTTTTGGTATTTTCTCTGGTGGTCAGAACGCTCTTGGTGATGGAGCACTGATAGGAGATGGTGTATCACAGCTAAGTTCGCTGTCTGCATATACTACTTCTATGGGGGCAGCAGCATCAGGTGATGCCCAGAACCCGACAGATGCCACGTCCGGAGATCAAAGCGCAGTGGGAGCTCCCGATGTATCTGAAGCAGAGGCTATGCTGGAAGCAGCTCAGATGGAAGCTTCAGAGAATCTTGCCAAGGAAGTGACAGAAGCTTTGCAGGCCGGAATGACTGATTCTGAGAAGGCTGAGCTTACAGAAGAGGAAGTTATATCAGATGTAGTTCTAAATTATACGAGTCAGTACGTACAGCTTACTATTAATGGATCGCTCCTTTTTGCATCAGGTAGTGCACAGGTTCAGGAGAGCGCATATCCTGTTCTTGATAAAGTTGGCGCCGTGCTTTCAAGCTACGCTGGCGGCACTATAGAGATAGAAGGTCACACAGATAACGTGCCTATTCATACATCACAGTTTGCCAATAATGATGAACTGTCGGATGCACGTGCACTTGCCGTTTTTTATTATATTATCGATGCAACAGACCTTGATCCTGCCAATATCAAGCACTCCGGAAGAGGTGAGTATCAGCCGGTTGCGGACAATACCACCGCAGAAGGCAGGGCCAAGAACAGACGTGTAGAGATAAGGATCTACAACCCACTTAGTGCTCAATACTAGGATGTTAAAATCCCCAAGGGGGATTTTAAATCCGAGAAGTCATTTTTCTTTGAAAAATGACTTCCCCAGAGCCTGTAACATTAGTAGCTAAGAGCTTATTTCCAGGAGTTTGGAGGTAAATATGAAAAGGAATATGCTGGCGATCATTATTCTGGCTCTTCTTGTGATCAATACAGTATTAACCGGAATAGTAATGCTGTCAGTTATGCAGACCAACCAGAAGACAGCTACAGTAATATCAGATATTGCAGCAGCTCTTGAACTTGAAGCCGGCGGTGGAGCCGGTACCAGTTCCGGATTTGCAAGGCAGGCATCTGATATCACAGCTGCAGAGACAGCCAACTTCGAGATCACAGATATTCAGATATCTCTTGCTAAGACAGATAGCGGTCAGGCTGCGATCCTTCAGTGCTCTCTTAACATATCCATGGATACGGTGAATTCTGATTATGCAACTCTTGGATCCAGTGAAAGCCTTGCAGGTGCCACATCCAAGATCAAATCTATAGCCAACGAAGTTGTATCCCAGTACAACTATGACAATATCTCAGATAATCAGGCTGCCATAGAGAGAGAGATTCTTGATAAGGTTCAGGATTATTTTGGTTCAGCATTTATTTATGACATAAGCTTTAGTTCGTTCTTGCCGGTTAAGATGTAACATAGGGACTTATGGGAGAATTATATGAGTGATGTCCTTAGCCAAAATGAGATAGATAACCTGCTGGCGGCGCTGTCAACGGGTGAACTTGATGTAGAGGAGATGTCCAAGGCCGATGAGAAGAAGGTCAAGGACTATGATTTCAGACGCCCTGCGAAGTTCTCTAAAGAGCATCTTAGGACTCTTGAGATCATCTTCGAGCACTACGGAAGACTCCTTGCTACAACTATGCCTCTTTATCTTAGAAAAAATGTACAGATCACAGTAGAGAACTCAGAAACAGTTACTTTCTCCGAGTTTTCCAATGCTCTTTCAAACCCTGTAATCCTTGGAATAGTTAATTTTAATCCTTTGCAGGGTCAGATAATAGTAGAAGTCCAGTCCAATATCGGATTTGCTTTTATAGACAGAATGCTGGGAGGTGAGGGAACTGCTCTTGACAGACCCAGGCCTTTTACAGATATAGAGATGCCGCTTATAGAGAAGATGGTAACTATCTGTGTCCAGCAGCTTGTTGAACCATGGGAGAACGTTGTTAATATCGATCCTATTCTTGACAGAATAGAGACCAATCCTCAGTTCGCCCAGGTCATATCACCTACTGATATGATCGCTATTGTAACACTGAATATGAAAATAGGCGATGTGGAAGGACTTATGAACTTCTGTCTTCCTTTTTTTACACTGGAAAGTGTAATGGATCGTCTCAATACCAAGTACTGGTTCTCCAGTATGCAAAGGCATAATGAAGAGAATGATTCTGAATTCCTTGAATCACTTGTCAGGAAAATCGATGTTCCTGTCAAAGCTGTACTTGGAAAGTGCCAGGTATCTGTCAGTGACTTTGTGCAGCTGCAGCTTGGCGATATTATAAGACTTGATTCCAAAGTAACTCAGGAAATGCATGTATATGTGGGAGATATTGATAAATTTACGGCACTTCCCGGTACTTCGGAAAAAAAGTATGCGGTTAGGGTTACGTCGGTGATAAGAGAGGAGGAATAAAAGATGGACGGAACACTCTCTCAGGATGAGATCAACGCCCTCTTGGAAGGGATGGATACATCCGGTGGTGCGGATTCCGGTGACAGTGCACCGGCCGGAGGTGGCGCTATGAGTAGTGAGATTGATGAATCCCTTCTTACTGATGTCGAGAAAGATGCGGTTGGCGAAGTTGCCAATATCAGTATGGGTTCTTCCGCGACAACACTATTCTCACTCGTTAACCAGAAGGTTAATATCACAACCCCCAGAGTTACACTTTGTAACTGGGACAGACTCATGGCGGATTATGAAAGGCCATGTGTATTCGTACAGATCAAGTACACTATAGGTCTTGATGGAAGTAACATCATGATATTAAAAGAACATGATGTTATGGTCATTACAGATCTTATGATGGGTGGTGACGGTACTAATATTCAGGATGGAGAGATCGGAGAGCTGCAGCTGTCCGCTATTTCTGAAGCTATGAACCAGATGATGGGTGCTGCTGCGACCGCTCTTTCATCTATGATCGACCAGAAAGTTGATATCTCACCTCCGCAGGCAACACTCCTTGCAGCAATGGATACGGATCCCGGTGAGATCGCTGAATTTTTAAGGGGTACTTTCGTAAGGATTACCTTTAAGATGCAGATTGGTGATCTCGTAGATTCGTCAATTATGCAACTGTATCCCGTTGACTTTGCGAAGAGTTTGTACGATACTTTTATTACAAGCACTAAAGAGGATCAGCTCCCACCACCAGGAGAACCGGCTCCTGCGCCGGCACCTTCACCGGCTCCGGCAGCACCCGGACCGGAAGCTGCAGCGCCTTCTATGGATCAGTCCCAGATGATGGGACAGCCAATGATGGGTCAGCCTATGATGGGGCAACCCATGATGATGCAGCAGCCTATGATGATGCCTATGCAGAACATGAACGTGCAGCCGGCATCCTTCCAAAACTTCTCACCGGACGGGCAGCTTATCGCAGGCGGAGAGAACATCACGCTTATCAAAGATGTTCCTTTGGAAGTCACAGTAGAGCTTGGACGTACTCACAAACCTATATCCGATATCCTTGATTTTGCACCGGGTACGATTATAGAGCTTGACAAAGTCGCAGGTGAACCCGTTGATGTACTTGTAAACGGCAAGTACGTAGCCAAAGGCGAAGTAGTTGTAATCGATGAAAGCTTTGGTGTAAGAGTCACTGAGATAATTAAGTAAAAGGGTTTTGTATCATTTATTAAAGATGTAAAGTTATTTGCAAATCTGTCCGATATATTCAACGCAGATTGCGATTAACATAATACTGACAACAAAAAACTTACTTAAAGAAATGGAGAATGAGCGATGGCAAAAAATGTGTTAGTTTGTGATGACGCAGCATTTATGAGAATGATGATCAAGGATATTCTTACAAAAAATGGCTACAATGTCGCAGGCGAAGCAGAGAATGGAGCTAAGGCTGTAGAGAAGTACAACGAGCTTCATCCGGATCTTGTGCTTATGGATATCACTATGCCTGAGATGGATGGAATACAGGCTTTGAAGAAGATCAAAGAAGGTGATCCTAAGGCAGTAGTTATCATGTGTTCAGCAATGGGTCAGCAGGCCATGGTTGTTGAAGCTATACAGTCAGGCGCTCGTGACTTTATTGTTAAGCCTTTCCAGGCAGACCGCGTTCTCGAGGCTGTCAAGAAGGTAATAGGATAAGTTGGATCTTACAGCATTTGCTCAGTTTTTGACTGTGATATTTCTATTCATAGTTATACTGGTGCTGACATATTTTACCACCAGATTTATTGCTGGATATCAGAAAAATCATTCTGTGAATACCAACATTGAATCTGTTGAAGTTATGCGCCTTAGCCCAAGCCAATATGTACAGATAATACGTATTGGCCAAAAGTATGTGGCAATAGCTGTGAGCAAGGATTCCATAGAAAAACTCTGCGAGCTTTCATCCGAGGACGTGGAAGCGATTTCGCATGAGGAGACTTCTATGAATTCCTTCAGAGATGTCATGGACAAAATTAAACAGGGTTTGCAGCGATAATATATCGCCGATAATGTCGCGATAGCGGGGGAATAAGCGGAATATGAGAAATCCTAAGGGAAAGGACAACATACGCCGGCTTTATTCTACGGCTGTCATCAGCACCGTAGCATTTGCGGGTATGGTGGCCTTTCTTTTCTTTGCTATTCCAATAGTATCTTATGCGACCGAGGCCGGAACGGTTTACGTTGACGACACCACGGATACTGACCCTACAATAGAACCGGATTATCATCTTACAGGTACTGACGATGAACGTACCAATATCACAGAACCCGGCACGGCTCAAACGGCAGAAGATCTATCGGAACTTAATATAGCCAACTATGTCACTGTTACTTATGACAACGGTAACGGCGAAATTAATGGTGCACTGCGCATTTTCATAACACTTACTTTACTTGCGCTGCTGCCTTCTTTTATCATCATGATGACCTCTTTTACGAGGATCATCCTGGTTCTTCACTTTACCCGAACAGCACTTAATACACAGACAGCCCCTCCTAACATGGTAATAATAGGACTGGCTTTGTTTCTGACATTCTTTATCATGCAGCCGACTATACTAAGAGTATATAACGAAGCATACGTCCCCTTTGAAAATGGCGAATTAACACAACAGGAACTACTAGACAGTGCCATGAAACCCATAAGAGAGTTCATGTATCCTCAGACCCAGCGTAAGGACGTAGTCATGTTCATGGAGATAAGCGGCGATGAATGGGACGGTACCTTGGATGACATACCTACAACAGTCCTGGTTCCATCATTTATGATAAGTGAATTAAGAACAGGATTCATCATAGGCTTTCTTATCTACATTCCATTTATAGTGATCGATATGGTAGTAGCTTCAGTACTCATGTCAATGGGTATGATGATGCTGCCACCAACTACGATCTCAATGCCTTTTAAAATCCTGCTATTCGTCCTAGCCGACGGCTGGAACCTTATAATAGGAAGCCTGGTTAAAACTTTCTATTAGTATAACTTTTGACCCTCCAAACATGAGCAAAGTAGCACGTAGTGCGGATTTGCGTTAGTTTTTTTAAAACGCTTTAATACAGATGTAAATTCACGGAGGCGCCTATGGATGCCGGAGTTGTTAATCAGATCATAAGAGATGCACTATTCTTAGTTATCAAAGTCGGAGGCCCCATGCTCCTGGCTTCCCTTATCATGGGCCTAATAATCTCAATATTCCAGACGGTTACATCGATCCAAGAACAGACGCTGACTTTCGTGCCTAAACTCCTAGTTGCCTTTGGCTGTTTGATTTTCCTAGGAAGTTACATGGGTACTCAAATATCAGACTTTATGACAAAACTCTGGTCAGACTTTTCTCTTTATATTCACTAATTAGCGCGGCCACTCCTTGAATCATTGATTCAAGTACCTTGGCAAGTATGAATCAATCACCTTTAAACTTATACCCCAAAGCCAATGATAGACGTAACCTTTACTTATGGAGATCTTGAATATTTTCTTTTGATCCTCGTGCGCGTATCTGCGTTTGTATTTGTTGCGCCTTTTTTCTCAGCAAGAGGAATCCCTGCAAGATACAAAGTTGCCTTTTCGCTCTTTATTGCCATAGTCCTCTATGACGTAGCCCCAAGAGCAGGCCTTAATTATTCCACAGTATATGGTTATGCCTTCATAGTCATAAAAGAAGTCTTGTCAGGAGCAATACTTGCTTTTGCGGCACTTATCTGTATGCAGATAGGAAGCTTTGCAGGACAGATCATAGACATGATGACAGGTCTTTCCATGGTATCTATCATGGATCCTGCCACCAATACCAACGTGACAATAACAGGAGCACTGTACCAGCAGATGCTCATGATAATGCTTATAATAAGCGGCATGTACAGATATCTTATAAAGGCACTTGCAGACTCTTTTACCATAATCCCTGTAAACGGAGCCGACTTCCAGATGCATTTCCTTTTAAGGACTATGCTTGAATTCATGAAAGATTACATGGTCATAGGTTTTAGAATCACACTTCCTGTGTTTATAGTATCTTTTACCATGAATATTGTCCTTGGTATCCTTGCCAAGGTATCACCTCAGCTCAACATGTTCGCTGTGGGTATGCAGCTCAAGATATTAGTGGGACTTGGAATTTTGTTTCTTACAAGCTCTATGTTATCGATTGCATCTGATTTTGTATTCGATCAGATGAAAATACTGATCCAGGAGTTCGCTTATGGACTTACGCCTTAGATATGATCTTCAGTTTTTTGCCAAAGAAGGTCCTGGCGGTGAGAAGACTGAAGAAGCTACCGGTAAACGATTAAATGATGCAAGAAAAAAAGGTCAGGTTGCCAAGAGTCAGGAGATAACCGTGGCAGCGGATCTTTTTGCTTTTTTTATCATACTAAGCATTTATAAAGAATATCTTGGAACTAATTTTGTATTCCTTTTTAATGATATCTATGGCAATATTCCAGACACTATCGTGATGGTGGATGGATATATTCCTAAAACTACTTTCGATTCCCTTTTTGTTAAGATCATAATAATAGCTCTTATTACGGTGCTTCCGTTTCTTATCGCGGGCTTTGCTCTTGCTCTTATCTGCAATATAGTTCAGTTCGGCTTCAAGATAACAACAGAGCCTATGAAACCCAAGTTCAGTAAGCTCAATCCTCTAAACGGTATCAAGCGTATCTTCTCGGTTCAGTCACTGTTTAATCTGGTTAAATCCCTTATGAAGATAGGTCTTATATCTATAGTCGTATATGTGACCTTGACAGGGAGAGATGAGTCACTGTTCCTGCTCTATGATATGCCTCTTCGTCAGGGGATTGCCCTTATGGGAGATATAATCATAGATCTTGGACTTCGCTGCGCTTTTGTATATATCATTATCGCTGCGGCAGATTTTATATACCAAAAGCATAAATTCCGTGAAGACATGAAGATGACCAAGCAGGAAGTCAAGGATGAGTATAAGGATACAGAAGGTGATCCTCAGGTCAAGTCCAAACAGAAGCAGAAGATGAGAGAAGCATCCCAGCGCCGTATGATGAAAGAACTCCCCAAAGCGGACGTTGTCATCACTAACCCGACTCATTATGCGGTAGCTCTTGTATATAATCAGGATGAGGACCCTGCTCCCAAAGTCATCGCCAAAGGTGCCGACTATGTAGCTATGAAGATAAAAGAAGCTGCCAAAGAAAACAATATTGAGATAGTAGAAGATAAGCCTCTTGCGAGAATGCTCTATGCCAATGTTGAGATAGGCGAATTCATCCCCCCGGAGCTCTACAAGGCTGTAGCGGAAGTACTGGCATATGTCTACAAGCTTCAGGGCAAAATATAATAGTAAACTCAAACTTTCCAAACATATGTTTGGCTGGCACAAGATGCTCAATCTCAAGAATTATACAAAAAATCGTACATATTTTTATAAAAAGTGATGAAATTACGGAGATTCTTTGATAAAATATCATTAAGGTGTTAGGGTTAGTGCAATTTTCGACCATTCTATGATGGATATCCTTCTTATAGAGTGGTAGGGAAAGGGGGATGCTTATGAATCGTAAGAAGTTCACTGAGCTGGTATTTGACTACGGCGTTGCACTTTACGTAGTATCTGCTCTTATCATGCTCATCATCCCTATTCCTGCATGGCTTATGGATCTTCTCCTTGCAGTCGACCTGTCTATGGCATTTGCTATTTTGTTTAATGCCATGTATGTCAAGGAAGCTCTGGATATGAGCTTTTATCCTACAATGCTTCTATGTACAACAGTATTTAGAATAGCTCTGAACGTTTCATCTACAAGACTTATACTTACTACAGGTGATCCCGGCAAAGTCATCGAAGTATTCGGTGAGTTCGTTGGTGCCGGTGATCTTATTATTGGTATTATCGTATATTTTATCCTTATAATCGTTCAGTTCGTAGTTATCAATAAAGGTTCTGAACGTGTATCTGAAGTTACTGCAAGATTTACACTTGATGCTATGCCCGGTAAGCAGATGGCTATCGATGCCGATCTTAATACGGGTGTTATAGATGACAAGGAAGCCAAGAGAAGACGTGATCATATACAGCAGGAAGCAACCTTTTTTGGTAACATGGACGGTGCTTCCAAGTATGTTAAGGGAGATGCTACTGCAGGCCTTATCATTACTGCTGTCAACATTGTAGGTGGTATTCTTATGGGAGTTCTAAGACAGGGACTTCCTATGAATGAAGCTGTTGACAAGTACACGATACTGACTATAGGTGACGGTCTTGTATCTTCAATCCCTTCTTTGTGTACGTCACTTGCAACTGGTGTTCTTGTAACCAAGGGCGCGGGAGAGTCGGATTTTGGACATACTCTTATCAAGCAGGTTTTCGGACTTCCTAAGGTTATGTACCTTGTGGGCGCTGTAGTAGCATTCCTTGGACTTTTTTCTCCACTTCCACCTGTTATATATGTGGCTATAGGTGCTGTATATATATTTGGTGCAAGGATGATGCAGCAAAGGGTTGAGGAGGCATCTACAGAAGAGGCGGCGGCTCAGGAAGAAGAGACAGAAGCAGAAGAGATAAGGCAGCCCGAGAATGTTAATTCGCTTCTTCAGGTGGATCCTATTGAGCTTGAGTTTGGTTATGGTATCATCCCCCTTGCTGATGTCAATCAGGGCGGAGACCTTCTGGACAGAGTTGTTATGATAAGGCGTCAGATTGCACTGGAACTTGGAACCGTAGTTCCTATCATACGTCTTCGTGATAATATCCAGCTCAATCCTAACCAGTATATTATTAAAATAAAAGGTATACAGATAAGCGAGGGCGAGATCCTGTTTGATCACTATATGGCAATGAATCCGGGACATGTAGAAGAGGAGATCACAGGTATACCCACTTTCGAACCTTCCTTCCATCTGCCGGCTATATGGATCACTGAGAGCCAGAGAGAGGGCTGAATCAATGGGCTACACTGTAGTTGATCCGCCGTCTATAATCGCAACGCACCTTACTGAAGTAATAAGAGAGCATATAGCAGAACTTCTTACAAGGCAGGATGTACAGAATCTTGTCAATAACCTTAAAGAGAACAACTCGGCACTTGTTGATGAGCTTGTACCAAAGCTTATGAGCCTTGGTGAGATAGAGAAGGTACTTCAGAATCTTCTTTCTGAAGGTATATCCATAAGAGACCTTGTTACTATATTCGAGACACTTGCTGATTATGCGCCCAGTACTCATGATACGGACATACTTACTGAATATGTACGTCAGAGCCTCAAGAGAGCTATATCCAATAAGTATTTCATATCAGGTGAGACTACAAGTGTAGTAACGCTTGATCCCAAGGTGGAGCAGGAGATCATGGGATCTGTCAAACAGACAGAGACCGGCGCATATCTTACACTTGATCCTGAGAGGACGAGGGCTATACTTAAGAGCGTGGTAACCCAGGCCAAGAAGCTTGAAGATAACGGCAGAAGTCCTATTGTTATGACTTCGCCTATCGTAAGGATGTATTTTAAGAAGATGACTGAAGATGCTTACAAAGATCTGATCGTTATATCTTATAACGAGGTAGAGAGTGATGTTGAGCTTCAGTCGGTTGGAATGGTAACGGCATAAGTTTTTTCAACAACAATTAAGAACTTTGGATACAGGGATTATAAATGATTGACATTAGGAAAAGAGGCCTATGATCATCAAGAAGTTTGTTGGTAAAACAGAAGAAGATGCCACGCAGCAGGCAAGAGATGAACTTGGTACAGGGATAGTAGTGATGAATGTCAGACCTGTGCGAAGAGTTGGCTTTTGGTCTTTTCTTCAAAAGCCCAAAACAGAGGTGACGGTTGCTCTTGAAGAAGAACCTGATCTGTCTGATAGAATAGTGCGCCCTAAAAAAAGTCAGATAACGCCTGATAAGGACAAGGAAACTACCGCTGTGGAAGAGCCTGTAGACATTAATAAAAAACTTGTCAAGGCAGCTCAGTCCGGTATACTTCCGCCTCTTAAAGTCGCTGGAGCCGATTCATTAAAACTTGCTACTTCCAATGCCGTTGCAGCAGAGAATGCCACGGCTTCTTCGGCTGTCCTTGAAAGGGCAGGAGTCACTGTTCCATCTTCCAATTCAGTTATTGAAGAAAAGCTTGACTCTCTTCATTCACTTCTTGAACAGAATATTGTGCGTCCGCAAAAGGATGCCGGGTCTTCTAAAGACGCTTTGGAACATAAAGAAAGCACGAATGCGTCTTCTAACAATAGTACTAATGTAAATTCCAAGGATGATCCTATTCCGGATGAGACTTTGTCTTTTATCAAGCTCTTATATAACACTATGATCGAGAATGAAGTTGACGAGCGCTATGTTAATGAGCTTACTGATGAAGCTCACAGATTTGCAAGGCCGGGTATACCGCTTGAATACTTTCTTAGCAATGTGTATCAGAAGATGATACTTAAGTTTGGCAAGCCTGAAGAGATCACTCCTTCTGAAAATGGCGTCAAGGCTGAAATATTTATAGGACCAACAGGCGTAGGCAAGACTACTACTATTGCCAAGCTTGCATCTAACCTGTCTGTAACAGCTCACAAGAAAGTTGCACTTATAACAGTTGATACATACAGGATTGCTGCTGCAGAGCAGCTTCGAACCTATGCTTCTATTCTGGAGATTCCATTCAGAGTCATCTATAGCGTAGAGGATATAAGGAAGGCTGCTGATGATTTTCAGGATATGGATTATATCATGGTGGATACAGCAGGACATTCTATTCACAATGATGAGCAAAAGAGTGAAGTGGGCAAATTTGTGGATGCACTTAAAGAAAAGATGGATACGGATACCTTCCTTGTAATGAGCGCATCTACCAAGTACCGTGATCTTTTAGAGATCGTGGATGCGTATAAAGAGGATTTTGACTACAAGCTTATTTTTACCAAAATGGATGAAACCGGTGCGGTTGGCAATCTCTACAATATAAGGCTTCATACCGGTGCTCCTATGTCTTATATCACAAATGGTCAGAATGTTCCTGATGATATTGCGGTATTTGACGCGCAGAGGGTTGTTAAGAGCCTTTTGGGAGGCAAAGGCACGCTGTGATCATAAAATGAGGCTTTAGGCGGTCAGGTATCCGGGGGATTGTGTATGCAGGATCAGGCTAGTCAGCTTAGGAATATTATAAAAAATGCAAATTCGTCAAGATCCAACAGACCTCTTGCCAGGGTTATAACCGTAACCAGCGGCAAAGGCGGTGTTGGCAAGAGTAATGTTGCTATCAATCTGGCCATTCAGTTTCGAAAGATGGGACAGAGGGTCATAATCCTTGATGCAGATTTCGGGCTTGCCAATATTGAGATCATGTTCGGGACTGTTCCTAAACATAATCTGTGCGATCTTATATATCAGGGCAAAAATATTAAAGAGATCATAACCTGGGGACCTATGGGCGTAGGCTTTATCTCCGGAGGTTCCGGGATATCGGGTATGTATAATCTTTCAAGAGATTATCTTGTTTATATAATAGTTAATCTTGCGGAACTGGATGCAATAGCCGATACAATAATTGTAGATACGGGAGCAGGTATCTCTGATGCTGTTCTGGAATTTCTGGTTGCAAGCGGCGAGATCATACTGGTGACTACTCCGGAACCAACATCCATCACTGATTCCTACTCACTTCTTAAAGCGCTTAATCACCATCCCAGATTTAGTAGGGAAGATACTGTTATCAAAACGGTCTCGAACAGAGTCGGATCCGAGGCGGAGGGCCAGCAGCTCTACCATAAGCTTAGTGCGGTTTCCAACAGGTACTTAAAGCTTCCTTTGACTTATCTTGGCTCTATTCCGCAGGACCAGCAGCTATCTAATGCTGTTATGCAGCAATCGCCTGTGTCGATTGCTTTTCCGAATGCAAAGTCGGTTAGATCATTTGAAAGTATTGCCAGAAATCTGAGCGGGGCTTTGGGCACTGAGCCGGAGGTACAGCCAAGAGGTATGGCAGCTTTCTTTTCACATATCATTAAGAGCAGAAAACTTGAATCTACCACAGCCGAGGCCGTGAGCGGCACGAAAGGATGACATGCTATCTGATTACATCATACCGGGAAACAGAATAGAACTTCAGACATATTCAAGTGGTTATAGTGACAACAGTGGTGATAGAAAATCTTATGCCAGCAAGATATACGATATCATATCCGAAGAGAGTATAGATGTCATGATGCCTATGGAGAAGGGACAACTTCAGCTTCTTCCTGTAGATGGTATCTATAACATCGTATTCTACTCAGACAAGGGGCTGCTTCAGTGCACTGGCAGAGTTGAGGACAGATACAGGTCCAACAATATGTATATTCTGACACTGGAACTTACAAGTCCGCTTTCCAAGCTCCAACGAAGAGAATATTACAGATTCAGTTGTGCTATTAATTTTAAATTCAGGAGCCTTTCGGATGAAGAGGATGAAGCTATTAAGGACAGTCCTTTTTTCTCAATAGATGAAGAACTTCCTATGGCTAAGGGTATGATCGTTGATATAAGCGGCGGTGGTATCAGATTTATAGCATCTGAAAGGATGGCCGAGAATACCAGGCTGTACATATGTTATCAGCTTCCTCAAAAAGGTGTTCTTAAGGATTACAGGATCATAGGACAGATACTTAAGACAAGAGAACTTGAGAACAAGCAGGGGAGCTTTGAACACAGAGTGAAGTATACCAATATAAATGAGGATGATAGAGAAGATATAATTCATTACATCTTCGAAGAAGAACGTAAAATGATGCGTAGATCATAAGAAGTACATCCCTGTACTTCTGGACATTTTCTTGTTACGTCCTGTAACGACGGGTAACTATAAACGTAATAAAGACAGAAAGTAGGCGAAAATATGAAAAAAATTTTTCTGGTTGATGACTCTGCACTTATGAGAAGCGTACTCAGTGATATCATTAATTCAGATTCGAAGTTTCATGTGGAAGCGACAGCCAGAGACGGTGTCGAGGCACTTGAAATGCTGAAGAAGTCGAATACATATGATGTCATGGTCCTTGATGTTAACATGCCCAAGATGAATGGCATCGAGCTTCTTAAGAAATTGAACGAAGAAAAGATCAGAATTCGCACTATGATGGCCAGCACTGATACTGTAGAAGGCGCCAAGGTCACAATGGATGCGCTGGAACTTGGAGCAATAGACTTCGTTCATAAGCCGGATAGAGCTTCTGCCTGCAAAGGAGAGGATTTTACCAAGGATTTCCTCACAACCCTTTGGAGCGTCAGTGTTTCAAAACTGCCTACAATTGTAAGTGTTAATAAAACTGATAAACCCGCCGATAAAAAGATTGATAAGCAGATAATACAGGCTGTTCAGAAGAATACAGCCAGTATATCCGGTAATAAGATCGTCGCAATTGCTTCATCTACAGGCGGTCCAAGAGCTCTTCAGGCGGTAATACCTAAGCTTCCAAAAAATCTCAAAGCACCTGTTGTTCTGGTGCAGCATATGCCGGTTGGCTTTACAGCTTCACTTGCTACACGTCTTGACTCTCTGTCCGAGATCCATGTCAAGGAGGCGGCAGAAGGTGATGAACTGCAAAGAGGAACCGTATATATCGCCAAAGGCGGTATACATATGCATATAGAGAAGAATGCTTCCGGTAAGTTTGTGATTCATTTTAAGGATGGACCTACAAGAGAAGGTGTTAAGCCAAGTGCCAATTTCATGTACGAATCACTTGCAAATTCTTCCTATGATGAAGTTGTATGTGTAGTCATGACCGGCATGGGAGCTGACGGAACTGAAGGAATCAAGAATCTTAAAGCAAGTAAAAAAGTGCATGTTATCTCTCAGGATGAAGAATCCTGTACAGTTTACGGAATGCCGAGAGCTGTAGCTACTGCCGGACTTTCCAATCAGGTGGTATCTTTGGATAAGATTGCACAGGAAATAGTAATGAATGTTGGTGTGACCTGAGGGTTGTATCTAAGGAACACGCCTTCATTCCATTGATAACTCTTCAAGGAGGGTAATAAAAAATGGATACTTCCCAATATCTAGGCGTGTTTCTTGATGAAGCTAAGGAACATATCCAGACTCTGAATGATGCTATTATGACTCTGGAAGATGATCCTACCAATGAAGACTGTGTCAACGAGATATTCCGTGCGGCGCATTCCATGAAGGGTATGGCTGGTACCATGGGCTATAAGCGCATGCAGCAGCTGACTCATGATATGGAAGACGTATTCTCTGATGTGCGTAATGGCACACTCAAAGTTGATACGCATATGACAGATACCTTGTTTAAATGTCTGGATGCTGTTCAGGAATATGTTGATAATATTGAGTCTTCTCAGGATGAAGGAACTGAGGAAAACGCAGACCTTATCAAGGCTCTTGCTGATATAAGGGCAGGTAAGTCCGGAGAAGATGCAGCCCCTGCAGCAGCTCCTGCAGCAGCTCCTGCTGAAAGTGCAGCGGCACCCGCGGCACCGGCAGCTCCTGCTGTAGCTCATGGGGACTGGCATCTTGTTCCTCTTGATGATAATGCCAAAGAAGCTATCAAGAAGGGTATTGCGGATAGCCGCAGAGTATTCGGTCTTACTGTCAAGATTCAGGATACATGTCTTCTTAAGGCTGCAAGAGCTTTCCTTGTAGTTAAGGGTCTTGAAGATATAGGTGAAGTTGTAGCTTCTGATCCAAGCAATCAGGATATAGAAGATGAGAAGTTTGAATTTACTTTCTCTCTTATAGTTGTAACTGATACAGATGATCCTGAGAAGGTTGCAGAGATTGCCAAGAACGTATCTGAGATCGAGTCTGTTGATATAGGTGAATTCGATCCGGATGCACCTGCAGCAGCGCCTGCAGCTGAAGCACCTGCACCTGCAGCTCCTGCGCCTGCTGCACCCGCAGCACCTGCACCTGCAGCTGCAACACCTGCTCCTGCACCTAAAGCTAAGCCTGCAGAAGCAAATAAGACTGCTGAAGCCAAGAAACCGGCAGGTAAGCCTGTTGTATCAAGAACTATCCGTGTTGATACAGAGAAGCTCGATTCCCTTATGAACCAGGTATCTGAGCTTATTATTGCCAAGAACTCGCTGATATCTGCTACAGAATCAGCAGGAATACAGAATAGTAATGTTGCTGAACAGATAGAATATCTTGAATCAGTAACAACCAACCTTCACGAATCAGTTATGAAAGTACGAATGGTTCCTATTGAATCCGTACTTCAGAAGTTCCCTCGTATGATCAGAGATCTTACCAAGACTCTTGGTAAGAAGATGGAACTGACAATGACCGGTGAAGAGACAGAAATGGACCGTACTGTTGTAGATGAGATTGGTGATCCGCTTATGCACCTTCTTAGAAACAGTGCAGACCATGGTATCGAAGATGCAGAGACAAGACTTGCCCGTGGTAAGGATGAGACAGGACAGATTTTCCTTCATGCTTATCAGGATGGTAACTCAGTTGTCATCGAAGTTGGTGATGACGGTAATGGTATCGATGCCAATGTTGTCAGAAACAAAGCTGTTGAAAAGGGTATCATGACCCGTGAAGAAGCTGACGTTCTCACAGAACAGCAGGCAATAGAGCTTTTGTTCCACCCGGGATTCTCAACTGCCAAGCAGGTATCTGAGATTTCAGGTAGAGGTGTAGGTCTTGACGTTGTTAAGAGTAAGGTTGAGTCGTTGTCGGGTACAGTTACTGTTAATACCAAGCTCGGAGAAGGATCCACCTGGATCATCAGACTTCCTCTTACACTTGCTATTATCCAGGGTCTTATGGTTGAAGTCGGCGGCGAGAAATATGCTATTCCGCTTGATTCTATTCAGTCCATTGAGAACGTTCCTGTATCGGATATCAAATTTGTATCCAATAAAGAGGTTATCAACCTTAGAGGCAGTGTAACAAGACTTATCAGAATGAATGAAGTTCTTGAGAATCAGTCAACCAACGATCCTAATGAAGATATGATCGTTGTTATCACTAAGCGCGGCGATCAGCAGGTTGGTCTTGTTATCGATAAACTTGAGGGTCAGCTGGAAATCGTTATCAAGCCTCTTGGTAAGTACATGACAAAGTGCAGATTCATCAGTGGTGCTACTATCCTTGGTGATGGTGAGATCGCACTTATTCTTGATACCAATCAGATTGGAGGATAATAATAATGGATGCACTCAGAGATACACAAGATATAGGAGAAATTGTTCAGTATATTATCATCAAGCTTGCTGATGAGCAGTATGGTATCGACATCAAGTATATAGATAATATTGTCAGAATGCAGAATATTACAAGAGTTCCTAAGGTTGATGACTATTTCAAGGGCGTTCTCAATATCAGAGGCGTTATCGTTCCTGTAATGAGTATTCGTATCCTCATGGGAATGGAAGAGGATGTTATCACCAACAAGAGCCGTATCATCATCCTTAAGATCGGAGATGAAGGTGAACTTCTTGGCATCATAGTCGATCAGGTCAACCAGGTTCTTAATATCGGTTCTCGCAACATTGACAAGCTCTCATTTGATGAAAAGACCAAGAAGACCAATGGAAAGTTCATCTCAGGAGTAGGTAAATACGAAGGCGGACTTGTATCAATTCTTGATCTGACCGCACTCGATCCTGAAACTGCAAAAGAAAAGAAAGAATAACGATATAATATTAAAATTAAAATGAAAATGTGATACTATATAAAGAGAGAACGAAAATAACAAATAGTTCTCTCTTTATATAATACATGGAAGTACATCCATTCAATGATTCCTTTCCGGGAAGCTTTTAAAGATCAGGAGGGTACGATTTGGCTGATTTAAGTCTTGATGCTCTTTCCGAGCAATATTACGATGTGCTCAAAGAACTTGGCAATATCGGTGCAGGCAATGCAACAACAGCCCTTGCACAGATGCTTGGTGCCAAGGTTGATATGTCAGTTCCCAGTGTAAAACTTCTTGAATTCAAAGATGTAGGCGACTGTATGGGCGGTGCGGACCAGATTATGGCCGGTATTTATCTACGCATGGAAGGTGATGTAGATGGCTCTATCATGTTCCTTACCGGACAGAAGGAAGCCAGATATCTTGCTAACAAACTTATCATGCAGGACAAGCCTGAAGATGAACCATTTGACGAAATGGAACTTTCTGCTCTTAAGGAAATCGGTAATATCATTACCGGTTCATATCTAAATTCCCTTGCTACAATGACAAACTTGAAGATGATTCCATCGGTTCCTTATGTTGCCGTTGATATGGCAGGTGCCATCCTGTCAGTTCCGGCTATCGAATTCGGACTCATGGGAGATAAACTTCTTCTTATAGAAAACCGTTTTTCAGATGATGTTCAGATAAGCGGTTACTTTATTTTACTACCGGATATTGATGGTTATAAGAAAATCCTTGGGTCCCTTGGAATTGATGTTTCCATGTTTGATTGAGGATATAAACAGTATTTTATGAGGATTATGCATGTCTGAAATAATAAAAGTAGGGATGGCTGATCTGAATACTTGTAAAGCCCCGGATGGTATTACGACCCTTGGTCTTGGCTCTTGCTGCGGTATAGCGATACGAGATCCTGTTACCAAAATCGGAGGCCTTGCGCATATAATGCTTCCGGATTCGACGGAGATCAGGAACAATAATAATGTTCCGAAATTCGCTGATACAGGTATCAGAGAACTCGTAAAACGCATGGAAGCTCTTGGTGCGTCCAAAAGCAGGATGGTTGCCAAAATTGCCGGCGGAGCTACAATGTTTGCATTTCAATCTGCAAGCGCCAGTATGCATGTAGGCGATCGCAATGTTGCAGCTTCTTTAAAGACGCTCAAAGAACTTGGTATCAGAGTATTATCGCAGGATACAGGTCTTAACTTTGGTAGAACGGTTATTTTCTATCCTGAAACGGGTGACTATGTCATCAGAGCTGTCGGTAAACCGGAGAAGATCATATGAGTGATGAAGATATCGATGTTCAAGGCGAAGAGACAATGGACGAAGGCCCTGATGAAGAAGAGATAGTAGATGATCATCCTGAGATGTGGAAAGATCCCAGGGTTGAGAATATCATAAGAGTCATTCGCAAAAATGAAAAAGCCAAGAACAAAAACGAGATCATCAAGGTCAATTATAAAGTTTTGATAGATCCTAAAACAAAGCTGATAGCTCCTTTTGTTACTTTGTTTGGGTCTGCGGTTATTGCTATTTTTACATTCTTTGATAATATGCCCACTGCCAGATGGTACATCGTAGTATTTGCTTCCATGGTTCTTTTTCTTTTTTTTGGAGCAGTACTCCAGAATATGGTGGAAAAATATGAAGAAGAGGCGGTAAAGAACTGGATTGACAGAAGACTGGAACAGGAACGCCTGAAAGATGAGGAAAAAGCAAGGAAAGAGGAAGAAGCTTTGATTGCTCAGGCGAAGGCAGCGGTAAAAGAAGAAGAGGATCTTTTTTTCTAGTATATTTTTTATTTAATTCATTCTATAAATATAAGATTATGCTCATAAATACTAGAACATGGGGGTAAGCGCTACATGGATGAAGCAGCAAGAATCAAGTTATGGAAAGAATATGAAAATTCAAAACTTCCCGAAATAAGAGAAAAGCTGATACTTGAATATGCTCCGCTTGTAAAACTGGTTGCGGGCAGACTTTCTATGTATCTTGGGTTTAATGTCGAGTATGATGACCTTGTAGGCTATGGCATATTCGGCCTTATCGATGCTATTGACAAGTTTGATACTTTGAAGGATGTCAAGTTCGAGACATATGCATCTCTTCGTATCCGCGGAGCTATCCTCGATCAGATCAGGAAGATGGACTGGATTCCCCGTACTATAAGGGATCGTCAGAAAAAGATAGATATAGCCATCAAAGAGGTTGAGGCAGAGAGCGGACATGTTGCGACTGATGCCGAGATAGCCAAGAAGATGAATATCTCTGAAGAGGAATATCTTAATTGGCAGAGCCAGATGAAGGTCACAGGTGTCATATCCCTTAATGAGTTTATGGAACAGGGATCAGATGTACCTGAGGATCGTAATCATGGTGCCAGATTTGATAAGCCCGAGGAAGTTATTGAGAAGGCAGAACTCAAGAAAATGCTGGGAGAAGCCTTGGAATTGCTCACAGAAAAAGAACGAAAAGTTATCCTTTTGTATTATTACGAAGAGCTTACTTTGAAAGAAATCAGCAACATTTTAGAGGTTTCGGAATCAAGAGTATCGCAGCTTCATACTCGTGCTCTTCAGAAGATGCGAGGCAAGATGGGCAAGTACATGGGTATTCTGACAGATAGAGCGTGATAACGAGATCCATAGACGATAGTATTGACATATGCCTTTTTGAGGCGGTTTTATATACTGGAATTTCAGGAGAATATATTGATCTTATGAACGGATATTTTCAGCTTGTTATAGGCAAATCCGGTACAGGTGTCAGGGTTTTTGATGCAACAGACGGCTGTGCGGAGGTTACTACAGGTGAGATAACTGAATATCTGGACAGAAACAGGATCGGCTATGATATTCTGGCTGTTAATGAAGCTGTCAAAAAAAAGGGTGCTGAGCCTGTTTATTTTACTCAGAATAAGGTGAATCCTGTTAGAGAACAGTATGTTATGACTATAGCGCAAGATCAGATGTCTGTGTCAGTTCGTTTTTATCCGCCTTCTGAAAATGTTAGCGGCGGGGAGCCTGGTCAGCTTACTGATTCAAAAGAAGTTATAGGCGATCTGGTGCTTAAAAAGATCAGGTTTGGCGTCGACAAGGATGCTATTGATAATTTTTTTTCTAATAGAGAATATTGTAAGGACATCGTCATCGCAAGGGGTAAGCACCCAAGAGATGGCAGCGATGCTGTTATAGAATATAAATTCGGAACCAGTAAAAAGCCTCGTCCATCGCTCAATGAGGACGGATCGGTTGACTATCATAATCTTAATATCATAAATCACTGCAAAGAGGGTGATCTTCTTGCTGTCCTGACTCCTGCGGATATGGGGGACTATGGGACAAGTGTTTATGGCAATCAGGTTAAGCCCAGGAGTGTTAAGGTTAAAAGCCTTCATTTTGGACAGAATGTTAAGCTTTCGGAAGATAAGCTTACAATTAGTGCTGAAAAATCCGGGCATGTGTCGCTTCAGGATGGTAAGGTTGTTGTGTCCAACGTCCTTAACCTTAAGAATGTGGATGTTGCTACAGGCAATATTGATTATGACGGAAGCGTGGCTGTTGCCGGTAATATTGCCTCAGGATTCAGTGTTAAGGCTGGTGGCAATATTGAGGTCAAGGGCACTATCGAAGGTGCTGTACTGGAAGCCGGAGCTGATATAATCCTTGAAAGGGGTGTCAATGGAGCCGGAGGCGGTCTCATAAAGGCCGGAGGCAATATTGTCACCAAGTTCATAGAAAATGCAAAGGTTGTTGCAGGCGGAAGCGTTAACGCAGAATCCATCCTTCATTCTGATGTGCAGGCAGGGACTGAGGTTAATGTAACCGGCAATAAGGGATTTATAGTAGGTGGCCATGTGATAGCCGGAGAGAGCATAAACGTCATAACTATAGGCGGTGAGATGGGAACCACCACAAGGATTGACGTTGGAGTTGATCCTTCGCTCAAGGTAAGGATCCGCGATCTTATGAAAGAGATAGGTGAAGAGAACAAGAACCTGCAGCAGATCAGACCTACTATAGATGGAATTGTAAAAAAACTTCAGGCAGGAACGGTTCTTGCTCCTGATCAGGCAGCTTATGCCAAGAAGCTTATGGCTATGAAGGCTCAGCTTGAAAGTGATATTAATGAAAAATCAGAGAATCTGATGGAGCTTCAGGATACGCTATCACAGACTCATAATGCATATGTAACAGTTAATGGAATATGCAACGCAGGAACAGTCATAACAATCGGGGAATTGTCCATGACTGTAGATAAAGCCGTTAAGTACAGCAAGTTTGTTGAAAAGGAAGGAGACGTAAGGGTAGCGCCTCTTGACTGAATGTTTAGTAATATTTTTTATGACTTGGGTTATGCCTTTGTTTTTCCATAAACAAAGGTAAGGAGGACTTGATGGGAATTGGTGTTATCATTTTACTTGTAGGCGGAGTGGCTGCTATAGTTCTTGGTTTTATCCTTCCTATAGGCAAGGAGCTTGAGAAGGATGATCAAAAATCTATGGAGTCTGCCGTTGCGCAGGCTGTTCATAAGACGATCGAAAAATCCCACGATAAAATTCAACAGCAGATAGATGATACGATTGAGGAATCTCTTATTAAGACAGAGAGAGGACTTGATCGTATTACCAATGAGAAGATGAGTGCTATCAGTGAGTATGCTGATACTGTCATGAATGATATCCATAAGAATCATGATGAAGTTATGTTCATGTATGATATGTTGAATGACAAGCAGAAAAATCTCACTTCTACAGTAGATGAAGCTGCCAAGGCTCAGGAGAAGGTCAACCAGACGGTTCTTGATGCAGAGATAACGGCCAGGCAGGCAAGAGAAGCTGCCACTAAAGTCAGCATGATGGCTCATGGAATAAATCCCGGATCAGCCAATATAGCGCCGCCTGATTCTAATTCTGCAGCAGGATTTTATGATGCGGCAACACCTCCTGTTTCTTTTCACAATGCTGCAGCTTCCAATTTTTTTGAAAATCTAGGAATTGATGGCTATGAACTTGATGGAACTGTAAGTGGTATACAACAGGCCAGAGCTGCTACTGATAGAAATAATAAAAAGGCAGGAAGCTCCGTATTTGGCGATGTAAGAGCCGGTAAATCATCTCCTGGAGCAGATCAGAACATGTTTGACGGAATAGATGCCAAGAGTTCCGGGTTTGCACCTCTTGGAGCTACGCAGCATCTGTCCAGTGAGGATCTTGATCAGCAGTTTGCAAGAGTATTTGGAAGTACTGATAATAACGAAGAAGACTATAGCGCACTCACAGATGAGATGGAAGCAGTTAGGGCTATAGCTGCAGCTACAACAGATCCTGTATCTGACAAGGTGATCCCGATAGCAGATGCTCAGCGCTCTGTAAGAGAAGATGATGATGCCGGTGAGCAGGCTCGTCAGAACAATAAGATCATGGAGATGCATGAAGCCGGAAAATCCAACATTGCGATCGCAAGAGAGCTTGGACTTGGAGTTGGCGAAGTAGGTCTTGTAATAGAACTTGCTCAGAAGAATAAGAGAAAAAGACAGATTTAGCATTGGTAAACTCGTCCGTTTTTGAACAGCTTGCGGCACATAGCCTCTTAGCTTGAAAGGAGGAGCATGAAACTAAAATTATATTTGCGAGGTCTTGGGATAGGTCTTTTGATAGGTGCTTTGGCACTTTTGATATTCGGCGGTGTTGATATAGGAAAAGGGTCTGAATCTGATTCAGACAATGCTACAGTACTTGTGACACCGGTGGAGGAAACTGATGAAAGCAAAGAAAGCGAAGGGACACTTTACGCTACTGCGTATCCTTTGGATGCTTCTGCCACTTCGCAAGCGGGCAATGAAGTATCTGAAGAAGGAAAAGAAGTATCTAAAACGATCGACGATGAACTCACTTCGACAAGTGACTCTATTTCGAAAGAAGATAGCGAAGCTGAAGAAGCAATATCGCAGGCACTATCAAAATCAAGCGATGCCAAAGCTAATGAACAGGCCGGAGAGTCTAAATCAAGCGATACTTCAAAAAATAATGAACAGGAGATTGAAACCGAGGACGGCGAAGCCTATGCTGTAACGGACGATAGTAAGAAGAATAGTGATACAGCTACCGACAATGGTCAAGCTGATACTTCTAAGAAAGATGATACAAAAACAGATACTACAAAAACAGATACTACAAAAACAGATACTTCGAAAGCAGGTAATACAGATTCAGATGTAGTGGGCACAGATACAGCCGGTTTGAGCGAAGGTCAGACAAGTACGGGAGACTCTGATACAACAGAATCAGGAACAAACAGTACTGATACTACAGCTTCAAGTCAGAATACTTCAGGAAGTGATCAGGCAGGTCAGTCTGTAGTAGTCCAGATTCCTGGAGGAAGCGACTCGGCATCTGTCTGCAGAGTGCTTCAAAATGCAGGCGCTATAGATGATGCGGCGGCTTTTGATGCATATCTTGTATCGAGAGGTATAGACAGATATATAAGATCCGGAACCTACTATATTACCGCAGGTTCCTCATATGAAGAGATAGCAAAGCTCATCACCGGGAGGTGATGGGCTTTTTTGTGATCTTGTTTTAATATATGTTTTTTGCTTATTTTACTCCTAAATATGCAAAAAAGCCTTGCATAAGCTCTTTGGTTGTGTTAATGTAATAGAGCTGTGGAAATTTCATGGGATATTTATGTCCTCATGGATTTCTACTATAACAAATCAATCACGTATGTCTGTTATGCTTTCGGGTGCTGCATTGCAGTTGGAAGCTGATCTCTCCGGGGCACGACGCCGCCACGGAACTTAGAGTAAAGATGTACGGAAGAATAACCAAATGGAGGTAATATCATGAGCGTTGTTACAATGAAACAGTTACTTGAAGCAGGTGTACACTTCGGACACCAGACAAGAAGATGGAACCCTAAGATGGCTCCTTACATCTTCACAGAGAGAAACAATATTCACATTATCGATCTTCAGAAGTCAGTAGGCAAGGTTGACGAAGCTTACAAGGCAATCTTCGAGATCGCTGAGCAGGGCGGTACAGTTCTTTTCGTAGGTACTAAGAAGCAGGCTCAGGATGCTGTTAAGGAAGAAGCTCTTCGTTGCGGTATGTACTATGTTAACGAGAGATGGCTCGGCGGTATGCTTACAAACTTCTCTACAATACAGTCAAGAATTCAGCGCATGAAAGATATCGAGAGAATGCAGGCTGATGGAACATTCGAAGTTCTTCCTAAGAAGGAAGTTGCTGGTCTTAAGAAGGAGCTTGATAAGCTTCAGAGAAACATCGGCGGTATCCGTGATATGAAGAGAATCCCTGATGCAATCTTCGTAGTAGATCCTAAGAAGGAACACATCTGCATCCAGGAAGCTCACGCACTTGGAATCACACTTGTTGGTATCTGTGATACAAACTGCGATCCTGAAGAGCTTGATTACATCATCCCTGGTAACGATGATGCTATCCGTGCAGTTAAGCTTCTTGTTGGTAAGATGGCAGACGCTGTTATCGAAGCTAAGCAGGGTGCTGAGAATGAAGTACCTGCAACTGAGGAAGCTGAAGCTCAGGACGCTGAATAATTTTTCATTATCGAAGAGAAGGAGAATAAAACAATGGCAGCTATTACAGCAGCAATGGTAAAAGAATTACGTGAATCAACAGGCGCAGGAATGATGGAGTGCAAAAAGGCTCTTTCTGCTTCTGATGGAGATATGGATGCAGCAGTTGAGTTCCTCAGAAAGAACGGTCAGGCTAAGGCTGAGAAGAAGGCTAGCCGTATCGCTGCTGAGGGTCTTACAGCAGTAGCTGTTAAGGATGAGAAGACTGCAGCAGTTGTTGAAGTTAACTCTGAGACAGACTTCGTTGCTAAGAATGAGAAGTTCCAGGCATTCGTTAATGCAGTAGCTACACAGGCAGTTAATTCTGATTCTGCAGACCTTGATTCTTTCATGAACGAGGCATGGAATGAGGATTCCAGCAAGACTGTTAAGGAAGCTCTCGTAGAGATCACAGCAGTTATCTCTGAGAAGATCGATATCCGTCGTTTCCAGAAGCTTACAGCTTCTGAAGGTATCGTTGTACCTTATGTACACGGTGGCGGACGTATCTCTGTTCTTGTAGAAGCTAAGACAGACGTTGTTAACGATGCTATCAAAGAAGCTCTTCACAACGTTGCTATGCAGGTTGCAGCTCTTGCTCCTAAGTATGTAGATATGAACGATGTTCCTGCAGAATACAAAGAGCACGAGAAGGAGATCCTTCTTGCTCAGGCTACAAAGGAAAATGAGGAACTTCCTGAAGAGAAGAGAAAGCCTCAGCAGATCCTTGAGAAGATGCTTATTGGTCGTCTTAACAAAGAGCTTAAAGAAATCTGCCTTAACGAGCAGGTTTATGTAAAGGCTGAAGATGGCAAACAGACAGTAGCTCAGTATATCGCACAGGTTGCTAAGGCAAACAGCGCTGATCTTACTATCAAGAGCTTCGTTCGTTTTGAGACAGGCGAAGGCATTGAGAAGAAGCAGGATAACTTTGCAGAAGAAGTTATGGCTCAGGCTGGACTTAAATAATCAAAACTTTGTTTATCAGGGCTCCGGTTACAACCGGAGCCTTTTTATTTCAAGAGATATTTGATGACTCATAGGCCTGTATTTATAGTATTGTGACGGTTTTGGGACTTAATGGGTATTAATGTATCTCGAATTTACTGAACTTTAGCTATAATTATTATTATAAAGTCAATATATATCGGATTCTCGATTGCCTGAATTTGATTAATGAGTTAAAATATTAAGTGCATCAGTGGTTTTTATATACTGACAGCATGGTATTGAAATGAGGTTTTAGAAATGGCACAGCCAGTTTCTATTAAGGGGACAAAATCAGGTATCATTCTGGTACTTGATGAAACAATTCCTTTTATTCAGCTTAAAGAATTAATTGAACAAAAGTTTATAGAGGCTTCATCCTTCCTGGGTCATTCCAGTATGGGACTTATAGTACGAGGGAGAAGGCTATCAGATGCAGAAGAGGCTGAGGTCCTTGATATAATTTCAAGAACTACTCAGCTTAACATTGTCTGCATACTTGATGAGGATCATCCGCTTGATGCAGCTTTTACTAAGATGGTATCGGGCGCTGTATCTTCGGAGAATTCTTATAAAGAGCAGGTTCAGCCACAGGCTATAAGACCTGAGCTGTCAGGAGAAGAAAGACAGCAGCTGATGGACCAGGCTTATAATGAAGCTTATCAGGCAGCATTTGAACAGATTGGTGATGCTAATGCCAGAATTCATGTTGGTAATATTCGTTCAGGACAGGAGATCATATCTCAGCATTCTATAATCGTCTTTGGCGATGTTAATCCTGGTGGAAGCATTGTATCTGCAGGATGCATATTTGTATTCGGAGCTTTAAAAGGCAATGCATTTGCCGGAGCAACAGGCGATCAGAACGCATTTGTAGTTGCTACTGATTTTAAGCCTCTTCAGGTTAGGATTGCTGATGCTATAGCTGTATCTGAAGATGAGACGGTTTCTAAATCCAAAAGGCTTCTTAGAAGGAAAACCGGCAAGAATACAGTATCAGGTCCTGAAGTTGCATACACTTATCAGGGAGCTATTGCAAGATCAGAATTTAATAGCAAATATCTTAGAAGCAATCAGTTCTTTAAGTGATATTTTATGCAATCGATGTTTTAGAATTATGGATTTTGCAAGTATCAAGGATACATTTGCTGATCTATAACATGTTTTAGGTTGTTTTACTTGATTTGATCCTTTATGGATCAGATCAATAGATTTTAATAAAATTTATTCTTTGGAGGAAGGCTACAATGGGAGAAGTTATAGTTGTTACATCTGGTAAGGGAGGCGTAGGTAAGACCACAACTACTGCCAATCTTGGAACCGGTCTTTCACTACTTAACAAGAAGGTAGTTCTGGTAGATACAGATATAGGTCTTCGTAACCTTGATGTTGTACTTGGACTTGAGAACCGTATTGTTTACAATCTTGTTGATGTTGTTGAAGGCAATTGCAAACTTGCACAGGCTCTTATTAAAAATAAGGATAATTCAAATCTGTATCTTATTGCAGCTGCACAGCAGAGAGATAAAAATGCAGTTAATGAAGAACAGATGAAAAAGCTTACAGCAGAGCTTAAAGAGCAGTTTGATTATGTTATCATTGACTGCCCTGCAGGTATAGAACAGGGATTCAAGAATGCCATTGCAGGTGCTGACAAGGCAGTTGTTGTTACAACTCCTGAGGTATCAGCTGTACGTGATGCAGACAGAATCATAGGACTTTTAGAGGCCAATGAGATGAAAGATTCTCAGCTTATCGTTAACAGACTCAGACCTGATATGGTAAAGCGTGGCGATATGATGAGTGCTGACGACGTTGTAGAAGTTCTTGCAGTTAATCTTCTCGGAATCGTTCCTGATGACGAAGACGTAGTAGTTGCTACTAACAGAGGTATTCCTCTTGCAGGTAACGGTAAATCACTTGCAGGTCAGGCATATATGAATATCTGCAGACGCCTTAATGGAGAGCAGGTTCCTTTCCTGGATCTTGAGTCTAAAAAAGGATTTTTCAGCAGATTATTCAGCAAATAATAAACTACCAGGTGGAAGGGGAGACGTACAATGAAACTGTCAGATTTGTTCAAAAGAAAAAGTTCAGGTGACGTAGCAAAAGACAGGCTTAAAATGGTTCTTGTCTCTGATCGTGCTAATTGCTCACCTGAAATAATGGAGCGTATTAAAAGCGATATCCTTGAAGTACTTTCCAAATATGCTGAGGTAGATAAAGATCAGCTGGATATTCATATTACTCAGATGGAGACGGATGAAACCGGAGCTAACAGTGTACCGGCATTATATGCTAATATTCCGATCCGAAATATTCATCATACGGCAAAGTAAGGATTTTACTTGCCTGAAAGGCTATTTATGACAGGACTTACTGCGCAACAGGCGCAGGACAGATATATTCGAGGCTATGGCAATACACAGATAGATAATGCTCAGAAGTCTACGAAGGATATCTTAAGAGAAAATATATTTACATACTTTAACTTGATCTTTACGGTGCTGGCGGTTTTACTTATAATCGCCGGCTCGTATAGGTCATTGACTTTTTTGCCGGTTGTTATTGCCAATACTCTGATCGGTATTTTTCAGGAGCTTAAAGCTAAAAAGGTTCTCGATAACCTTTCTGTCTTGAATGCTCCCACATGCCAGGTTATAAGAGATGGTGAAGAGATCACAGTTCCGATACAGAATCTTGTAATAGATGATGTTATCGTACTAAGAAGTGGGAATCAGATTCCTGCTGATGCGGTTGTTATATCCGGAGAAGTCAATGTTAATGAGGCGCTGCTTACCGGTGAAGCTGATGAGATCAACAAAAAGGTCGACAGTGAGCTGATGAGTGGTAGCTTTGTTGTGAACGGACTTTGCTATGCCCGTCTTATCAGAGTGGGTGAGAAGTCCTATATCTCACAGCTGACCTTGAAAGCCAAGAAGATGGAAGGTGGCGAGCAATCTGAGATGATCAAATCCATTAACAGGATAGTCATCTTTTCTGGTATTGCCATTATTCCTGTTGGTATCACACTTGTGTGGCAGAGCCTTTCGCTAGGCAATGATTTTAGCGAAAGTATAGTTTCCATGGTGGCTGCTGTTATTGGAATGATCCCTGAGGGTATGTACCTTCTTGTGAGTCTGGCTCTTGCCATGAGTGCAGTAAGACTTGGTATGAATCAGGTTATGCTTCATGATATGAAGAGTACAGAGACACTTGCCAGAGTAGATATTCTCTGTGTTGATAAAACCGGTACTATTACAGATAACTCGATGCTTGTCTGTGACATTATACCTGCAGAGGGCAGAAGTGAACAGGAACAGACCGGTGATCGTATTCGTATGTCTGAGTACATAGAAGCGCTTCCTGATGATAATATGACCATGAAGGCGCTGGCAGACTATTTTCCGTCTATGGGCTCAGGAGATTGTGTATCTAATCTGCCTTTTTCATCTGTAAGGAAGTATTCAGGTGTACAGTTCAATGATAAGACATATGTTCTTGGTGCTCCTGACATTATCCTTCAAAAAGATTATGACAAATACAAAGGTCTTGTAAATGAATATGCCTGCAAGGGACTTCGCGTAATTGTTTTTGCTGAGTATAGTGAAAATGAAAGCAGTGTCCCTGTCCCTGAAAATGGTACAGCTGGCGGTAAGGTAACTCCTGTGATGTTTGTCCTACTGCAGAATCCCCTTCGTGAGAATGCTGCAGAAACCTTTGCTTATTTTAAGAAGCAAAGCGTAGAAGTAAAAGTTATATCTGGTGATAATCCTGTGACAGTCTCGGAAGTTGCAAGACAGGCCGGGATACAGGGTGCCGAGAAATATGTGGATGTTCGTTCTCTTGACGATGAGAAGCTTAGTGAAGCGGCTGTAAAGTACACTGTATTTGGTCGTGTACAGCCAGAACAGAAGCAGAAACTTGTAAAGGCACTTCAAAAGGCCGGACACAAGGTGGCAATGACAGGTGACGGTGTTAATGATATTCTAGCCATGAAAGATGCAGACTGCTCTATAGCTATGGCGGCCGGTTCCGAAGCAGCTATGCAGGCAGCTCAGGTAGTCCTTCTGGACTCTGACTTCTCTCATATGAAGCAGATTGTATCTGAAGGCAGAAGAGATATCAATAATATTACAAGATCCGCTACATTGTTCCTTGTTAAGAATATCTTTTCGTTATTATTATCGATATTTGCTATTGTGAGCCTGATGACTTATCCGCTTCAGGCATCTCAGGTTACATTTATTAGCATGTTTAACATAGGAATACCTGCCTTCTTCTTTGCGTTGGAAGATAATACAAAGAAAAGCTCCGGATCTTTTATGGTACATGTCCTTATGAAGGCACTTCCTGCTGCGATTACAGATTTTCTGGCAATAGCAGCTCTAGTCTTATTCGGTGAGACTTTTGGTGTATCAACAGAGGATATTTCGGTAGCGGCTACATTCGTTATGACGATTGTCGGTTTTATGATACTTATTAATATCAGTTCACCTATGAATAAATTCCGCACAAGAGTCATATTAGGGTGTATTATAGGTATGATATTTGCAGCGGTCGTATTTAGTGACCTGTTCGCAATTACGTATGTTTCTAAAGAGTGCATAATGCTCTTTGTACTCTTTGTAATTGCTACAGAGCCGTGTATGCGTTACCTTACAATGCTGTGTGAATGGATAGAAAACAAACTCAAAAATAGAAAAAGGAAGTCAAAATAATGTCTGAAGAAAAAAAATATGAAGCATTAAAACTTGAAAACCAGTTATGTTTTCCACTTTATGCTTGCTCAAAGGAAATAGTAAGGTCTTATAAACCTTTCTTGGACAAGATTGATCTGACTTATACTCAATACATTACAATGATGGTTCTGTGGGAAAAGAAGAAAGTTAATGTTAAAACTCTCGGAAAATGTCTTTTCCTGGATTCCGGTACACTTACTCCTGTACTGAAAAAACTTGAATCAAAAGGTTTTATTAACAGGGAGCGAAATGCTGCTGATGAGAGAAATCTTGAAGTGACTATAACACCTGCGGGTGAGAAACTTAGAGATGAAGCTCTTTTTATTCCTGAGAATATAGGCTCATGTGTTAAACTTACATCTGATGAAGCTAAGGAGCTTTACAGACTTTTATATAAGGTTATTGGTAATATTCGAGAAGATTGAAACTTTTTTGATAATATATACAGCTATAATATGTGGTTTGATAGGATATGTATTTAGCTTATAAAGTAATACTTTCAATTGGCTTTATAGAAGATTAATACTTCTTTGTTCAAATAAGATGTGTGTTATGATATACTGTTTAAAAGTTTTTGATTTATATAAGCATTATAAGTTAGATTATTGAAAGGTTATAGGCCGCAGGGGACGGCAGGTATTTTATGAAGTTTAATCGCGTTGATGATACACGTGTTGAGTGCATAATATCCGAGGAGGATCTTGAAGAATATGGTATTGGCCTGCAAGATCTTCTTACTAAGAAAAAAGAGGCTATGGACTTTCTTCGTGAAATTATAGAGAAAGCTGAAGAAGAGGTTGACTTTAAACCTATTGATGGTGCAATGATGCCTATGCAGGTGACAGTAACTCCTGATAAGCGTATATCCATCACTCTTAGCGAGGATCCGGATGGTACGATTCAGGATCTTCTTGAAAAGCTTACTAAAGATGCAGGAATCAGATTCCCTAAGAACTTCCTTGAAGAGCTGGGAGATGCTCCTGAGCCTGAGAGAATCGAGCGTATCAATGAATATCTTCAGCACCTTCACGAAGTAAATGATGAGAAGAATGATATTATAAATAATACATATTCTAAAAAAGGATCTGATATCAAGAATGCCGGTGGAAGATTATCACAGATTCGTGAAGGCAAAAGAAAACGTAATTCTTTTGCTCTTGGAAGACTTGAATCAACCGGTTTTGTATTTTCTTTTAAGAATATGGCAGATGTAATAAGGTTTTCACACCTTATTAAAGGCAGGATCAGAATGCAGACCAGTCTTTACAAGAATCTTAAGGACGATCTGTATTATATGCATTTTGAAAAGGGTACAGATAGTGTTGTTCACTTTGCTTCTGTATTTACTATGGCTTATGAGTTCGGAACATATATTACAAGCAGTCCTATCTATATTGCTAATGTTGAAGAGAGTTATGAGGTTATCATTAAGACCAAGGCGGTTGATACACTCAGAAACTTTACAGTTTAATATTCAGTTTGAATCTCTTGGATATTTTTTGAATCTGTTAGATTCAAACTGAAAATAGTTTTGAATGGAGATTTATATGAGTCACAAGGACGAGAGCGAACAGGTAAGGCTTAACAAATATATTGCACAGTGCGGAATTTGCTCTCGCAGAGATGCAGATAAGATCATCGAAGAGGGACGAGTATCTGTTAATGGTCAGCCTGCTCTGGCAGGTACCAAGGTTAATCCCGGAGATGTAGTAAAAATTGATGGCAAGAGAATAAAGCTAGTTACAGATACCAAGGTATATGCATATTATAAGCCTGAAGGAGTTGTATGTACTCAGCGCGATGCTCATGCGCAGCGTACAGTTGCTACAGAGATCAAAACTCCTGTCAAGGTCAACTACGCAGGACGATTGGATGCTAATTCAAGCGGACTGCTTATTTTATCCAATGATGGAGAACTCATCAATAGAATGATGAAGTCATCCAACAATCATGAGAAAGAATATGTTGTAAGGGTTGATAAGGAAGTTAATGGCGCTTTTCTGCGTCAGATGGCTGGTGGAGTATACATTGAAGATCTTGATGTTACTACAAAAAGATGCAAGGTCGTTAAGACCGGAAGAAATTCATTCAGGATCATCCTTACTCAGGGCCTTAACAGACAGATCAGACGTATGTGTAAGGCTCTTGGCTATAATGTAAGAGAACTTATGCGTATCAGAGTATTAAATATTGAGCTTGGCAGCATGAAGCCTGGAGAACTTAGGGAAGTTACAGGAAGAGAGCTTACAACGCTTTATTCAAAGTGCGGACTTAGGAAAGATACTGCATCTAATTAACCTGTGTTAGATGCAGTACAAAATTATAGAATAAAAGATATATTTATTGAATGTTGGCCAGGGATATGGGCCTTTATTTCATTGGATATTGATAAGAGAGGACTAACCGTTGGGAGAGACTAATTTAATACAAGAATACAATAAACTGTGTGAGACTATTAAGTATCACATGGATCGTTACTATAATCAGGATGCTCCGGAAATAAGCGATTATGAATATGATCAGCTTATGCTTCAGCTTAAAGCTGTTGAAAAAGAGCATCCTGAGCTTATATCTAAGGATTCACCTACAAGGATCATAGGTGGTTCTGTCAAGAGAACTGCAGGTGTTACAGTTGAGCATGATGTTCCTATGCTCTCTATTCAGGATGTCTTCTCCAAAGAAGAAGTACTTGAATGGGTTCACGACGTAAGAGCTATGCACCCTGATGTGCGCTTTTGCGTAGAGCACAAGATAGACGGACTTTCTATGAGTATCCGTTATGAAAATGGTAAGCTTACACTTGCAGAAACCAGAGGAGATGGCCTTATTGGTGAAGATGTTACTTCCAATGCCATTGTTATACCGGATGTTGTAAGAAGTATATCCTCTGAGTTTAATTCGCTTGAAGTGCGTGGCGAAGTATATATGAGTCATGAGGATTTCGACAAGACCAACAGGATTCAGGAAGCTCATGGCAAGAAGACTTTTGCTAATCCCAGAAACTGTGCTGCGGGTACTCTGAGACAGCTTGATAGCGGAATGGTAAGAGAACGTGGCCTTTCTATGTTTATTTTTAATATACAAAGATCTGATCCGCAGATAGCTTCTCATTCTGAAGGCCTTGAGAAGATGAAGGCTCTTAAGATGGCTGTTGTCCCATCTGCAGTCTGCGTAACAGATGATGAGATCCTTGCACAGATTGATGCTATAGGAGAGTCAAGAGGATCTCTCCCGTATGATATAGACGGCGCTGTAATTAAAATCGATCAGATAGCCTATAGAGACGATTTTCCGGCAGGCTCCAAGTATTCAAGTGGTCATATTGCATATAAGTATCCTCCGGAAGAGAAGGAAGCTGTTATCAAAGATATAGAGCTGTCAGTTGGTATGACAGGAAGAGTTAATCCTACAGCGGTATTTTCTGAAGTCAGACTTTGTGGTACTACAGTTTCAAGAGCTACTCTTCACAACCAGGACTTTATCGACAATCTAGGTATTGGTATCGGAAGAACAGTTCTTGTATATAAGTCAGGCGAGATCATTCCTAAGATAAGAAGCGTGGTAGCTTCTAAGAATCCTGCTGATTCTGTGACATTCAAGATTCCTGATGTCTGCCCTGTATGCGGTGGCAAGGTTGTAAGAGAGCCTGATACAGCGGATATGATCTGCACTAATGATGACTGTCCTGCCAAGCTTGAAAGGCGTATCATCAACTTTGTAGGTCGTGACGCCATGGATATAAAAGGTTTTGGTGAAGAGTATATCAGAACCCTTATAGAGAACGGCTACCTTCATGATATAGCTGATATATATCTACTCAAGGACTATAGGCAGGAACTTATTGAAAAAGGTCTTATAGGCAAAGAAAAGGGCACTGATAACGTTCTTAATGCGATAGAAGCTTCTAAGTCCAATGAACCTTTCAGACTGCTTACAGGACTTTCTATACCAAATGTAGGAAAAACATCGTCTAAGACAATAATGAAAGCTTTTAACAGTATAGACGACCTTATGCACGCGAGAGTTGATCAGCTTGTTGAAGTTCAGGATGTGGGAGAGACTACAGCACTTTGCATCCATGACTTTTTCCATAAAGATTCTAATATAAGACTTCTTGAAAGACTTAAAGAATATGGTCTTACTTTTGATATGGAAGTTGTAGAATCTTCAAGTGAACTTGCAGGTCAGACATATGTTATAACCGGAAGTCTTGAAAAGTTTGCCAACAGAGACGCTATGGTAGCATTTATCGAAAGCCATGGTGGAAGCGTATCTGGAAGCGTATCCAAGAAAACTTTCGCACTTATCAATAATGATATTGCTTCTAATTCAGGCAAGAACAAGAAGGCCAAAGAACTTGGAATTCCGATCATAACTGAAGAAGAGTTTTTATCAAAAGTTCAGAGTTAATGAAGGTATAGCAAAAAAATATATGCGGTATTAAAAACTTTCATATATAATTGCTGTAATACTATTGCTAAAGTGCCATAAGACAGCAGCGCTTTTTTAAGTAGTAATTTAAAAGGTACAGGATCTGTCATAAGCATTTTAAAATTAAAAGTAATATCAGAATGGAGATATAAGGTTATGCCTATTAAGATTCAGAACGATCTTCCTGCCAGAGAGCAGCTTGAGAAAGAGAATATATTCGTAGTAGATGAGAACAGGGCCATGCATCAGGATATCAGACCCCTGTCCATATGTATTCTTAATCTTATGCCGCTTAAGGAAGATACTGAGCTTCAGCTTCTTAGGGCTCTTTCTAATACTCCTCTTCAGATAGATGTTACATTTATGAGAGTAAGTACACACGAAGCCGGACACACCTCTACAACACATCTAAACAGCTTTTATAATACCTTTGATGAATTAAAGGACAACCATTATGACGGAATGATCATAACAGGTGCACCTGTTGAGAAGATGGAGTTTGAAGAGGTTGATTACTGGGATGAGCTGTGCCAGATTTTTGAATGGACCAAGAAACATGTGACATCAACTTTTCATATCTGCTGGGGGGCGCAGGCTGCCTGCTATTATCACTTTGGTCTTAAGAAGATACAGCTTCCTCAAAAGCTATTTGGAATCTATGCTCACAAAGTGCTCAACAGGAAGGTTCCGCTTATTAGAGGATTTGATGACGTATTCTACATTCCTCATAGCAGATATACCTCAGTACCGATCGATGATATTCACAAGTGCAATAAGCTTGTAGTACTGGCAGAGTCTTATGAAGCAGGAGCAATGCTCTGCATGACCAAGGATGGAAGACAGATCTTCAGCTTCGGACATGCAGAATACGACCGCTTCACACTTGATAGTGAGTATAAGCGTGATGCCAAGAAGGGGCTAGGAACTCCGCTTCCAAGAAACTATTATCCGGATGATAATCCGAATAATAAACCAAGGCTTACTTGGAGAGCGCATTGCAACCTCTTGTATTCTAACTGGCTTAACTATTACGTATATCAGGCAACTCCATATAAGTGGGGACAGATACTCGATGCTGATAACATTGTCAAGGCATCAAAGGCACTGACAGAAAAAACTGATAATGGTAAATAAGAATAGATATAGTTGTTATGAGAAAGACTGTCTTTGGAGGCAGTCTTTTTTGAATGGGTTATCGAAATACCGTAAAAATATATTTGAAAAACACCCATGAAAGTTTTAAAATATATATATGGTGTTTGTACTTTTTGATACTCAGTAAATAATATTTCATAGCCCACAAACAGGCCCTGAAAGGAGATTATATTATGGCTCTCAATCTTGAGGAGGAACAGGTAGAAAAGAAGGAAGTTAAAGCAAGAAAGAAAACCAAAAAGACAAGGGAACTTTTAGAAGAGGCTGATCGCCAGATGAAAGAGCTTCACAGACAGCGCGATGAATATGTAGAAGTTCTTGATTCTCTTAACAAACAGTCAGAAGAGCTTGGTGAGATGAGCGCCAAGGGCTTAAAAGTCGAGCATGAAAAGTTTGGAGAAGGAAAAATTTCTTCTCAGGACGGAAAATATATCGAAGTCAAATTCGGTAAAGTGGTAAAGAAGTTTGTACTTCCTGGTGCAATTGCAGAAAAACACCTTAAAGTCAGTGATGAAAAAGTCTTGGAGTTCTATAACAAGAGTGATGATATACATAAACAGATACTGAAGGTTCAGATGCAGCTTCGTTCTACAGATTTTGCAATTGAGCGTCAGGCTGATAATATTGAAAAACTTAACCAGAAAGCTTGATCAAAAAGGTCAGATAGTTCTAATAGCTGAGCAGCTAATATAGAGGATTTTAATTAGCTGACATATGGTTACAATAACAAAGGTTCTACCGCTTGCTTATTATATGCGGCAGAACCTTTTTATATTGATGTTATGTGTGACCGGATCTAAATATTATGCATTAGCCTAAATTTAGATCATAAGATTGATCATAAATCGAACCATCAATTGAATTATCATTTCGGATCAGTTTAATGATTAGATCGCAACTTTCTCATCATGTTCAGTATTGTTTTCCTTAGTCTTCTTGTCAGCAAGCTTCCTGTTAGCAGTAGAGAGCATGAGCTTGATCCTGTTGAGCTGATTGACTTCAGAAGCACCCGGATCATAATCGATTGCAACTATATTAGATCCCGGATAATGTCTTCTAAGCTCTTTAATAACGCCCTTACCTACAACGTGGTTTGGTAGACATCCAAATGGCTGTGTGCAGACGATATTGCCAACGCCTTCTGTGATAAGCTCGATCATCTCACCTGTAAGGAACCATCCCTCACCTGTCTGATTACCGATATCTACGATAGGCTTAGCATATTCTACAAGCTTGTAGATACTTGTTGGAGCCTCAAAATGTTTGGAAGCTTTAAGTGCTTTTGTTGCTCCGCCTCGAAGCTTTTCAAGAGCCCAGATGGCTACTTTCATTGCCTTAGCAGTCTTTTTGCTGGTTCCAAGATATTCAGCCTTGTATATCTGGTTGTAGAAACAGTAGAGCATGAAGTCCAGAAGATCCGGAACTACAGCTTCTGCGCCTTCTGCTTCGAGAAGATCTACAAGATGATTGTTAGCAGCAGGAGCGAACTTGACAAGAATCTCACCTACGATACCAACCCTTGGCTTAACTTCATCTGTGATCTCGATGTTATCAAAATCTTCAACCATCAGACGACACATCTTCTGGAATTTAACCATATCAGTTGTAACATTTATATTCTTTTTAGATACAAATTCTCTGCATCTTGTAAGCCACTTTTGATGAACTTTTTCAACAGAACCCTTGACCTTCTCATAAGGACGCATTCTGTAGATACATCTCATCATGATATCTCCGAATACAGCACCGTATGCAGCACGCTTGAGCATCTCAAAGTCTATCTTGAATCCTGGATTGGATTCGAGCTTGGATAGGTTGAAGGATATAACAGGTATCTGTTCCATTCCGGCCTTTTTCAGAGCTCTTCTGATGAATCCCACATAGTTGGTTGCACGGCATCCGCCGCCTGTCTGAGACATTACAACTGCTGTCTTGTTAAGATCATATTTGCCGGAATGAAGTTCATCCATGATCTGACCTACAACCCAAAGAGAAGGGTAGCATGCATCATTATTAACATACTTAAGACCCATATCTATGGCATGCATATTGTCATTTTGCATGACAATAAGGTTATAACCACAGGCACGAAGAGCGCTCTCTAATATATCGAAGTGTATAGGTGACATCTGAGGACACAGGAGAGTATATCCTTCATCCTTCATCTCTTTGGTGAAGAGAACTCTGTGGTTAGCACAGTCACGAACTGTAGCATGCTTGCCTTCTTCTTCACGTACACGGATAGCAGCAAGAAGTGATCTTACACGGATCCTTGCAGCACCGAGGTTGTTAACTTCATCGATCTTAAGACATGTATAGATCTTGTCAGATCCGTTCAGAATATCTGCAACCTGATCTGTGGTAACAGCATCAAGACCGCATCCAAAAGAGTTGAGCTGGATAAGGTCGAGATCATCACGTGTACGTACGTAAGCTGCTGCTGCATAAAGTCTTGAGTGATACATCCACTGGTCTGATACGATAAGAGGCCTTTCAGGAGCTCCAAGATGTGAGATAGAATCTTCTGTAAGTACGGCTACTCCGTAAGAACAGATCATATCAGGTATACCATGGTTGATCTCAGGATCTATATGATATGGACGACCGGCAAGGACTATACCATGGCGATGATTTTCTTCCATCCATTTAAGGGTTTCTTCACCTTTTTTCTTAACATCTTCACGGCACTTTGAAAGTTCATCCCATGCAAGCTTTGCTGCTTCAGCAAGCTCTTTTTTAGGAATCTCTGTGAATTCCTTATAAAGAGAATGAAGTATAGTATCAAGAGAGGTAAAGGCCATGAAAGGATTGCGAAGGCGCGCTTTACCTGATGTGATAGCTTCAACGTTATTTTTGATATTCTCAGAATATGATGTAACAATAGGGCAGTTGTAGTGGTTGGTAGCCCCCTTTACTTCTTCTCGCTCATAGAAAATTCCTGGATAGAAGATGAAGTCAACTCCCTTGTGTATCAGCCATTCTACATGACCATGGCTGATTTTGGCAGGATAACACTCGGATTCTGAAGGTATAGATTCTATACCCATCTCATAGATCTGATGTGATGATCTTGGAGACAATACTACCTTGTAGCCAAGTTTAGTAAAGAAGGTATGCCAGAAAGGATAGTTCTCATACATGTTAAGAACTCTCGGGATTCCTACAGTACCTCTTGTTACTTCGCTATCAGGAAGTGGCTTGTAGCCGAATACTCTCTTATATTTCCAATCAAAAAGGTTAGGAACTCCATCAGCGTTCTTGACCTTGCCAAGACCTCTCTCACAGCGGTTGCCTGAGATGTGCTGTCTTCCGCCTGTGAACTTGTTGACTGTAAGGCGGCAGTGATTGGTACATCCCTGGCAGGTAGCCATAGATGTAGAGTACTCAAGGCTGTTAATCTGATCTATTGTGAGCATTGATGTCTCGTAAGAAGGATTCTGCATGAATCTGTTTCTTGCGATAAGAGCAGCACCAAAAGCGCCCATGATACCTGCGATATCAGGACGGATAACCTCTGCTCCGGCTATCTTTTCGAATGCACGAAGAACCGCATCGTTGTAGAAGGTTCCACCCTGAACTACGATGTTACTTCCAAGTTCCTTGGCATCAGACACCTTGATAACCTTGAAAAGAGCATTCTTGATTACAGAATATGCAAGACCTGCAGAGATGTCATCTACACCGGCACCCTCCTTCTGAGCCTGCTTAACTTTAGAGTTCATAAATACAGTACAGCGGGTACCAAGATCGATAGGATGCTTAGCAAAAAGAGCTTCTTTGGCAAAATCCTGAACGCTGTAATTAAGAGACTTGGCAAAAGTCTCTATAAATGAGCCGCAGCCTGAAGAACAAGCTTCGTTGAGCTGAACTGAATCAACAGCCTTGTTCTTGATACGGATGCATTTCATATCCTGACCGCCGATATCAAGGATACAATCGACTTTGGGATCGAAGAATGCAGCAGCATTATAATGAGCGATAGTCTCAACTTCACCATCGTCAAGCTGGAATGCTGACTTCATGAGAGACTCGCCGTAACCTGTAGAACAGGAGCGGGCTATACGTACGCCTTCCGGCATCAGCTTATATATCTCCTGCAAAGAGTTAATGGCAGTCTGCAAAGGAGAGCCGTTATTGCTTGAATAGAATGAATACAGAAGATCACCGTTTTCTGATACAAGAGCACACTTGGTAGTTGTAGATCCTGCATCTATTCCAAGGAATGCATTGCCCCTATAATTGTCAAGAAGTGAAGTCTTGACCTTGTACTGATCCTGACGCTTCTTGAAAGCATCATAATCTTCCTGAGTAGGGAAAAGAGGCTCCATTCTGGCAACTTCAAACTCCATATGGATCTTTTTGGAAAGTCTGGAAACCATCTCATTCATATCATAAGAAATAGCTTCCTCGGCATTCATAGCACTACCCATAGCAGCAAAAAGGTGAGAATTGTCCACATCTATAGTATGCTCATCATCAAGCTTTAAAGTCCTGATAAAAGCATTTTTAAGTTCTGACTGGAAGTGAAGAGGACCACCAAGGAATGCAACATGACCTCTTATAGGCTTACCGCAGGCAAGACCTGAGATAGTCTGATTGACAACTGCCTGGTATATAGATGCAGCAAGGTCTTCCTTAGTAGCACCGTCATTGATAAGAGGTTGGATATCAGTTTTTGCAAATACACCACATCTTGCAGCGATAGTATACAGAGAATTGTAATTTTTGGCATACTCATTAAGACCGGCCGCATCAGTCTGAAGAAGAGATGCCATCTGGTCTATAAATGAACCTGTACCGCCTGCGCAGATACCGTTCATACGCTGTTCAACATTGCCGTCTTCAAAATATATGATCTTGGCATCTTCACCGCCAAGTTCTATAGCAACATCAGTTTTAGGAGCAATTTCTTTAAGCGCTGTAGATACAGCAACAACTTCCTGTACAAATGGAACTTCAAGATGCTTGGCCAGATTAAGACCGCCTGAACCTGTTATCACAGGATGAATTCTAACGTTGCCAACTTTGGCCTGAGCCTCTTTGACGAGCTCGGCAAGAGTCTCACGTATATTGGCGTAATGTCTCTTATAATCAGCAAAAATTAGTTCATGTTCCGGATCAAGAAGTGCAACCTTTACAGTTGTAGATCCAACGTCAATGCCAAGTGTGTAGTCTTTTGAAATCATCTAAACCTCCGAATGAAATTACCAAAAAGCCGAAGATAACTGTAATATTACACATCGTCTCTTAACAAAAAACGGCGGCAGCGTCCCTAGTCAGTACACTAGCGTTAATCTTGATGCTGCCACATAATTGTAATTTCATATTCAACTATAATTTCTTATTAAAAGGAAATCCCTAAAAACATTCTTAGTGATTATAAAACATGACCGGTATTTTTTCAATGTGCTACTTTACTATAGTTAAAAAATCCAAGTTAAAAAACTATAAAGTGTTTGAGAAATATTTGCGCTATTCATTTACAGAAAAAACAATAAATGCTAAAATCAAGGATAAAGAAGCGCAGTGGGATGTAAGTACTTACCGACTGCGCTTAATATTGCCACATTAAGTTCTATTATCGCACATATGTAAATATGAACACTTGTTTTTTGGCTTGTATTTTCTATGGATTTTTGGCGATAAATACATGAATATTTAAGAGGTCATTATGTTCAATAAACTTGAAAGAAAATTTGGCAGATATGCCATCAGAGATCTTACGATCAAACTTATGATCGTTTATGCCATAGGATATATGGTATGTCTTATGGGAAGCCAGGCAGATCCGTTATTTGTTGATAATTATATCAGCTTCAATCCATACATGATCCTTCATGGACAGATCTGGAGACTTGTAACATGGATTCTTATACCTCTTCAGGATAATTTTCTTTTGTATGCGATCTCTATCCTGCTTTTCTATATGCCAATCGGCAGAACCATGGAAAGCGCCTGGGGAGATTTTAAATACAATCTTTATCTGTTCCTTGGATTTATTATCACTATCATTGCAGGTTTTGTCCTCTATGGAGCATATGCTTTATATGGACTTTCATTAGGTGCAGAAAGTGAGACATTCTCTCAGATTCTGCAGCTTATAGGCACAGCTGTCGGAAGCTGCACAATTCCTTATTATATTACGATGTCTATCTTTTTTGCATATGCTGCAACATTCCCAGATGCGACTGTACTTCTTATGTTCATCATCCCGATTCAGATGAAGTGGCTTGGTATTGCATATGCAGCTCTTTATGGATATAAATTTGTAATGTCTATTGTAACTTTGATAAGAGCTTTTGCGCAGTATGGATTTATGACAGGATGGATAGGCGGATGCGGTATCATAGCAGGTATCATAGTACTTATAGCTTCACTCATTCCGTTTGTTATTTTCTTTTTTGGAGACCGTTCCAGCAGACTTAGGAGAAAGGCCGGAAGATACAGACCTTCAGAAGTAAGAAGAAGAACAGAATTCAGACATAATGTTGAAAATGCTAAAAAGGCTCAGCGCATGACAGCTCCAGGATCTGCACATCATAAGTGCGCCGTATGCGGACGTACAGAGATTGATGATCCAAACCTTGAGTTCAGATACTGCTCCAAGTGTAAAGGAGCCTATGAGTATTGTCAGGATCACCTCTTTACTCATGTTCATGTTGAGAAATGATCGCATTTGCACGATTTACTGATATATTTCGTTTTGAGCTGATAACGAAGACTTTTTACCAAATATATTGCATGCTCAAATATAAAGTTTGAGTTAGAAAATTAATCATACACAGAATAGGAAATATTGATATATGGATAAAGAAAAAGAATTTGCCGCATTACTTGCGGATGTTACTAATCTTGGAAGACAGCAGAAAGGTATTGTTTCTAAGGAGCAGGTAAAAGAAGCTTTTGATAAGCTTTCACTATCTGATGATCAGCTTACACTTGTATATGATTATCTTAAGAAACATGGAATTGGTATAGGAACACCGGCTGATCCTGAAGAATTCCTTACAGAAGAAGAACACAACTATCTTAAAGATTATATCGAATCCTTATCAGAACTTCCGGAAGTAACGGATAGTGAGAAGATTGGTATTACAATATCTGCAATGTCAGGAGATAAATCAGCACAAAACAGGCTTATAGAGATCTATCTTCCTACAGTTCCCGATGTTGCCAAGATGTATGCCGAACAGGGCGTATATATCGAAGATCTTATAGGTGAGGGCAATCTGGTACTTACATCCGGCGTCACAATGCTTGATGCCATAGAGAAACCTGAAGAGGCTGAAAGCTTCCTTACCAAGATGATGATGGATGCGATGGAAGAGCTTATATCTGATAATCTTGATGAAGATGCCAGAGGCCAAAAGGCTGTCAAACACGTTCAGAAGGTTGCTGACAAAGCAGCAGAACTTGCCAAAGAGCTTAGAAGAAGCGTAACAGTAGAAGAACTTGCTGCAGAAACTGACCTTACAGAAGATGATATCATCGAAGCTATCCGTATGACAGGCAATAACATAGAAGATATAGATTTTAACGAAGAATGAATCTGATCTGGTAATGATTTAGTAGTCAAATAGGCCCATTGATAAAATTCACAATTAAGCTTCGGGGGCATTATGAAACAGTTTTTGTATGAAATCGTGAGTAATAGCAAAAAAGACAACTCTTTTGACGAAGCAAGAAGATATGCAAAGGAACATGAGGATTTTCAGGTTCTTGCTCATATTTATTTTGGATATGCTCAGCTTGATAAGACAATGGAGATGGTATCATATTTGAAATCTCTTTTCCCGGGAATCAAAATTGCCGGTTCCAGTTCTTGTGGAGAGATCAAGGATGGTCATCTTACAGATCGTTCTATTCAGATATCCATATCTTTTTTTGAAAAGACTAAGATAAAAACAATTATATATGATTGCAGGGATAGGAGCGAGTTTGATAACGGCATTCTCATGCAAGAAATGGTTGACAGCGATCCTTATGCAAAAGCTGTAGAAGTAATTGTTGCAACTCATTCAGGACTCCATGCTCAGAAATTTTTTGATGCTCTCGAAAAGTGTAATGAATCTGTGGCTGTATTCGGCGCAGCTGCTGCCAAGTATGATGATACAAGTGATACCTTTGTATTTAATGAAGATGGAATATCCCTCTTTGGTATAGTATGCGTATTGTATTCAGGTGAGGACTTTCATATCAGTACAGCTTATGCACTTGGCTGGAAGGAACTGGGCCATTCGATGACAGTCACTAAGGCTGAGTCTGAGAAGCTATATGAACTAGACGGCGAGCCTGCTTTTAATGTATACAAAAAGTATTTGAAAATTCAAAATGACAGTTCTTTTTCCAGAAATGCACTGGAATTCCCGCTTATGTATAGTGAATATGATGTTGACGTTGCCAGGATCTCCTTAAAATGTGCCAGTGACGGAACTCTCTACCTTGGCGGAGAACTAAGAAACGGTGATATAGTAAGACTTGGCTATGGTGATCCTGTAGCCATCCTGGACAGTGTATACGAAGCTCAGGACAAGATCAGATTATTCCAGCCTCAGGCGATATGGATCTATTCCTGCATGACGAGGATGAGTTTCTGGGGAGATGATATTGACTGCGAGATATCACCCTTTGATAAGATCGCTCGCACGTCCGGATTCTATACATTTGGTGAATACATAAGGATTGGCAAAAAAATCTATATCCATAATGCAACTCTTATTTCAATTGGTATGAGAGAGAACGCTCCTGCAGGAATCCCTGTAATGGCTCTTCCAAGGCTCACCCAGAAGAAAATGAGTGGTGAAATATCCATGGTTGAGCGCCTTGTAAGCTTCATTCAGGCGACAACAGGAGAACTCGAAAGACTTAACAAAAATCTTGCTCAAAAGGCACTAACTGACGATCTGACCCGAATATATAACAGGCGCAGGATAGAAGAAATAATGGAGAGCTTTATTGAAGAAGGTCGTCAAAGCCGCGATCAGATTTTCTTCCTGCTTATGGATATAGATTATTTTAAGCAAGTCAATGATACTTATGGACATGACACCGGAGATGTTGTTCTTAGGAAGGTTGCAGGCGTTCTTAAGAATTACATGAATGATGATTGTGTTCCCGGAAGATGGGGCGGTGAAGAGTTCATGATCGTAGCTCGTAATATCACCAAGACCATGGCTCTTGACCTTGCTGAGAGTATCAGAAGAGATATCTGTGATGAAGATTATGATCCGGTTCCGGAACTAACTGTATCTATAGGTATAGCCGGTATGTCTCCAAACGATAATATTCTGGAATTATATAAAAGGGTGGATAAGGCTTTGTACCATGCCAAAAAATCCGGAAGAAATTGTGTGTTTTTCAGCACTGACTGATATCTTTGGACAGATGGAAGGATTAATAATTTTTGACATCTATCTCGTTATTTGCTGCTAAACTTATTCAATAGTTAAGACGAATTAACCCTTTATTAGTGCTACAATATAAGGCTTTGTACATCCTGACCTGGGAAACTAAAGAAAACCGGTGGTCATTTTTTGTAAATATTACACAATAAAAAAATGCGGGATTTTCGCGTTTTTTGAAAAAAGGTGTTGATTTTTTGAAAATAATCTGTTATATTTTACTACGTTGAATCCACGAGATAATCTTTAGCAAAATAAGCGAAAGCTTATGACGCAAAGCTATAGGGCCTTTAAAATGGCAGCCAGTTGCACTGTACTTTAAATTCTTGCCGTCTGCTTTATGCAGACGGTTTTTTACTTGTGTACCGGCTCATTTCGAACTTGTAACTTCAATTCATTGTTAAAAAATAATCTTTTTTCACTCTTTCTCCGATATATTTATATGACGTAGGCGGTAAAAGGATTTTTATCGTTCTTAATATGATCATGATATTTTTATGAAACTCCCAGAACTAAGGATTGGCTTAGTGAGCACAGTATGAGAGTAAATAATAGTCTTAGGTCTAAGATCTTCAAGTCTATGCTTTGTCTTATAACAGTTATTATCATGACTGTTTCTTTTGCATTGCCGCAAACTGTAAGATATTCCAAAGCTGCGCCTCCGGAAGCTGAGAAGCTTGATGATGAACCGGTAGAGGCGAATTTCTATGGAGATATAGTCCCATCTTCTGATATAGCTAATTATAAAAACGGAAAAACAGGAACAAGGACAGTTAAAGTTGGATATTTTATGATAGACGGCTTTCAGATGTATGATGAGAATTATGGATATTCCGGTTATTGCTATGATTATCTTCAAAAGATCCGAACCTATACCGGGTGGGATTATGAATATATAGGAGATGATGAAGATATAGCATTCTCTGATCTGTACAGGATGACTGTTGAGGGCGAGATCGACCTTATAGGCGGCATAACCTGGACACAGGAAAGGGCTGATAAGCTCATCTTTTGCAATGTGCCAATTGATATGGAGTATACGACCATATATGTAAAAAATGGCGATACAACTTTTCTTGCCGGCGATTATTCCAAATGGAGAGACATAAGGCTTGGCATTGTCAGGGGGACTACTTACGTTGACAAAGTCAGGGATTTTGCAGAATCGAATTATTTTACCTACAAGGGATATTATTATGACGGTGATGAAGATCTAATTGCTGCTCTTGAAAACGGCGATATTGATGCCTTTGTTTCTGGAAGTTCCCATAACTTTCCCGGAGTTTCAATTTTGGCACAGTTTGATCCAAGCTATTTGTTTTTTGCCACGGGGCTTGATAACAGTGATCTTATGGACAGTCTCAATCATGCTCTTTCTCAGATAGAGACTGTTGATGCAGGCTTTAAAGAGTCACTTATGTCCAAGTATTATCAGGGCAACGGCACTAGTAATATTACATTCACATCCACAGAGAAACTCTATCTTGATTCCCTTATCACTAATAACAGAACCTTTACTCTTTTGGCCAATCCCGATAACTGCCCATTATCTTATATTGATGAAAACGGTAAACCATCAGGTATCCTTGTGGATATGACAACGTCTATACTTGACAGTATAGGCCTTTCATATGAATTTTATGAAGTATCTGACAGATTTGAATATATAAATGCTTATAATGAGCACAGAGCAGATATAGTGATCGACTTTATATCGGATTTTGGCCGGTCCGAAATGGGAGGATATTACGAGTGTGATTCCTATTTTGATACCTCTCTTGCCAGTGTCCATAATGATAAAGAGTATTCTTATGATACGATAGTAAAAAGACATGGAGACGGAATCTTTAATGATAGTATACTTCAAAGCCTAAGCGATACTGATAATGTTGTATTCCTTGATTCTTTAGAAGCTACAAGGCGTTATCTTGCAGCTCATCCCAAAGCCTGTACAATGCTGCCCTTGGAAAGCGCGGTAGTGCTTGTCGGACAAGAAGAGACCAATGCACTTGTTGCTGAAGATATATCTTATAGAAATCTGCGCTTTTGCATGGCTGTTAACAGTAGCTGCGGCCATTTTCTTATAGGAATCTTTAATAAAGCATGTAACTCTTTTCCTCAGCAAAAAAGAGCTGAGATCATCAGCAGATATGATATTGACAATTACACACCGAAGACCTTTAGAGCCTTCATATATGATAACCCTATGTACGGCTTTGTAGTTATTGTTTCAGGTCTTGTCATCTTCTTTTTGGTGATCATAAATCATATTGGCAAAAGAAACAGACGTAAGGTTGAAGATCTTAACCAGAAGCTGTCTACAGCGCTTGATGGAGAAAAGAAAGCGTCTGAAGCCAAGAAGAGATTTTTCAGTAATATGAGCCATGATATGAGGACGCCTCTTAACGGGATACTGGGGCTTACCAGAAGCGTTATTCGAAATGGTATAAATTCGGTAAACGATCTGGATTATCTGTACAAGATAGAAGACAGTGCCAATTATCTGGAGCTGCTTATCAACGATTCACTTGCAATGAGCAATCTGGGAAGAGTCGAGATAGAACTAAATCCTCAGATGTGTGATCCCGGACAGGTCTTTGACAGCCTTAAAAATGTTGCACTTACCTTTGCAAGAGAAAGAGATATACGAATTATATTAAGAAGAAAAGAAATAGTAAACCTTCCGACAATGATCGATTATAGCAGACTTGAACAGGCGATACTAAATGTTATCTCCAATGCAGTTAAGTTCTCACGTAAAAGCGGTACTATCGAGATCGATCTGACCAGCAGCATGATAGACAATGGCAAGGTTGAATACACCTTAAGCGTTCAAGATCACGGAATCGGAATGAGCAGCGATTTTCAAAAGACGATGTTTGATGCCTACACGCAGGAAGACAGAGGTGAGATGACAGATCATGCAGGGACAGGAATAGGGCTTTCTGTTGTCAAATCCATTGTCGAGAAGATGAATGGCAGAATTGATATTAAGAGTAAAGAAAATATAGGAACGATAGTGACTCTTGTCTTTGTATTTGATGTCTGCGCAGGAGCCATGCTCGATGATCTGCAAGAAGATTATGAGCAAAAAAGCCTTGAAGGTAAGACTGTTCTGTACTGCGAAGACAATGAGCTTAATATGGATATAGTATGTGCTATCCTTGAAAGCGAGAATGTCAAAGTTGAAAAAGCCTGGAACGGCAAAGAAGGTCTTGATTCATATACAAACCTTCCGGAGGGATCACTTGCGGCAATACTTATGGATATCAGAATGCCTGTAATGGACGGCCTTACTGCTGCCAGAGCCATAAGAAATTCAGACAGAGAGGATTCAAAGACCATACCAATCATAGCTGTATCTGCCAATGCCTTTGAGGATGACAAAAAAGCTTCGAAAGATGCAGGGATGAATTCGCATCTGTCGAAGCCTGTTGATCCAAAGCTTCTGATAAGTGAGATTAAGAAATATGTATACATATAGTTTGTATGATCGAACCTATCTGCTAATAAAATTACTCCGCCTTGTGGTAACTATGCTACAAGGCAGAGTATATTATCTATAGAATAATCTATTTCTTGCGTATTCTGCGCTTTTTGAGCCATCTTATGATCATGAACCTAAGGATCAGGAAACCTGCAGAAGTTGAAGCTATGGCAAATCCTATGAATCCAAGAAATGGGATTCCAAATACCTGGGGTTTCATATCTGTGGTGCATATGATTGCCGATCCAATGAGCAGACCTGTAATACACATTCCAATTACAAGGTTTCGTACAGACGTATAGACAAGCTCTGCAAATGGGCCTGAAATCTGAAGCCTTAGATTGGTTCTGGATTCTCCCTTTAGGTATTCTTTTAACGCATCTGTTGCAAGACCCGGAAGCTCTATTCCTTTACTTGCGGATCTATAGAGTCTTTTTAGATTGGTCTTAAGTTCAGCCTTTAGATCTACGTCTTCAAGATATGTCTCGCCAACTCTTGATGCAGCTATGTCGAACATATTGATATCAGGTGCAATAACTACAAGATCACCCTCTATATGTGCAAGGCCTCTTGCCAACATAGTAACGCCGTGTGGTAGGGCTAAAGAGTTACTCTTCATGATATCCATAAGATCCTGCATGGATTCCGGGATATTGATAGAACCCATGGAAAGAGACCCGTATTTATTTAGAAAGTCCCTAAGATTCTCATACAGTAAAGCTCTGTCTACAGGCCCGAACTCATCGCACAGGTCCATTACAGCACTTTCCAGCATAGATACATCTCTAAGAGCGATACTTTCGACGCCTCTCATCATGATGCGGCGCTGCTGCTCGGTAAGTCTTCCCATCATCCCCATATCAAGCCATATGATCTTGCCATCCCGTACACACAGATTGCCGGGATGAGGATCTGCATGGAAGAAGCCATCATCCATTACCTGCTTGATGAAGTTATTGACAAGCTTCTGACCGATCTCATGGCAGTCATAGCCCATTTCTTCAAGCTTATTTATATCTGTTATAGATATACCATCTATATATTCCATAACAAGAACGCGGTCTGTAGTATATTCTTTGTATAGCTGCGGAACACCTATATAGGCCACGTCTTTGTTATTATGTGCAAATTCGGTTATATTGGCAGCTTCCTTTAAAAAGTCCATCTCCTGTTGGGCGACAGTCCACATCTCATCAAGGACCATGTCAAGATCTACCATGTTCCTAAGATCGCCGATCTTGGGCATAAGTGATACCAGGCGGTGTAGAAGACCTATATCGCGGGCCATGATATCATAGATGCCTTTTCTTTGAACTTTGATCACGACTTCTTCGCCGTTTAATAAGACAGCTTTATGAACCTGTGCTATAGAAGCTGAGCCAAGGGGCTTTTCTTCGATAGAAGATAGGATATCTTTTATATCGCACATCCATGACTTTTCAAGGACCTCTTTGACCTCTTCAAAAGGCATGGGAGTTACATCTGTTGTAAGCTCCATAAGAGCATCACAATAGCGCTTGGGCAGGATGTCCGAATGAAGGGACATTATCTGCCCAAGCTTAACATAAGTGGGCCCTAATTCTTCGAGAATCGTCCGAAGCTTTTCGGGAGATATGCCGCGGGTTATGTGATTGCGCATAAGGACCTCGCGGATTTCTTTAAATCTGGAGCTGTTGTCTTTGGTGTTTTTGGTAGTGGTTTCTGTCATATTCCTCATAGCCTCGGGCATAACTTTTTTGGTTATTTTTTTGTATTGTCCATGTACATTCAGTTAGATACTGATCCATGAATATACACAGTGATAATACATGATGAAAATACATGAACTTTATTTGTCTTTTAAAGCTTCCTTTAAATTCTTGAGCTCTTCTTCAGAAAGAGATCCTACAAAATCCTCCATGTTTTTGGGAGCGGAAGAGCCTTCTTTATGTTCTTTATAAGTGCGCTTTAACTCTTTGTTGAGCTCTTTGCCCTGTTCTACAGTAAGTTCGCCCTTTTCAACAAGGGTTCCTACCAGCTCGTCAGCCTTCTCTGCTGTAAGAGCAACAGCGCCGACACTTGCCAGAAGAAGCTTCTTAAGACCGTCAGTAATAGGGTTTTTGTTGTCTGCCATGATGAAATCCTCCTTATTTGCATGTATTTTAGTATTTATTGACTTGAACTTCGCACATTTAAAATAGTCTAGGTTGTCGAGTATTCCTGAGGATGACAGTTGATAAATGATTTTATTGTCATGAAAATTGTATAAAATTCAAGGCATGATATCTGGAATAATATATTCTGGGATTCATAAACTCGCTTCGCTCAAACAGATGAATCCCAAACAGAATATATTATTCCATCTATCAAGCTCTTGAATTTAATACAATTTTCAAAGACAAAAAAATCATTTATAGGCTGTCATCCTCATGAATATTCAAGGTATTGAGTATGTTATAAATGTGCGAAGTTTAAGTTATCAATTAAATAATCCAATAATGAAATAGTATAGTTTTGGAAAGAAGATAATACTGCCAATAACAGCTGACAGGATCGCTGCGACTAAGACGGCGCCTGCGGCAGCATCTTTTGCTTTCTTGGCTAGGGGTGCATATTCTGAGCTTGCAAGATCGACGACTGCTTCGATTGCTGTATTTACAAGCTCAAGAGGAATGATTATTGCAAAAAGTAAAATACATACGAACCATTCGGTAAGGCTGATCTTAAGAATAAAGCCGAATATAATGACCAGAGTAGTAACAATAAGGTGAATCTTGATGTTACGCTCATCTTTGATAGTATTAAAGATTCCTTCAAATGCATATCCAAAGCTCTTGTAAAGTGGACTTCTTTTCTGATTGTTATCCATCGGCACTTTCCACCTTTGTTTATGACTTTTGAACTGAAAAGATATTAGAACTATATTATTTATTTTACTATAAATGGACTATTTAATCCACATCTGACTTCGCTTTTACGCATTTTAAGCCGCTTATCCTGAAAATTGTGCAATTCGTCGGATTTTGAAGAGGAATAAGGTGCAAGGTAGTACAATGCTGTTTAAGCGGTATATCGTAGAAGTTTTTAAATTTAGGTGAAATGAAGAAGGATAATAATCAGATGTATGAGAATAATTTAGTAATGAACCAAAATACCAGAAATAATAAGACTAAGGGAAGTCCTATAAATGTATCTTATTTTTCTACTGAATATTTTGCGCTTTGTTTTGCTGGGGTTATGGTAATTTTGCTCGGATTACTTTTCTTGACAAATGATAGCTTTGATAGACACGGTAAAGAAGATAATGCGCTAGGTGTATTAGTTATTATTATTGGTATATCAGTGATAGTGGCTGGCATTATGATCATGAAAAATCGAAAAATAAAGATTGTTGGAAATAGGCTGATATATGTATCAATGTTTAGGAAAAAACACTCTTTTAATATTGATAATATAAAGAAAGTAGAAATATTGGGATATAGGAATACTTCAGAATATAAGATTGAAATTATAATAGATAATTATTCTTGGTGGTTAAAAGTTTATAAGGACTGTCCGGGTTATGAAGAGTTAAAAAAATATTTTTACAATAAAGGAATGTTATCTGTAGCCGGACTTAAAATACGGCCTTACGATGATGAAAATGAGATATATAGTGATGATGAAAACTGATAATAAACAGTTATATCTATAAAAAAGACCTGACAAAATAATAAATATAAGCAGGATATGGAAAGAAGGAGCTATTTATGAAAAAAGTTACATTACTTAAAAAATACTGCCTAGTAGGACTGGCAGGAATTATTGCTGCATCGGCTATAGGATGCACTAGCGAAGATATCAATCTTGATAAAGATGAAGTTGCAGAAGATGTATCTTCGGAAGAATCATCACAGGATGAAGAAAATGAAAAGGTAGAAGATAATAACACAGGTTCTACAGACAATTCTTCAGATAGTGAAGATGGCAAGGATGAGTCAGATGCTAATACTGAAAGTACCGAAGATGCTGATGTTAGCGAGGATGATACAGATATTGGTGCTAATAGCAGAACCGCATATAAAGAATTCGAAGATGGCACAGCGAAAGTTAAATATGTGATATCAGATGGCGACTTATTCTTCAATGCTGAGTATAATGATCCGGTTTTTGAAGAAGCCGAGTTCTATTCTATGGATGAAATCATTGAAGCTTGTAAAGAGCTTGATTATTACAATGCTGATGGAAATCCTACGATTACCTATACAGAGATCGACTGTGGAGACGATTGCATTCCGGAACTATATGTTGATATTCAGTTTGGCGCTGCATCTTCTCTTGCGATGATCATTAAAGAAGTCGATGGAGAACTGGTTCTTTGCTATGATGAACTTTATGGTGACAGATATATGCTGGAAATTGGCTCTGATGGAACTATTGAAGGATCAGGAAGCAGTGCGGCAAATATTCATTCTATTAAGAAAGCATTTATTGACGCTGATGGAAATTATATTTACTATTACGGATGTACAGAAACACTTGGTTTATACAACTTCAGCTTATATACATCAGGAGTAAACGAAGCAGACTTTTCTACTGACGGACTTGATATTGATCACATCGGCGTAGACCAGTACTACTTTAGTGCAGACTATAGAAACTGTGATTACTTCTATCATTACTTCATATTCGATGACAACTATGAAGATATTTCTACTGATGCAGACTATGAAGATTCAAGCGAGATCAAGCAGGCATTCAGCGATGCTGGCGTACTGCCTTATACTCAGGATGAGATAGACGAAATGCTTGCTGAAAGGGCAGAAGAAGTCGGATATCCTGGAAAATAATCTTTATGAGATAGTATAAATTCATGACTTTTAGTATGAAGTGAAAAAAGATATAGAATCATAAAGAACAAAGATTATAATTCAAAAACCCGTTTACGTTAAAGTGAACGGGTTTTTGATGTAAGTACAGAATTTAATGTGTGAAAACAGATAGCTAAGTAGCATCTTTTACTTTGTGTGGTTTTATATATGTTACACACAGTTTCTAAAAGGAGATAGAAAATGGAATCAATATTGATCAAAGACACAACTCGCGAGCAAAGAGAGCAGATAGTAACAGAGTCAATCGGCAACATAAGCGGATCATGTGACGGCTTCATGTCCGGCCTTGCAGAAATGTATCAGGACCATATTGATGGCAAAAAAGAGATCCGTGAGATCAACATGGAGTTCAGGGCACATTACGAATCAGGTGTTGAAGGGCCGGAAAAGCTGATTGCGGATATAAAATTTGAAAAGAAAAGCCTCGATATAGGATATATTATTGTATTTGATCTATATATGTGATATCATGCAGTTGAATAAAAGAAAGGGCGATTTTGTCGCAAGGGTGAACGAATGATTATTAGATAATTTGATTTAGGTGAACATATTGATAGGACTGCTGCTTATGGCGGCGGTATTATGTGTACGCTTAAATTGGATTATCATGCATTCGAAGCCTTTATTTATATATAGGTCTTTTTGTGTGAGTCTATTTTGCGTACGCAGGATAGGCTTTTTTTAGCTGAAAAGGGAGACTTATATGGCGAGACATTTATTGATAAAAGCAGAGAATATAGTCCATTCCTATGGAGAACAGACCGTACTGGATTTCGACAGGTTCTATCTGTATGAGGGCGAGAAGGTTGGACTTGTTGGGATGAATGGCGCAGGCAAGAGTACGCTTCTCAAAATTTTGGCAGGGGAGCTGAAACCAACCAAAGGAACAGTATCGAGCAATTGTATTCCGTTTTTTTTCGAACAGTTTGGCTCAGACAGTGAATACTTTGAAACTGACTATGCAGAAGCCGGCAAGATGGGAGTTGCAGACCACATCTGGCAGGAAAACGTTAGCGGCGGAGAAGATACCAGGATAAGACTTGCACAGCTCTTTTCAAGTCCACATGCAGTGGCATTTCTCGACGAACCCACATCAAATCTGGATTATAACGGTGTGGAAATGCTCAAAAAAAGACTGAACGAAATAGAAACACTGGTTGTGATCAGCCATGACAGGTCCGTTCTTAATGAAATATGTGACAGGATTGTAGAGATTTCTTTTGGCAAACTTCAGAACTATAGCGGAAATTATGATGAATATGTTGTTCAAAAAGAAGAACAGCGAAAGACTCAGCAGGCCGAATATGAGAACTATCAGGCTGAGAAAAAGAGGCTTCAAAGCGTTTACGTTGAGAAAAAAGCCAAGGCCAAAACTGTAGATAAAAAGCCAAAGAACATGTCAGCAAGTGAAGCAAAGGTTAGAGCGTTCATTGGAAATAGAAAACCTGAGGACAAAGCCCGTGGAATAGAAAGAAGTGCCACAAATGTCCTAAAACGCCTTGAACATATGGAGATTAAAGAAAAGCCCAAAGAAGAACTTACAGTAAGACCTGATTTCAGACTGACCAATCCGCCAAGAAATCCCATAGTGATCCGTGGAGAACATATTTCTTTTGCCTATGATGATCACGTTATATTCGACGATGCAGATTTTATGATCAAGAATGGAAGTAAGGTTGCGCTACTGGGCGGTAACGGAGCCGGCAAGACTACTTTACTGGAACTAATAAATAATAGAGAAAAAGTATACGTAGTCCCAGGAGCCAAAATAGGATATGCCAAGCAGAACATGTCCCAGATCGACCTTGATCGAACCGTTCTTGAAAATGTGCGCAGGGTCAGTATCCAGAGCGAGAGTCTTTCAAGGATTGTACTGGCACGTCTTTTGCTATCAGAAAGAGATATGAACAAAAAGGCATCAGAGCTTTCGGGTGGTGAGCGGATGAAGCTGTCTTTTGCCATGCTCTTTGTATCGAATGTGAATTTGCTGATACTGGATGAGCCTACTAATTATCTGGACATCCCATCTGTCGAAGCTTTAGAGAAAATGTTGGTGGAGTATGAAGGAACTCTTATATTTACTTCGCACGATAAAGTGTTCGTGGACAGAATCGCTACGGATAGGCTTTATATTAGCGATGGGAAGATAAGATAGACTTAAGTAATGTTTGCGATATCACTTGAACTGTTTAAATAGTTTTCTATACAGAGTAACTTCGTATCTATGATGAAAAGAAAATAATAGATGCAATATAAAAACTGCGGTGTAAACAGCCATTTCAAATGGCAACTTACATCGCAGTTTTTTGTCAAAAGTAAAGGATTTATTTCCTTATCCCTGTATCTATTATAGCATAAGCTGCAAGCTGATTTAAAGCCTTGTTTTTCAAGGAGTTAGATGGTAATTTATTGCCTAATCGCAGTAATAAAGGGGGATTTAGATATCATGAGAAATTATTTTAAAATTGTAAGAATGATGTTTGCATCAAGTAAGAGGCTAATAGTTGGGGCATTTGTTGTAATGTCAGTGCTTATTGCTGTTGAAATGGCAATACCACTCGGGATCAATACTATGATCGACCGTTTGGAACATGATAAAACAGTACATACGTTTATAGTATCGGTGTTTTTGTTTGTGATCGGGTATTTTTTGCTGTCTGTTTTGTCCGGAATCAATACAAGGCTTTATATCCGTATAGGCAATGATCTTCTGTGGAATATGAGAGTGAGGATATATAGGGTTCTTTGGGGAAGTGATTACATGGAACATATACAAAAGTCTAAGGATAAGTTTAAATATGTTCTGTCAACGCAGACATATACTGCATTTGCAATCGCAGTGATATATTCTGTCGGAGGCTTTGTTAATGCGCTTACGGTTATGGCATTTTTGGTAATAACCTTTTGGTATAGTATTCCGGCAGGTCTTACATTAGTTTTTGGGATTGCGATAACATTAGGAACATCATTTATAACCGGTCGCGGTATTTTGGGTAACTATGAACTATGTGACAAAGCTCATGAGTCGGATACTGCGCAGGTTTATGAGACAGTAGATATGGTAGAAGCTGCTCGTACTAATGGCCTGGAAGTATATTATCTTAGAAAGAATAAAAAAATACATGATAGTTTCATGAAGCTGTCAGAGAAGGCAGAAGGAAAATCCACATTCTTTGAAACTATAGAAAGCAGCTTAAATAACCTTATCTATATTCTTGTGGCAGGCATGCTGCTATTGACATCGAATGTTAGCGGAGGAAGACTTGTAACAGTTCTTTTTATTACAAATACAATTCTCTCGGTTAGCGGAAGAGTTCAACGACAGCTTCAGGTGATAATCAAGAATATTCCGGCTTTTGACAATGTCGCAGGGCTTATGGATATTTCAATTGATTCGGGAAAAGAGATAAGTGATATAGACAGCATTAAATTCGACAATGTCACCCTGGACATTGATGATAGGAAGATTGTAAGCAATGTCTCTTTTGAGATAAAAAAGGGTGATAATGTACTGATCCGCGGGGAAAATGGTAGCGGTAAAAGTTCGCTACTTAAGATGATACTTGGCTTATATAAGCCGACAAGCGGACAGATTTCTATAAATGATACGTCAGTTTCTGAGTATGATTCTCGCTCTTTTTACAAAGAGATGTGCTATGTTTCGCAGGATGAACTGATACTTAATGAAAGCGTTGAAGATTATCTTAGATACGTAACTCATACTGATTGCAGCGACGATGAAATAGGAGCAATGCGAGGGAAGTTAAAGCTAAATTCTGAGATTGGAATTATAGAAGAAAATGGAGCGGCTCTTTCCGGTGGCGAAAAGAAAAAACTGTTCATGATGAAATGCATGATGGAATCTAATGCTTCGCTTGTTATTCTGGATGAGATCGATGCAGGACTGGATGTTGAAACCAAGGCACTACTTAAGAATTCGGAAAAAGAACTACTAAGTGATCCTACTAAAATAGTCATTAAGATATCTCATATTGATAGTGACGAAACGGGATTTGATCAGATTATAAATTTGTAACAGGTTAAGATTTACATCTATCATGCTCCAGAATTTAATAGAACGATTTATAAGTTTGGCAATGATTTATATATCACAGCCCCTGAATAGGATTTGGGAATGCTGGTTCGTATATGTGAGAAGTCTGCTTGTATACAATAAGCATTATACTTCAAAAACAGTAGAATAGCCATTTTCACTATGCTTTTACGCATTTTAAGCCGCTCATCCTGAAAATTGTGCAGTTCGTCGGATTTTGAAGAGAAATAAGGTGCAAGGTAGTACAATGCTGTTTAAGCGGTATATCGTAGAAGTTTTTAAATTTAGGTGAAATGAAGAAGGATAATAATCAGATGTATGAGAATAATTTAGTAATGAACCAAAATACCAGGAGATAAAGAAGATGAATAATAAACAGATTTATCAAGAAAATATGAGCCCCAGTCAAAGTTCAGGAAGAAATAGTGAGTCGAGGAATGCGATAATTGTGTCGTATTATGATGGTACAAGAATTACTGTAGTTTTAATTGGATTGGTTTTGATTATTATGGGGCTCAATTTTTGGGAGAACGATAGTCAGTTCATGGATAGCCAAAGTTTGAATATTCCTGTGTTCGTAGGTATATTATTAGTCGTAAGTAATGTTTTGATCATGATTAATAGAAGAGTAAAAATAATAGGAAACAGGATTATCTATACATCAATGTTTAGAATTAGTCATACTTTTAGTCTTTATGATATCGAGAAAGTAGAAATTGCAAGCTATCATAAATCTCCAGGAGAAAAGATTATTATAACTCTTGATGATTGTTCTTTTTGGATAACTGTTGATGGGTGCTGCCAAGGGTATGATGAGCTGAAAAAGTTCTTTTACCATAGAGGAATGTTGACGGTGTCTGGCATTATAGTACGGCCTTTCGATTATGATTATGAGAGTGGAATAGATTACGAAGATTACGAAGATGAGTATGAGAGTGGAATGGATTACGAAGATGAGTGGGATAAATTACTAAGATGAGTATTAAACAAAAGTATGAAAACTTTAAACCCGTTTACTATAAAATGGTAAACGGGTTTTGCTATAAATAAATATATATGCAGATGTCAGTGCTTTTAAAGAATTTCAATGTTATTTATTTCTGCCAATTTCATCATCCCATAACTTTCTCATATCCCAAAAGCTCAAACCGTCTGCAGTAAGCTCATAGAACATTTTTTCATTAGCAGCGCGGTCAAAGATATCAAAGAACATCTCATCAAGGTCTTCAAATTTGGGATCAAGTTGATATTCGCTAATATCCTTGAAACCAAGCTTTCTGAGTGAATCATAGGCGAGATCTCTTTTTTCAGGATTCTTTGAGGTGTGCATATCGGTACAGCCGTCAATATAGGATATAAGCAATGTTCTAGGCTCTTTCGTATCTTTGGCTATAGCAGCGATAAGAGCTTTGTTATAAAGATAGCCTTCTATGTCGATCCAGTTCTGACTCTCTTTTACCACCTTATTATCGGAGCTGTCTAAGGAATAGCCGGATGACACGGGGGCAAAAGTCTCATTTTTAAGCATCCTGCCAAGATCTTTGCTCCTATATTCAGGACTCAGCATGGGAACACATATCAAATTAAATAAAATATACTCAATACTCAGTTTTACAAATAAAAGGCCGAGTAATAAAAGTATAATGGCCTCTATTATTGTGCCGGATATATCTCCATCCCTGACGTCTAAGACAATCATAAATACGCTAAATCCCACCCAAAGAAGTGATCCGAGAAGGGCGAAGAATTTGCGCCAGAATGCAACTTTCATTTCGTTTTTTATGATTGTTTTCATCATTAACCTCCTGTGGTTATATGAAATACTTTTATAATAATTGTAGTATAATTGCTGGATTGTTGCATGCATGTTTTAGACTCCTAACTTATCCTGTCTTATCGACAGACGCTGCACTGCTAAATTGGGAGAAAAGAAATGTTGAGGGGGCAGATATGATAAAAGGTTATTCGAATGTGGCTATGTCGCGTTTGACGCTGGGCACTCATTTGGGAGACGTTACAGATACAGTGTCAAAGCAGTATCGAGGTGCTATAGAATATGCGTTGCAACATGGTATCAATACAATAGACGGAGCTATAAATTACCGAGGCATGCTTTCTGAAAAGGATGAGGGCATAGCACTGCGAGCACTTATTGAATCATGTGCTTTACGCAGAGAAGATTTTTGTATTACATCAAAAGCGGGACTTCTTTTTGGAGATATTACAGAACGAATTAACCCAAAGATGTACCTTGAAAATATATTGAAACCGCAAGGAATTACAGAGGAAGATTTCTATCAGTATGATGGCCTGTATCAGACATTGAACCCTACGTTTTTTGAAATAGCACTTGAAAAGAGCCTTCAGAATCTGTGACTTGAAACAATTGATATTCATTATATCCATATCCCGGAGATTTCAAGAGCAGGGATGTCCGAAACAGAGTTCTATGACCAGATGGAAAATCTCTTTTTCTGGTATGAAGATAAGGTGAGAGAAGGAAAAATAAGATCCTATGGCATTGCTTTAGAATATATGGGAAAAGAGCCGTTGGAAACAAAATGGCATTTTGAATTGGAAGAAATAAAAAGAAGAGCAGATATTGCCGGAAAAGAGAAAAGCAGTCTTAAGTATGTGATCTTTGAGTATAACATTGATTGCCCATATCTTCAGAGCACTGTGAGCCAGATGGTTGCAGGCGAGAAAGTAACATTGGCAGAAGATTGCCACAGATTGGGATTTGAAACCGTAGCCAGTATGCCATTTGCCATGGGAGATGCCTTAAAGAATCATTCGGTAAAAGAGCTACTTGAGTTTGCGTTAAGTGGCTCTGACCATGTAATTGTGGGCAGCAAGAATGTGAAACATATTGAAGAGATTCTAAAGTATATATAATATACAATAAGTATTTTTACTAGCACTTGGATGATAATTTTGGAAGCGGAGAAACAAGTTCATGAACTGGTATCATGCATCACCAATTAAAGATCTTAAGACCTTGGAACCACGCATTTCCAATCACGGAGTTCCGCTGGTTTATTTATAAAAGAAAAGAGAAAATGTTCTAGTTTATCTTAGTAACGCCGTTGAAAAATACTGCAAAGAGACAGGCTTTGTGCATGAAGGCTCGCTATGATATCATAAGGCATATGCTTACACTTTAGTAAGTGTGTGCCTTTTATTTTTGCTTGTAGAGATAAGGAGTGCTTTAAAGTATTATGGAAGATCTGCATTTTTTATATACAGCATTATTGGAACATCCAGCTTTTATCATAGGCGAAAAGGACAAGACTACTTTTGAAGAATTGTTTAAGAGTAGACTTGATCAGGCAAGCGACTTTGATTCTTTTATTGATACGACCATAGATATGACGGCTTTCTTTGGTGATGGTCATACAAGAAAGTCGGAGTAGACTTTTCAAAACTAGATGATAGACTCAAAGACTTTTCAAATCGGTACAAAGATGAACCAACAGACAAGCAGGCTTCATATGCATCTGAAATCAGGAGTGATGCAAAATATCTTTTAGCTAAAGCTGGTCTAGATACAGATCAACCTGTGTGGGAAATACAGGTTGATGAAGATGAGCTCATTGTTCTGATCATGGGAAAAGAACATAAGAAAATTGCTGAAGTTGAAGGAGAGCCTAATATCTGTGTCGTGGAAGTACCATCTAATCAGTGTCTGGGACTGTATAAGGCGGCTTTGTATGCAAGGAAGAATCAGATATCTTTAGCTCGATTATTGGTAGAAGGATAATATTATAAATTATGATGATAGATTTTATAGAGTTGACCCGTGATAATTACGCGGAAGCATGTCATGTAGACAGAGAAGATATTCCATCCGATTTTGTTTCTGGCATAGATGAAATAATGGAAATAACCGAATACGGAATCGCGCATAATTGCATAGGACATACCTATATTATTATGGTAGATGGTGTCTGTTCTGGTTATATATTACTTGGCGAAGCGCTTAGATGGGAAACTGATCCACCACAAATGCAAGAACAACCCTTTTACCGATTGATGGTTTTTGTTATAAGTAAGAACTACCGAAACAAGGGCATTGGTGGCGAAGTCTTAGAAAAAGTGATTACACAGATATACAAGGAATTTGGTGTAAGACCTATAGCTCTCGGATGCCATAGAGATAATTATAGAGCAGAAGAGTTTTATAAAAAGCATGGCTTTATCAAGACGGAGTATCTGGAAGGAAATGATTACTATTTTCTCAGGTATCCGGGGCAATAGAGAAAGATTAAAACGTAAAATATTTTATGTGTAAAATATTTGCACGAAAAATATTGTGATGCTATAATTATAGTGAACAATAGGAAAATCCTTAATGGAGGAACGGCTATGATTATAGAGATTAGGGCAAAAAACTGCTTCGCATTTGATGAACAGATTGCTTTCTCAATGAAAGCTGATATGCGTAATAAAAAATTTGCCTCAAATGTACATAAAGAAAATAACTTTAATGTCCTTAAGACAGCTGGAATCTACGGACCTAATAATGCAGGAAAAACCTGCCTTATAAGGTGTATTAAAGCTATAAAAAGTGTTTTACTGAATAAGAAAAATGGCCTTATGTCAAATATTTTTACAGACAACGATATCTGTGAACTTGGAGTCACTTTTTTATCCGGTGGAAGAAAGTTCTCGTATGATTTCAAGTACGATGTCAAGAAAGAGGCTTACGTCTTTGAATCATTTATAGAGGTGTTGAAAGATCAGTACAATAACGAAAAAGAAGTGTGCTGGCTGAAACGCGATACGCTCAATGAAGAATATGAGTGCATAGATACAGAGCTTTTGACAATGATGCCTGTTGTTGCAAAGAATAATGTTATTTTCCACCTTATTGATTCTACAAAATTTAAGGCACTCAATGAGATGAAGGAAGTTCTGGTTGGTTTTGCTGAAAAGATAGATGTTATCAATATGAATAATATCCCTATGGAGCATACCATCGACCTTATGAAAAACAAGAATCAGCTACAGCAGAAAGTTGTTGATTTTATTAAAAATGCAGATCTTTACATGGACAATTTTGAATATGTGGAAATGGGGAATGTAAAGCTTTCGTCTGGTGACGCTGATGAAAAGCCTGAGGAAAAAGTGCTGGATGTTCCAGATAGTGTAATGGATCAGATCAGACTGGTTTCTACATATAAGGGCGTTCAGGTTCCAAGTATGTTATTTGATTCTACAGGAACTAAAAAGATAGCAGCAATGGCAAGTTATGTTATTGAAGCGCTTGAGCAGGGACGAATCTTGGTAGTAGATGAGCTGGATAGCAGTATTCATTTTAAACTTACAAGAGCCACCGTCGCCATGTTTAATAATGAGCTCAATACTGATGCTCAGATGATCTTCACAGTACATGATATTAACCTTATGGATTGCAAACGCCTTTTCAGAAAGGAACAGATATGGTTTGTTGATAAGGATGAAAAGGGCGTTTACGTTTATTCATTGTCTGACTTTACCGCAGAAAATGGTGTGAGAGATACATCTGACATAATAGAAAAGTACCGAAAAGGAGCTTTTGCGGCGCTGCCTGATCCTGAACTGATAAATTCTCTGTTAAGTATAAAGGGAAATGTGAAGGAAGCAGTTGCAGATGGCGAATAGACTTCCTGATATATCGGACAAACATAAAATCTGCATTATCTGTGAAGGTAATGAGGAATATAAGTATCTGGAACATTTGAACAATTTACAGGTATGGAATGATGTTTATGAAATAGCCCTTGTTAATGCGGCGGGAAATGGTAATATTCCTGCTCGGTATCAGGATAAGTACCAAAATGGATCTTATGAAATTGTTCTTATATTCTGTGATACAGAAAAGAAACCATATGAACAATATGAAGATATTAAGCGAAAGATAAATGATTTCCATGGTGTCGATAACGCTGCTGAAGAAGTGATAATATTTGGTAATCCATGCACTATGCAGATTATATCTAAACACTGGACTGATGAGTTTATCAAAAGACCTGCGAAGGCTGTCAATGCACCGCTTATAGAGAAATATACAGGTGTTAAAGGTTACAAAGGTAGAGCTGATCAGATTGATCAGGTAATGAAGAGCATTGATACTGATAATTATACTTATATGAAAGAAAGAATCGGCAAGTTGCCTACAGACGATCATGTTGACGGCTCAAGCAATTTCAGCAAACTTGTGCAGTGCTTGGAATCAGATGATGTTAAGTGGATAGATAGAATTAATGATTCTATAGAAGCGTAAAGGATAATATAATGCGTATTCATGAAGTAGATTTAAATGAAGACGTTCTGGCTAAGCTGATCCGTTTTTCAGAGGACTGGGCAGCAGAGAACAGTTGCTACGGATATCGCCAAAATGACAGATCAGATATTGAAGGCAATAGAATATTTTTTGCAGAGGATAATGGCGATATAGTTGGGTATCTTTTTGGTAAAGTTTGTGGATCTAAGCAGATGAAATCCATTATGCCGGAGGGTACACCATACTTTGAAGTTGAAGAATTGTATGTAACTCCGAAGAAACGCTCCCAAGGCATTGGAGAGAAGCTTTTCAGTTTTGCTGAGGATGCTGTCAAAGCAGAGGCAGAATATATGGTTCTGAGCACTGCTACGAAAAACTGGAAGGCTATATTTCATTTTTATATTGACGAACTCAATATGAATTTCTGGAGCGCAAGGCTTTTTAAGAAGATAGAGAAATAAGACTTGGAGGACTGAAGGGGAATGGTAGTCCGTATGTGCTTGAGTTTAATGAGATTGCTCTTAGTTGAATGACATAATTTTTAAAGGACGTCAAAATGAGAAAAAAAGTAACTTCGGTAATTCTTATAGGCATGCTTATTATTTCTGCATGCTCTTTTTCCAATTCAAATAAAAATGATACAGAAGGTGCTGGGAGCACAGAATCAATATCGGATAAAGAAGCTGTTTCTGATAGCTCGAGTGAAGGAGCTACTGACGACGCGAATTCTATAGATGCATACGAAAGTCTTTGGACTACATTCGGAATCAGTGAAGAAACAATCTATGACAATGGCGGAATGATATTTTACTGCGAGGAATTTAGTGATAAGCATCTTTCCGGAAAGTTAGTAAATGTTGATTCGGGTTCTCAAAAAACGGCAGAAATACAATTTGATGATATTGATGTTGATGAAGATCGGGCTAAGTTCTATTTTGAGGATGAATGGGGCAATACTGGGAAAATGATTGTTTCTAAATCTGAAATAGTCATGCATATAACTGTTGAAGAGTTTGTTTTATCTGACAATAGCCCAAGTGAATTCAATATGGATTATGATTATTCGTTGGTAAAAGTTAGCGATGTAGATATAAGTGGCGAAAGAACTAAAGCGACTCAAGCTGCAACAAATGAGCCGGTAAGTATTCCTGAGTTTATCAGATACGAGGATAAGGATACCATTACGGGAAGCGGTGTTGATGGAGGAGAAATGTCTTTTGAAAAAAACATTTCTCTTGCATATTTGTCAGAAGAAAGTGAAGAACAGTTTCAGGCACTAGCTGATGTAATCTCGCAAGTAGCGGATGAAAAAAGAGCTTATATCAAAGAAGATGAAGATGGTTTCAATAAGGAAATAAAGGAAATTGCAGATGGAACATGGCAAATAGAGCATGCTGATGAAATTGGAGTTGTTGGATATCCTGAGAGGACTGTTCATGAAAGGACAGATTATTTACAGAGAGTAGATTCTGAGTATGTATGCATTCTTTCTGTTGAGGATGATTATGAGGGGCAGTTGAGTGTTTCTGCATATTATGAAACTTACAACTATAATGTCCATACCGGAGAGAATATCAAGATTTCTGATGTGATACCGGACAAGGAGACCCTAAGATATTATCTTGTTAGAGAGCTTTTGCTCATGGAAAAGGAGTATCAATATAGCTTTTATCCAACATTAAGTAAAATAGATGAATACATTATTTATGATTATGATGGCATAGTCGAAGATGAGTATTCCAGAGGATTTATATGGTATTTGGATAGTATTGGTGTGACTATTATTCTTAATCCTTATGATGTAGATAGAAATTCAGTTTGGATAACGATACCATACACAAGTGAACTTATTTCTGATAATTATCTTCCTTTTGAAGGTCAGGAAATCACTTCAGAATATAATTATGACCACCAGATATGGAATATGAATATTGAGCTTGGCAGAGATATCGAATACTATCTGCCGGTTTTTTCTGAAGACGAAAGCGTAAATGATATTTTTATCCAAGCTATTAAGACTCTGGAGTCTACTGGGTATATGCCAAATGGAGAGTACTGTTATGGTAGTGGGAGACAGGATTATGCTAAAGAAAAAGATGTGTCCTATCGGGATTCTGTAGCTGTTTGCGATGCTACCGGTGATGGAAAACCGGAACTTCTTATCAGAATAGAAGGCGGACATACATCCACTATATCGCAATGGATATTTTCATATAATGAGGAAAAGAAATGCTTTGAGAAGTTGCTGGTTGACTATACTATGGAGTATTTTGATGACGGAATAGTAAAGTGTGACTTTTCTCATGGAAGTATGTATGAGGATGATTTCTGGCCTTACGATCTATATCAGTATAACGATCAGACTAATGAGTATGTGTATATTGCATCGGTTAATTCAAAGCAGCTTCTTCACGATTATGAGACAGGAGAGCTTGATGATGAACTAAATAAAAATTTTCCATATGAAGAAGATAAGGACCAAGATGGAAAAGTCTACGATATCAGCATAGATGGTCAGGTTGTTTGGATGGATAATGCTGAATTTGAGGCTTGGCAGGCTGGTTATATAGAAGAAAGCAAGAGAATAAGCCCAGACTGGCATATAATAGCTAAGACAGCGGTTATTCATTGAACATTGTTAATTCCAAACAGGAGATTGTTGAGAAAGTTATCATAAGTCCGATTGGTTTTCCAACCGGACTTACTTATGTAGCTCATTTACTGATTAAATCTCTTTTTGGTCTTGATTATCATCGCTATTCATATATCTATTAATGATGAGGCATTTTGATCGAATTAAAGTTTGTAAATTTAGTAGAATAGCCTTTTTTACTGTGTTATTATAAGGCATATGCTTGCGAAATCGTGAGTATATACCTTTTATACTAGAATGTTAGAAAAATATACTATGAGTAAAGTGTAAATAGATAAAATGCAGTTTAAAATAATGATGTTAGGAAAGCAATATGAGCTCAGATAATAGAGATATTGTAAGGATAGATTCATACGATGATACCAGGTTTTCTCAGATGGTTCTTAATCAACACGGGGCTTATCTGATAGATGGAGAGCCTTATGAAGTTGAAATAATTGACAACATAACAGCAATTGTCAAGGGGAAGGATGCTTCAGTATATGTTGATTTAATCGAGGAATTCCGCTTTAATGCGCCTCATATTACAAGATATATTGATTCTGATAATAATCCTGTATCTGAATTTGAGCAGGAACAACTGGTAGAAATAAAGCTATCAGATATACAACCATCACAGTTTTTTATCGATGAAACCAAGTTAGAGGCTGTAAAAACTTTCGTTCATGACAAAAGCGATATTGTTATACAGGCTAAGCCTTGTAACAACCGTTATATATCTCTGGATGGGCATACAAGACTTTACCTTGCAGTAGAGCGAGGCTATGAAACAGTTAAGGCTGTTATATCTGAAAGCGATGAGTGGGTATGGCCCTTTGTTAATGAAGCAGTAAAAAGAGAAATCAAAACGCCAAAAGATATGCAGTTACTTACACATGAGCAGTATGAGATCCAGTGGAATCAGTACTGTGACAGTGTTTTTGAAAAGGATAATAAAACAGGAGAAGTATTTTAAAAGGTATAGAAATGATAGAAATAGTTGAGTTTACAAGAGATTACGTTGATAAAGTGATAGATTATGAAAAGAGATTACGTCAGGAAGAGCCAGATACATATTTCTGGGAGCCTGATAATGAGTATAGGGATAAAATCATAGCTTCTTTTTCAGATAAAAGATTTGTTAATGCAGTGTCATTTCTTGCGTTAGAGGGGGACGCTGTTATTGGCAGAATTGATGCTTCAATCGTATCAAGCCGAAATGATGGAGAGTGTTATGCAGCATACCTTGACTGGATATGTGTTCTCAAAAGTAAAAGGCATCTTAAGGTTGCTCAGATGATGCTTACAAAGCTTCGTGAAGAGCTGAAGAATAGAGGTACATCTATGTTGATAGCACTTATGGCGCGAAATGATGAAGCTCAGAGATTTTATAGAAGTGTAGAAAATGCAGAGATCCATGATGAAGGGATATGGATGAACATTTGATGAGGAAATGTTATGTTGGAATATCATGTGACTACTGACGTAGAAAAGAGCATAATATCTGACTGGAAATATGCTGGAGATTATTCAATCTATAATAGTATTCCCTATGAAGAGCAACTATCGAACCATATAGAAAGACAACGCCTATAGGGGAAGGTTTGTTCTATAGGATGCAGATTTAGAGGAACTGTGTGATGGATATTAAGCTTGTTTCTGAAAATGAAATTGACAATGCATTGGACCTTATCCTACGTGTCTTTATGGAGTTTGAAGCGCCAGATTATTCTTCAGAAGGTGTGGATTCTTTTGTAAATGATATTATTAAGAATGATGATTTTAGAAAAGGCTGTATCGAAGGTCAGTTCAAGATGTATGGAGCTTTCGATAATGGAAAAATAGTTGCTGTGATGACTATGCGAAAGCTTTCGCATATAATGCTGGCTTTTGTTAATAGAAATTACCAAAGACAAGGAATTGGAAGAATGCTTTTTGAGCATATCTGCAACGACATAAGATCAAATAATGACAATATTTCTGAAATAACTGTGAATTCTTCGCCTTATGGTTTGAGATTCTATAAAAGTCTTGGATTTACAAAAATATCTGAGGAACAGGAAAAGCATGGGATTAAATTTATTCCTATGGCATATAAGTTATGACAATATAGTAGTATTAGATTTATTGACAGCAGAGGTGATGTTATGGCGAAATTATACGACAGAGCAGACATATATGATCTGATAGAAAGTGATGCTCGAACTGAGATTATACGTAAAGATTGGGAGGAATTCCTAGGAAACAGAAAAATAGATACTGTCCTTGATGTCAGCATCGGTTCAGGCGGACTAACATTACCGCTTCTGGATCTTGGTATAGAAGTATACGGTTCAGATCTAAGTGAAGCTATGCTTTCTAAGTGTGCTACGAAAGCAAATAAAAAAGGAAAAAGTATCGAGCTAAAATGCAGTGACTTTCGTGATCTTTCCTGTTGGGAAGATAGGTTATTTGACTGCGTTGTTAGTTCCGGCAACTCTCTGGCATATGTCTCGAACGAAGACGTACTAAAGACTCTGGAGCAAATGGATGCTCATGTAAAACAAGGCGGTTTCCTATGCTTTGATTCTCGAAATTGGGAGATGATACAGCGTGAGAATCAGAGATTCTATTTTTATAATCCTATGTTCAAAGACGGCAATCGTATAAATCTGATCCAGGTTTGGGATCATAATAGTGATGGCTCCATTACTTTTAATCTGATCTATACTTTCGAAAGAGATAACCATATTTTCCAAAAGGAAGTTTTTGAGGAACACTATAATCCTTTTCCCAAGGACATGGTGATTGAGAAGATGGAAGCCATGGGCTATACGGATATAGAAATTAAGCCGTTTCCTTGTAACGTCCCAGAGACGGATTTTGACAAGATTGACTGGTACAGAGTGATCGGGAGAAAAAAATAATGGGAAAAATAGACCTTATTCCGGTAAAAGAGAATGAACTAGATAAGGAATGGATACTTGAAACAATACTTCAGGAGCCGAGAAACTGCCACTTATACGAAAAATGCGGATTTGTAAGATTCGGCGGCGAAGAGGTTGTTAATGATAAAATGACACTGATAACATACAGGCTTGAAAGAAACGCCCCTAGTAAAGAAGGATAAAACTATGAAAAAAGTATATCTAAAAGAAGCAAACATGGAAGATGTGCAAAAGGAGTATGAGTTTATTACTCAGCTTCCAGAGGACGAAAACGGCTTCACCAATAAGGATTATGGTTGCTCATACGAAGAGTTTGAAAAGAAGATTCTCCCGGGATATATAGATAAATCCAATGGAATAAACCTTTCTCCCGGACATGTTCCCGGAACAGAATACTTCCTGTGGGATGGCGATACGATCGTAGGACTTTTCAGGATCAGGCATCACCTGTGCGAAGCGCTTGCCAATGGCGCCGGCCACATAGGATATGGAATCAAAAAAGAATACCGAGGCAAAGGATATGCCAATGAAGGCCTGCGCCTGACTATAGAAAAGGCATGGGAGACCATTCCGGAAGACGAGATCTATATGTCGGTTCATAAGGATAACCCAGCATCTTTGAAAACGCAGCTTAAGAATGGCGCTTATATCCACCATGAAGATGACAAGGAGTTTTTTACCAGAGTAAAAAGACCTGAGGCAGACCTTAAATTAGTAGAAGCTGAGGACAAATATGCCGATGAGATTAGCGCATACAGACAGGAATTTCTGGACTGCGAAGACCACATGGATGGTTGCGGGTCTCTTAGAAAATATGAGAATCCGCTTGAGTACATTGAGAATTGCAGACAGAGGGCAGCAGCTGATGCTTCATCCAAGATTGGAGGGCAAGCCGTGCAGTTTTTGTGCGTAAGGAAGTCTGATGATCACCTTATCGGAATGATACAGTACAGATACGAAGCTGATCCGAAGTTCCGGATAGGTTATTCGGTTAGGCCTTGCGATAGAGGGCATGGCTATGCCAAGTGGATGCTCAGGCGCCTTTTGGCATGGCTTAAACAGCAAGGGATGTCAGAAGTTACTATAGCTTGTGAACCTTCTAACACTGCCAGTGAGCATGTAATTCTTAATTGTGGTGGCAAGCTTGTCGAAAGCTGCACTTATAAAGGAATTGAGCTACTTGTATATTCTTTGGAGATATGATGATGGAATTAGTATTAATCAGGCATGGTGAAAGCTTGGGCAATGCTTTGAAAGGTGAGTCTGCTGTTTATACGGGAAGATGGGACTGCAATTTGACTGAGCGGGGGTATCAGCAAGCGAAATCTCTCATTGGGAACCCGATTCTTGAAAACATAGATGCCTGGTATTCTTCGAATCTGATACGAACAATTGAAACAGCGAAGACTATAACCGACAGAGATATAATTGTAGATAAGCGGCTGCAGGAAAGATCCTTAGGCGAATTTGAAGGTTTGACCATAGAGAGTGTGAAAAAAGATCCTCGTTATATAAAGTATTTTACAGATCCGGAGTTTATGCAGTTTAGAAATAGCTTTACAGTTAAGGCTCCTGGCGGCGAAAACTATGGAGATGTTTGCGAAAGAGTTAGAGACTTTTTACAGGAATTAGTTAGTAAGGACTATAAGAAAGTTGCGATTGTTACTCATCATTGCGTGATTAGATGTATTGTGAAAATTCTCAATAATCTTTCGGAAGAAGAAACTTTAAGTTTTAAGGTCAATAACTGCGAGCCTATTAGTGTTCAGCTTAGAGATGATGCATTACATTGATATGCGAAGAAAAAATCAATAATTAGACTACCAAGGAGAAGACAAAACATGAAGAAAAGTATTTACGGAGTTTACAAAGGATCGTTCCTGGTTTCGAAGGCGGAGATATTTATTGGTGAAAAGGAAGATGGCGAAGAGTTTGTTCAGTTTTCACTTCTGGATATTGGACAGATACACGGCGACTTTGATGAGATCAAGAACATCACTGATCAAGAAGCTAATGTAGTCCTGATCAATAGTGGCACTCCATATGACGTGGCAATGGTGCTTAATGGTGATAAGCTTAATATTCATATGGAGCTTAGCGAAGAACTAAAATTTGATTTTGAACTTGATAAAATTTCTGATGAGGCGGATTTTTGCGAATCATATAGCATAATTCCCGAAGAAAATGTTGATTTTCTTAAGGCAAACAATGAATATTCAAGTGATGAGAAGCTTATAGATTATAAATATGAGTTCAATAATCCTGAAGTACTTGCTGAACTTGATAAAAGAGGTTTTGAGAGAGTTAAGGATTCATCTTTTTCGTCTATTTGGAAGCTGTTTACTAAGATGTGCGAACTATTTACACAGAATGGAATGAGCGTATTGAACCAAAAGAAAAGAGGAACAATTGCCAAAATGTTAGAAGCAGACGAGTTTGGCTCATGCACCAATTGTCGCGGCATGTCGATAATTTTTGCAGGGGTACTTAGAGCTAATGGAATCAAGGCATTTTATGAAGGCTTATTTAGCGCGGATTCAGATGATAGAGAATGCCATATAGTTAATGAGGTCTATGTGGAAGAATTTGGAAAATATATTTTGTTTGATGCTTCTTTGTGCTCTGTATATAAGCTTGATGGCAAGTATCTGAACTCAGTTGAATTGAAAGACGCAATCATAAATGGCAGAGCAAATGATGTTGTAGTTGAGCGCTGCAATGATAAGAAAAAACAATCAAATGTTGAAATCCTGTCATATTACAGCAAGAACCTTGTTCACTTTATGCGCTGCATTAACAGCAGTGAATCCACTGATACAACAGAGGATAATACTGTTGTTTTGTCTCCGGTATCAGCAATAGAGGAGTATGGAAATAAAGGAATTATTACTACTGACATTGATAAGTATTTTGCGGCATGATTCATGTGAATATTTATTAAGGGTAGAATTGGAATTGACACCTGACACGTTACAAGGTACAATTATATTATGATAAAATCATTTACACATAAAGGACTAAAAGAGTTCTTTGAAACTGGATCAAAAAAAGGAATACAGCCTGATCATGCACCTAAATTAGCCAGAATGCTTGATAGATTGGATGCTAGTACTAGTCCACAAGATATGAATTTGCCTGGATATCGGCTACATCCTCTAAAAGGTGATATGAAAGAAATGTGGTCAGTTACAGTAAATGGAAACTGGCGAATGACATTTTACTTTGAAGGGCAGGATGCCTATCTTGTAGATTATATGGATTATCATTAAGAAAGGAGCATCAAGATGACACGTAAACCAACACACCCAGGATCGGTGTTTTTAGAAGATGTAATGAAACCCTTGAATTTATCAGTAACAGACGCGGCCAAAATGTTAGGTGTTAGCAGAAAAGCACTTTCTGAATTTATAAATGAAAAGACTTCGCTAAGTCCGGAGATGGCACTGCGTATTAGTAAAGCTACAAATACTTCTGCAGAGAGTTGGCTTAACATGCAACTTAAATTGACATTATGGAAGGCAAGCCAACATGAACCAACAAATGTTATTCCATTCCCATTACCTGATGTTATGGAGGGATGAGATTTTATTTGAATTTGCGCGCCAGTCATTGTTACAACATTGTAAGATGGCTGGCGCTATTTTTTATTGACCGCTCGCCAATCCAAGTGCTACAATCATCCAGGAAACGAAAACATTGATTTGCTCACTTACGAGCAGAAAGGAGGACAATTATGACATCAAACATGAATACTAATTACGCAACTATATATACAAGAGGCATGGTTGTCCTTAGTCTCATAGGCTGATATTTCTACCAGCTTTTTCCATGTAAAGGATTTAGAACCACTCGGCTTAGAATAATCTTTATTCGACTGAAGATGACGAGTCAGTACACTAAGACAACAATATGACCTCTAACGTTAATCAGAGGTGTTTTTGGCATGCCCAAAACGCCCACGGAGGTTTTATTTTGATACAAATAAACGGAAAATACGCAAATGCCAGGATCATGGTAAGCGCGAAAAAATTAGGTGGATCGCTACCGCAATTAATTAGGTTCATAATGGATTCGAATAACGTACATTTTACTATGTTTAAAGTCGAATGATGAACATTTCACTACGACTTGGAAGGAGCTGTTATGTCGAATCCAAAGAAACCACAACCTCGCAGAACAGATGAGGAATGGTACAGACTCATTATGGACTGCAGAAAGAGCGGGCTATCCGATTCTCAGTTTTGTCAAGCAAATGGAATTCCTAATTCTTCGTTTTCTACTGCTGTCAAACGTCTACGCAAGAAATCTTTCGCGATTCCTG
>NZ_FOER01000021.1:0-99455 GCF_900110805.1 Butyrivibrio sp. TB | reverse complement strand
GTGTTATCAGTCGTTTCCAACTGCTATCCCCCTGTATGAGGCAGGTTACCCACGCGTTACTCACCCGTCCGCCACTAAGTTTAACAAGAATCTGCCGAAGCTTCATCAGCGTTAAACTCCGTTCGACTTGCATGTGTTAGGCACGCCGCCAGCGTTCATCCTGAGCCAGGATCGAACTCTCACTTTAAAATAATTGTTCTTTCCGGTTCAGACTTATGCTGACTTAATCAGAATAATTCTGCTCCACTGTTATTTCTAACAGCTTGATGGTGGCTAAACCATCAAAAATTTACTTTTGGTTTTTGTTCTTCTGAACATTCTGTCCTTCTTTAAAAGAAGAACTGGAATTTTCAGGGTTGCATTACTGTTAAGTTGTCAAAGTTCTATGTAATCTACATCTGCTAAGCAGATGAGCGCAGAAGGAGGGATTTGAACCCTCGCGCCGCTATTAACGACCTGCACCCTTTCCAGGGGTGTCTCTTCAACCACTTGAGTACTTCTGCAAAAAGGTTGATTCATAGATCATATTCAAATGAACTTAGATCTAATCTCTTAATTAACAGCGGACGATGTATCCTGTCCTATGCCGCTTTATGATTACAAGCGGAGCGAAAGGGATTCGAACCCTTGTGGCGTTGCCGCCAAACGGTTTTCAAGACCGCCTCGTTATGACCACTTCGATATCGCTCCATATAAAAGCTATATATCTTTCAGCTTTATTCCTGCGCTGTTTTCGTAGAAGCGTTACCGCCGCAGCGCAAGATATATACTATCAAACTCAACCTATGGTGTCAAGCAATTTTTCTAATTTTTTTCAATATTTTTTTATCGTCAAAATATGTATTGTACGTCGTAAAGCAATCTCACACCTAAATCTGCCGTAATCCACGTAAATACAACATTTACAACTGATTTATATTAGAACTGCTCTTCAAACAAATCAAGTCATAAATATACTTTGATTAAATCCCTGTTTAAAAAATCTCTATGCCAATAACACTATTTACACTTTTCACTGCCTACTTTTCATTTATTCAAACTTCGCACTTGCCAAACATACGCCACCCTTTGAGGCAGCCCTTATTGTCAATCCTTATTTTCCCATCTTTAGCTTATATTTGAAATAACAGATCACTTCCGCAACTATCACTGATGCTACAACGGCTATCAATGGTTTTAGCCAACTCAGAAGTTCTTTTCCATCATATATATAGAAGAGCCTACTTATAATAGAAATTATCATGATATGAAAATAATATACCGACGCGGACAGGTCTTTGCCCAGATGATATAGGTAGAAAGGGACGGTAAATCTGTCATGTAACTGGCCGTAGACTTCGCCAAGGAGCATGACTGCGACGAGGGTCACTACAGAACCCGCATATACTGTCATATCTCCAAATCGTCTGTATTCAACAGCTGACATGATAAGGCCTGCCACGGCCAGAATGTGAAGTATGATGCGATTCTTACGGGCAGAAGTACTGAAGGTGCAGGATTGAATGACGCGGCGCACTGCATCTGCTGCCCTAGACTTTCTTGCATCATTGACTACGCTGTCAAGCCAGACTCCGCCCATGATAAAGGGGATTCCTTCCAGGAGCCAGTTTCTGACAACGTACCAGGTGCGGATGCTGATGTCAAAAGGCCTTATCGGATAATATAATTGCAGTAGTTCTGCGAAAAAGAGCATTACGGTAAAAAACAGACTAAGGAACCCGCTCCATTTTTTGGCATACTTTGAGAATATGAATACGAGGACGAATACATAAAGGACAGCGTACAGATACCAAAGGTGATCTATATCATATGTATAGTCATAGATTATCTTGCCGGAGTTGAACACGAAAAGGAGCCAGAGCTCATGAAGGTTATATTTCTGGGATGCAAGGTCCTTGATCCCGTAGCCTACTGTGCCTGCTATGATCAGTGAATATACATTGTACAAAAGAGTAAGTGAGAGCGTTATCACCGCAAGATGGCTTATCTTGGACAGCATGCGTTTTCTGATAATAGCCGGATCTGTGCCGATTGGTAGGTCTTTGAGCAAGAATCTGCCTGATATCACGAAAAAATAAAGCACTGCAAATCTGGACAATGCCTGAACGTCCTTGCCAAATGGTCCCGGGAAAAGACAATGAATGAAAATGACCAGAATGCATGCAATAGCTTTGAACATATAAAGAAAGCTGTTACCAGCTTTAGTATCACCCCTCATAATATAACCACCTGTTTTACTATAATAAAAAATCACCCTAAAAAGCGGCAGCCTTTGCAGCTACCGCGATATCTCATATGTAGATGTCTTATTATAACATGTTAGTTCAGCGGCCGCGATATAAAGCTTTAGCTGTGATCGTCAAAAAAGTGGGGCTGTATATTTGAAGACTTCGTCATGGCGGAACGATAGCTAAATGCTACTGCAGCGTTTTGCCTTGCTTCCTTATCTAAGCTTTGTAATACTTCTTTATCCATGCCCTTCCCTGCTTCTTTATCTATTCCCTTCCTTACATCTCTATCTATGCCCTGCCCAACTTCATTATCTATCCCTTGCCTTATTCCATTGATTCCATTTTTCTTTAAACCGGAAAATATCCCGGAGTAAATATTGTCTGCAATCTCTTTATTTCTGGTCTCCTGGATCTCGATGGTGTTAGAGATATCTGTTACAGTGCGGATCAGGTCCTGCATGTGCTCGATCTGAGCGCGGTACCTTGTCTTATCAGCAGTAATATCATCTTTGACTTTGTCATAGAGACCGGCGAAGCCCTCATTTAATTCAGTCAATCTGTCAATAAGGCCACTTTTGATCCTGACAGCATCATCAAAAGTCTCTTCATCGAATCCATCTTCCATGACAAGAGCCTCTTTTTGCCTTATGTTTTGTGCTTCAATCTGCTTCATAACTTCAATTTTCTTAATGAGGGATGTTTCCATCATATCAAGATAAGTCTCGGTCATAAGCACCTCTTTTGATATTTATTATCGTATATACGTATACTATACCACTATTATTCGTATGCGTCACATTCCATGAAAATGCCGCCTCACTCATAAACGCCCCTGCATCTACTTGACATATATCTCAAAGTTCCCACTTGGACGGACTGGCACACCCCAGCGGGAAGTCATATATTAAATAATCATAAAAGTTTATAATTACTATTGATACAAGTGTCTCGTTATTGATAACATTATATATAGGTTTTATACACAATTTAATTGATGCAAATATTTGGCAGATATTTGCATTTATAACGCCGGCAATGCAAAGCATCTGGCGGGTTTGTGGCAATATAATGGCCAATAGATCATTCATGAAGATAAGGCGATGATGTCAACTTCAGGCATTACAGGTAAGGAGAAGAGATTATGGAAGAAAGATATTTTGGAGAAAAAACGCCCAAGCTTGGTTTTGGTCTTATGAGACTTCCAAGGATTGAGGGGACAAACACTATTGACGTCGAGCAGACCTCTAAGATGGTAGATATGTTCCTTGAAGCTGGTCTTACTTATTTTGACACAGCTTTTGTATATGAGGGTTCAGAGGAAGCCACAAGGAAGGCGCTTGTTGAGAGGCATCCGCGTGATAGCTACACTCTTGCAACCAAGCTTAATGCTGGCTACTCAGGATGTAAGAATGCAGAGGATGCCAAAAAAGAGCTGGAGATCAGTCTTGAAAGAACCGGCGCAGGATATTTTGACTACTATCTTCTGCACGCTCTTGGAAAGGGCAATATTGGCAAGTACGACGAGTATGGTATCTGGGATTTTGTAAAAGAAATGAAGAAAAAAGGTCTTATAAAGCACTGGGGATTTTCTTTCCATGATACTCCGGAGTTTCTGGACGAGCTTCTTGCAAAGCATCCTGATGCTGAATTCGTACAGCTTCAGATAAACTATGCTGACTGGGATAATCCGACTGTTCAGTCACGTGCATGTTATGAAGTTGCAAGAAAGCACGGCAAGTCGATTGTCGTAATGGAGCCTGTTAAGGGCGGCGCTCTTGCTAATCCGCCTGCATCTGTTCAGGAGATTTTAAAAGATGCCGCGCCTGATATGTCTTTTGCTTCATGGGCTATCAGATATGTAGCTTCTATGGACGGAATCCTTACTGTTCTCTCTGGTATGTCCAATGTGGCGCAGATGAAGAACAACCTTTCTTATATGAGAGATTTCAAGAAGCTGTCTGAAGATGAGCTTGAGACTATACACAAGGCCCAGAAAGCTCTTGCATCTGTTAATTCGATTCCTTGTACAGCATGTCACTACTGCACTAAGGGATGTCCTATGCAGATTCCAATCCCGGACATCTTCGCAGCCAGGAATAAGCAGCTGATCTGGGAGCAGATTGAGCAGGGTCAGGCTGATTATAAGAGAGTTACTGAGGGACGAGGCCTGGCTTCGGCATGTATCGGATGTGGTCAGTGCGAAAGCGCTTGTCCTCAGCATATTGATGTTATTGAGAGGCTCAAGGACTGCGCTAGAGTTTTTGAATGATGTTTTGGAAAAATAAGCTGCGCAGATTGTTGTCTTTTCTTAAGAAAAGCATCTGTGTAGATATTATTGATAAGCGTATTGAAAGAATTAAAAGATCATTCGTTGGAGTTTTTAATGAGTACTAATAAGTTAGACGATTTAAAAGAATATTTAAAGTCACTGGGAAGTGTGGCCGTTGCTTTTTCGGCAGGGGTTGATTCTACTTTTCTTCTAAAAGTGGCGCACGATGTGCTTGGAGATAAAGCGATAGCCGTGACTGCTGCTTCAGCTTCTTTTCCCAGACATGAGTATGATGAAGCTGATGCCTTCTGTAAAAAGGAGGGCATCAGGCAGTTTATATTTAATTCAAATGAACTTGAGTCTGAGGACTATGCTTCAAATCCCAAGAACAGGTGCTACTACTGCAAGCACACTCTGTTCTCCGGGCTTATTGATATAGCAAGGCAAAACGGAATCGAATATGTGGCAGAGGGTTCGAACATGGACGATCTGGGTGATTACAGGCCGGGGCTTGAGGCTGTGAAGGAGCTTGGTGTACTGAGTCCTCTTAGGAAGGTCGGTCTTACTAAGGCTGAGATAAGGTCTTTTTCCAAAGAGCTAGGTCTTCCTACTTCGGACAAGCCGTCGTTTGCATGTCTTGCCTCCAGGGTTCCGTATGGAGAGAGGATCACTGCCGGTAAGCTTAAGATGGTGGAGAGGGCAGAAAACCTCTTGGCAGAGCTTGGGCTTGTGCAGTACAGGGTGCGCGTCCATGGGAATATTGCAAGGATTGAGGTCCCGGCAGGTGATATTGCAAAGCTTGTGGACGATAGTATTCGTAGTAAGATCGTTAGTAAATTCAAGGAGTTTGGATTTTCATATGTGACTTTGGATATGCAGGGCTACAGGACTGGCAGCATGAACGAAGTTATTAATACATCAAAATAGGATATAGTAAATATAGGATAATCCTACAATAGGAAAACAATGCTGATGTTGATGCAGGAAGATGGATTATTTCTTACTAAAAACAGCGATAAGGAGGCAAGTCGTGGAAAATATCCATGAGATGCTTGAAAAAATCAAATCCGGCGAGATCTCGGTTGAGGAAGCAGAGCTTTTTTTCAAAAAGAGGCCTTTTGAAGATATAGGCTATGCCAAGGTTGATACTCATAGGAAGATACGAAACGGGGCTTATGAGGTCATCTATGGTGCGGGCAAGACTGCAGATCAGATCGCCGGGATAATCAGAACCATGGCAGACAGTGGCCAGGAGCGCATCCTGATAACAAGGATGGATCCGGATAAGGCTAAGAAGGTAAAGAGTAAGCTTGTTGGACAGATTGGTTTTAATGATCTTGCAAGTCAGGCTAATGCTGATTCTAGCAATAAGACTATCAAAATCGACTATCATGAAGAGGCTAATATAGGGATCATCGGAGACTTCCCGAAAGCTGACGGGCTTGGCAAGATTGTCGTAGCTACCGGCGGAACAAGCGATATACCTGTTGCCGAAGAGGCTGCGCTTACTGCTGAGTTTCTGGGTAATGACGTGACAAGGCTGTATGATGTGGGAGTTGCCGGGCTTCACAGAACTCTTGCTCATATGGATGATATTATGAGTGCTAAGGTCATAATCGCTATCGCCGGGATGGAAGGGGCTCTCGCAAGTGTTATTGGCGGTCTTGCCGAATGCCCTGTTATTGCTGTTCCGACTTCTGTCGGGTACGGTGCATCTTTTCACGGGTTATCAGCTCTTTTGTCAATGCTGAATTCATGTGCAAGCGGTGTGTCTGTGGTCAATATCGATAATGGATTTGGAGCGGCTTATCAGGCTAGTCTTATAAATCATATGAGGTAGGATTGGAAATTGGAGTTTTATATGAAAATACTGTACCTTGATCTGGGAATGGGAGCTGCCGGAGATATGCTCACTGCTGCCCTTCTTGATGCAATGGATGAAAAAGAAAAAGAAGAAGCGATCAAAGATCTTTCTGCTCTTAATATACCTGATGTGCGTTTTGATGTGGAAAGAAGCGTCAAATGCGGGATCACAGGTACTCATGTAAGTGTGAAAGTGCATGGCACTGATGAGGGGGAAGCGTTGCATGAGGATCATCATGGACACCACCATGAACATGATCACGGGCACCATCATGGGCGTGATGACTTCAATGAACACGATTACGCGCACCAGCATGGACCTGATGACTTCTATGAACACGATAACGCGCACCACCATGGGCATGATAACTTCCATGAACATGACCACGAACACCAGCATGAGCATGATGACTTCCATGAACATGATCACGGGCACCAGCATGAGCATGAAGATTTTCATGAACATAGTCATGAAGATTTTCTCGAACACGATCACGGGCACCAGCACGAGCATGATGACTTCCATGAACATGATCACGGACATCAGAACGGGCATGATGATTTTCATGAGCATGGCCACGATCATGAACACCATCACAGTCATGCAAGTCTTGAGAAGATCAATAGCATAGTAGATAATTTAAATGTTTCAGATTCAATCAAATCTGATGTCAGATCAATTTACAAAATCATAGCCACTGCAGAAGGGCATGTCCATAACAAGCCGATAACGGATATACATTTTCATGAAGTGGGGACAATGGATGCTATCGCAGATATCACAGCTGCGTGTATTCTAATAAGGCGCATTGGTGCCGATAAGATCATAGCATCTCCTATTCATGTTGGTAGCGGTCAGGTAAGATGTGCTCACGGAATACTTCCTGTTCCTGCTCCAGCAACAGCTTTTATCCTAAAAGGAATCCCTATGTACAGCACGGATATTAAGGGTGAGTTGTGCACTCCTACTGGAGCTGCTATTTTAAAATATTTTGTAGATGAGTTTAAGTCTATGCCAGCCATGACTTCAGATAGCATAGGCTATGGGATGGGATTTAAAGACTTCGAACGGGCCAACTGCGTCAGAGCGATAATCGGGCATGATACTTACGCTACAAGCAGCAACAATTATAATCCTAGCCCTGATATGGCAATGCCGGATGATACAGCAAAAAGGCCTTATCCGGATGCACCTACCTCTCAATCTGCAATCAACGATTCTATCATAGAGCTTCGCTGTAATATCGACGATATGACCGGTGAAGAGATAGGCTTTGCTTTTGAAAAGCTGTTAGAAGCCGGTGCCAGAGACGTTTTTTCCACTCCAATAACTATGAAGAAGAATCGACCAGGCACTCTCTTAACAGTTATATGCTCTGTATCAGATAGAGATATGATGGTAAAAAATATATTCAAGCACACTACAACAATCGGGATCAGAGAGACTATCTGTAACAGGTATATATTAAGCAGAGAATCAGAAACTCTTAATACACCTCTGGGACAGGTAAGGGAAAAAAGAGTCTCCGGATACGGAATCAGCAGATCCAAGCTTGAATACGATGATATAGTTAAAATTGCAAGAAATACCGGAATGAGCATCAAAGAAGTCAAGGATGCTATAGGGGTGAAATAACCTGCCCCTCAAGTTAGTTCCTCATAACGCTTGGCAATCCTCAAAAAGTTTGATCATCCTAACATTATAAAATAAAGCCTTCCCGCTTGGTCAATGAAGTATCTAAAGCGAGAAGGCTTTACAGTTTAATCCTCTTCTTTCCAATAGTCTATATTTTTTTATCTATGTCTTTGAGCTCAAAATATATTGATGCACCGCTTACAAATCTTTTGGCAAGTGCGAAGTTTCATTTTATAATACTATCATGTTAAAAATCTTACGTGTAACAAACGATGGCAGTCTGCGTCATTGCCATGTTAATAGAGGATGACAATAACGCATATACCTAGAACCTATCGAATACTAACTCCCCCACTCGTATACGCGGTATGGGCCATTTCAAGCCCGACAGTACTTGGTTCATTATCTAAAAGAAGTCCTTTTTTAATGACCAAGCCGAAAGAATTATATGTGCTCTTCACAAGCACAAAATAATTATAATATGCTAAAAATTTTTTTGTTCAATTTCTGACGAAACGTCGTTTTTCTAGGTCGGGGATTTCGTTTGTTTGCGTTCGCAATATTGATATTATTCTTGTAACGCAGTTCTGGTATGGAATAGATCGTTTGTTTATAGTGTCTAGTTTCCATGTTTTTCCTCGTATTGCGAGTCGTTATTTTAGTTCTGATTTTATCGGTATTTTAGTATATTTTTAGCATTTTCATTATTTTTTAAGCATTATATATGCTATTTGACAGCTTAAGTTTTTTCTTTTTTGAATTATTAGCACCTGATAATTTACAGCTTTTAAAATCTAGATTTTTCTTATAAGGTATTTATGAAATATGCAAAATATAAACATTCAAACTGCCCACTTGAACGGGCCAGCATCCAAGTGGGCAGTTTTATGTATGTATGATTTTATTGAGCTTTAAGACATGCTAGAGCTGCTCCTTGTCCCCAAGCATTACAGTTATATACTTGTCTATGAACTGCAAGATCCTCACAAGGGCTTAATGACTCTATCACACAACCGTTGGTTTGGGTCATGTATAATAATGCCTTATCCATATTATCAATTCGTTCTCTTAATCTCTCAGAGCGGCATTCTATATATGGATATAGATTTTTGATGCCCCATCCTATCATTCCTGTAGCAGAAGAGTCGACATGTCCTTCCATGCAAGGAAGAGCCCATGAAAAAGCCCCATCCTTTCTTTGATAAGAAATTACCACATTTGATAAATCATATATCCATTCCATGATTTTACTTTTTTCAATATTTGTATCCGGAACAAACATGGCACATCCGGCCATTCCCATCATAATCCAACCAACAGCCCGTCCCCAACCGATAATCCCAAGTTTGCCACGAGTAAGACTATATCCATGGTATGGAAGATGGGTTCTCATATCACAACCATTATTCATAAAGTTTATGAGCTGCGTAGTAGCAAGTTCATACGCCTCTTTAGCTTCATCTTCAACTCCAAGACTATCCATAATATATCCATAGTAAGATAAAAAAAGAGAAGTCATACCAGCACCATCTGCCAGTATAAAATCATCTTTTCCAGAGACATTGTAGATGATAGATCGTTCCTTGTCTTTAGATGCCATTCTAAGAAAATTAAAAATATCATGAGCTGAATCAAGAAATCTACTATCTGCAGTCAACTCATACATCTTTAGTAAAGAAAAGCCTGCAAGGGCATCGTCAACATGAGTTACGCGACCTTTTTGCTTTTTTTTCCAAATGTCATAATAATTCTTCACCGCTTCTTTGCACAGCTCTACTAATTCACTGTCATCTGCAACAGATTCTGATGATGTCTGAGTTAGTCCCATAAGAAGCATTCCTACAGGCCAGAAAAGCATATCTTTGGGTTCAGAAGCTCGTCCCATAATCTTCTTAGCCATATTTTTACATCTTGCCTTAAAAGACTTTCTGTTAATATTTTTTAGTTGAACGATTGCTTCTCTTTCTATTGCTGCTATTGTTTCCGGATTCTTCATAATAATATTCCTTTATTGCTATTATCATATTAAGATTTTCCAAATGATGTAACCGTGGTTCTATATGCCTTCGCATTACCTATATCATAAGATTCTCCATCAGGCACAAAAGCATACATTCCTTCACTGTCACGCACATACTCAAGCGCATCAGTTAGCTCAACTTCTCCTTTTGCATTAGTTATATTATTATCAGTTGCATACTGTAGTCTGTCATAGATACTCTGATCTATGACATAAGCTCCAAATGCCGCATAACATGCCTTTGAATCTCTCCTACCTGAAACTATAAGGTATTCAGCCGCATACTCAGGAGTAGGTTTTTCCGCAATTGCAACAAGGTTCATGACTTTTTCTTCGTTGTCTTCCCATACGCCACTGAATATGCCATAGCTTGATACATCTTCTATAGGAACAGAGTGTACTGCTACCATAGGCTTTCCATATTGCTCATATGTATCCAGAAGCTGTCTTGTACAAGGAACATCACTGTAGCTCTGATAAATTGTATCTCCAAGTAATAGCAAAACCGGCATTCCTCCAGCAAATTCTGCTGATTGAAGTACCGCATGTCCAAATCCATTCTGCACATCCTGATATGCAAAGCGTAGTTTACAACCTATGCTCATAATCTTCTGCTCATATTTTTTCATATTTTCAGGAAGTTTATCATAATGGGCACTGCTTAAAGGCTTCATAAAGAAGTCTCTATAATAATTCTCCTCTTCTCTATTGATCACAAGACAGATTTCTTCTATACCTACTTCATCAAGCTCTTCTAAAAGAACCAATATTGCCGGCTTTACAAGACCATCTTTGTCAACAACCGGACAAAATTCTTTCTTGACTCCTCGCGTCACCGGATACATACGCGTGCCAAATCCTGCAACCGTTATTACAGCCTTTGTCACAGCTTTAGATGGTCGAAGAGTTAGTGGATACGCTATCATCTTACGCTCATTAGTAAGATAATCGATCAGTTTTCTCTGTGTTTCCTCATCTCTTGCAAGGAGCTGGACAGTTCCATCTCCTTGAGAGCCAACCCCTTTTACACCATATGTGAGCTTTTTGATATGCTCATCATTGATCACACTATGAAGAACAGGGCTCTTAAGCTGATCCGGGCTCATAGGAGCAATCTTTTCATCAAAAAGATCCTGGGCTCTTTTCATCAAATCACCTAATTTTTCGACTTCTCCATTTTCTATGTAATCCATTGCCTCTTGAATAATCTTCTCATTATCACTTCCAAGAGCCTCATGAACATGCTCATCCTCCTGGGAATGAGCAAAAGGAAATGCTCTATTAAGATCTGCAAGAATCTGAACTGTATCCTTTCCAGCCATCAGATCTGCAAAAACATAGTACAAAGTTTTCTTGACTGTTAGCCTATCTACGTCAAGCTCATTACCATCAAATACCATAGAAACAGGATTAACTCCATATGCACATGCTTGATCTAAGCGGCCACACCTAGATGGAGTTCTCTGTTCCCCCAAGTATGCAATATTCATAATCCCTTTAGTATTAAGTTTTAGACCATATAATTCATTAAATGCACGAGCTACCATTACACAGATAGCTGCCGATGAAGATAATCCACTCTTAATAGGGAGATCCATCTTGGTTATTGTAAGCTTAAGTCCGCCTACATGGTACCATTCAGATATATAAGAGGCTACCCCTGCAACATACGAAAAGAATCCGCCTCCTCTGGCAACCTCTCTAAGCTTACTCATGTCCATTGGGCATGAAAAAGAGCTTCCCTTAAACTGTTCTATCTCACTTTCTACTGAGAATTCATCAGCTCTGGAAGCCACACCATATATGCCCTGTTCAATTCCGGTAACAAGAGCATGTCCAGGAACGATATCGGCATTCATTGTCTTATAAAGGCCCGCCCAGTCGCTATGTTCACCAAATAAGCATAAACGACCAGGAACAAATAGTTCTATTTTCTTTTCCAATTTATTATTTGTATGCTTTATTATTGATAGACATACTCTCCTTTAATCAGTTTTTGAATATAAATACTAAGCTTTAAGAATCTTTTGAATTCCAAAAACAGCTCTAGCGAAAGTCATATTTATATTAGAGGGTCTCCTAAGAATCGGAACCATAAGTTTATTGGCAACATCGCAGATCTTGTCAGGATTGTCTGTAAGCAAATCTGATGTATTCTCGATTTTGCATAGTTCTCTTATTCTCTTATTAGATTCAAAAGCCTCTTTTAATGGTCTTCTAAGCTCTGATTTAATTACAAGAAAAAAAAGATACAAAAATTCATATCTTGCCTTTTCATTAGCATTAGGTACATGCTTTAATTCAAGTATCTCACTAAGCTTACTACGAAGTCTTACGCAGTTATCGTATAATCCAGGATCATAGCTATGAACAATTGATGTACTATAAAAAACGTAATGGTAAAAGAAAGCGTCCTTCATAACAAATATACGTTTGGCATCAAGAAGTATTGGTGTGATCATGTTAACATCGTCCCCCATACGGATTGACGCATCAACATATTTTAGATTATTTTTTACAATATCTGCTGAATAAAGTTTAAAACATCTGGATAAGAAAATTGGCCTTTTCTCGTGTCCAATCAGTTCATTTAACAATTCACTTTTGAGGCGATCTCCAGTATATTCTCCTGAGGGAGCCGGCATTTTGACAGGGACAGAACTTACTGTAATATTACCATGTCTGTCTTTTTTCTCTTTGTCTATAATATAATTACTACAGATAACTTCAGCATTACAGCCAGTAATATGTAATGCCATCTCTTCTAACATATCCGGCTCAATCCAGTCATCTCCATCGATAAACATGATATAATCACCGGATGCATACTCGACACCTTTTATTGCAGCTGACGATGGTCCACCATTTTCTTTATGGACTGCAATTACTTTCGAACTTCTGACATGCGCAGAATCAATTATTTTACCTGAACCATCAGGTGATCCATCATCAACCAGAATCACCTCAAAATTTCTATAACTTTGAGCAAGTATACTATTAATACATTTTTGAATGACATTCTCTGCCTTATAGACAGGAACAATGATGCTTATCTTAGCCCCGACTTTACCCATGTAATATCATCCTTTATAGTGTCTTTCGTATGGCTCCCACGTCTTCTCACTTATTATGTAACGTGGTCTATGCTTACTTTCCATATATATTTTTCCTATATATGTACCAATAACGCCAATAGATATAAGCTGTATACCACCGAGAAACAATATAATACATACAGTTGACGCCCATCCGGATACTCCTTTACCCATAAGAGCAACCACTATAGCCCATATTATTCCTATGAAACCTATAAAACTTACAATAGTTCCGATTCCTGTGATAATTGAAATAGGTTTGATTGAAAGTGATGTTATTCCATCAAAAGCAAGATGAAGCATCTTAGTAAGAGGATAATGGCTAGAACCAGCTAATCTTTCATGTCTCTCATAATATACGGTCGCTGATTTAAATCCAACGAGAGGAACCAGTCCTCTAAGATAAATATTGACTTCATGAAAATCTGCAAACTCATTAAGGACACGGGAACTTAGAAGCCTATAATCTGCATGATTATATACTACTTCCGCTCCCATCCAATTAAGAAGTTTATAAAATGATTCTGCAGTGAATTTTTTAAAGAAAGTATCAGTATCTCTACTTGAACGAACGCCATAGACTACTTCAGCCCCGTTTAGATACGCATCAACCATCTTATCCATAGCTGTAATATCATCTTGACCATCGCAATCAATAGAAATAGTAATATCACATACATCCCTTGCTTCCATAAGTCCAGCAAGAACTGCATTCTGATGACCTCTGTTACGACTCTGTGATATTCCTATATAATGTTCATCAGACTTTGAAAGTTCTTCTATAAGCTCCCAAGTTCTATCTTTTGATCCATCATTAACAAAAAGAATTCGGCTCTTATTTGATATTTTACCGGATTCTGACATTTCTTTTATTCTTTGCAGAAAAAGAGGTGCTGTTACCGGCAGAACCTCTTCTTCGTTATAACATGGGATTACGATCCAAAGGATCGGTTTACCTAAGCCTTCAAGCATCTGACTCCTCCTAGCCATTTATTTCATTCCAACATAAGCACTATGGTCACAGCCTGTCAGTCTTCATTTTGAAGACGTTCTACCATAGCCCAAAGTGACTCTGCACTGTTAAAATTATCTGGAATTATCTCAGATGCCGGAATACTAATATCATATTCATCATTAAGAGCACTGATTATCTGCAATATATCAAAAGAGTCAAGAATGCCGTCATCAATAAGTGCTGTTTCATTTTCAAAATCCACGTCTTCTTTTACACCACTTAATACTTCAATAAAATTTTCATCCATCATGATAAACTCCTTTAAATGTTATAATTGTCTGATTCATCATAAGATATAATAATAAATCAATCTTAAATAAAACCCAAATATTAAATTGTTATTGTAAAACAATAAGATCTTTTTATTAAAGATACTCAAGTTAATAGTCATATCTTTTTAATGATTAAACTGTGCTGTATCTACAAATTTTCTAACTATTTTGATCCTACCATTCTCATACATAATGACCTGAGGCATCATCCGGCTCAAAAACAGATAAATACCTTCTGTAACCGAGTATGCCCCCATATTCTCAAAAGCAAGTATATCACCAATTTTTAGATCAGAAAATGGCACCTTCCTAACCAAAACATCAGCTGTTGTACAAAGGCTTCCACAAAGGGCATAGTCTGCATTACCTTTTATCGTACCGTGAGTTGGAGACAGACCACCATCTAGATGCCTTATAACCGGAATCTTCATTCCCATTACCTGACCATAATATGTAACATGATTGATTCCACCATCGATAATACAGTAATTGGTGCCATTACAGGTCTTAATATCCATAACCTTGGAAAGATACAATCCACATGTTGATACCCAGAATCTTCCCATTTCTATTGTAAGGTCACACCACTTTGTAGCTTTCTGAAGTTCTGCCAAGAGTTTTTTAATAGGACTCAGCGTGTCTTCAAAATCTTCGCCTACAAAATATGGGACAGGCAGCCCAGGACCATATTCTAACTTCTTTAAAGGAAGACTATATCTTGCACGAAGATCTTCTATAAATAATTGAAGCATCTCAAGTTCAGCAATCTGGTCCTTTAATTTCTTGCGCTGTGTGCCAACAAAATAATGAATTCCGACAAAATCCAACTTAGGATATTCATCGATATGATCTAAAATATAACCAATATCATCTTTGGACATTCCAAACTGGCTACCCGCACTTAGCCTAAGAATTACAGGAAATTTATGCTCCTTATCATAAAGGCATCCCGTACCTTCCTGTCCATCATTACAAGTTTCCATAACAGCTTCTTGTAAAAGCTTTACATGTAGTACAGACTCAGCTGTATAAGTACCAACACCGCTTTTAATAGCATCTATTATTGATTCTCTGGTTTTATTTACGCCGGAATAAACTATCTTACTTCCATCTATTCTTTCTTCCTTGCAGATGTCAAGCTCTCCAGGGCTACATACTTCCAGCTTGTCAACAATCTCTGACATTTCTTTAGTAAGGAATGGATTAGCTTTCATGGCGTAGCAAAGCCCTATATTATCTCCAACTATCTCTCTGATCTTTGCAACTCGATTTCTCAGGGCATCTATATCAAAAATATAGGAAGGTGTTGAATAATTATCAGCTATTTCTTTAAGTTTATTACTATCTATCATAATCAAAAATCCCTATTCAAATAATTATAGCGCTATAAACTTCGCGTTTAAAGCGGTTCTATCTATCTTGCCATTTTTGTTAAGTGGCATTTCTTCAAGTACATTGACCTTGTTGGGTACCATAAATTGAGGAACTATATCTCTTAATGCTGAAGTGATCTCTTTGCCATTGAGAGATCCTGTAACGCATAATATAAGCTTTTTTTTCTTATGATCATACAAACAGCAGGCTCTTGTTACGCCATCTATACTTGTAGCGGCGTTTTCTATTTCACCAAGTTCTATTCTTTGTCCAAGATGCTTGATCTGAAAATCTTTCCTTGATACATAAATGATATTACCGTTTTCATCATATTTGCCAATATCTCCGGTTCTGTAGATGCGTTCCGGGTAATCATTATTGAGAGGATTTTGGACAAAAGATTCTGATGTTCTCTCAGGATTCTTATAATAACCTACAGCTACGCAGGTTCCACCAACACATATCTCACCTTCAACACCTATGCTTTTGGTATCAACAAGAGTATTATCTTCATCCAAAAGAAAAACCTTCTCATTTGGAAATGCCTTCCCTGCAGGAAGTGTTTCTGTATCATTTAATGTCTCACCCTTAGAAAGCTCATAATATGTACAGTTACAAGTAATTTCAGTCGGTCCGTAAAGATTTACATACTTCGCATCAGGAAGATATTTCTGCCATACACGAAGGTGCTTGGCTGGCATAACTTCTCCTGAAAACATGATCATACGTACACTTTCAGGTACTTTATATCCAAGACCATTCATGATAGAAACAAAACACATAGCACTAACTGCCCATACAAGTACTGTAACCTTATTTTCAACAAGATAGTCCATAAGTGTAGTAGGTGCACTGAAATATGAGCGTGGAATAATCTGAAGTCTGGCTCCAACTTTAAGACAGCTATATATATCCTTGACTGAAACATCAAAATCAAATGGCGCCTGATTACCCATTATATCTTCATCATTAATTCCAAATATTTCTGTAAAGCAATCAATAAAATCCATCACACTACGGTGATTAACCATAACTCCCTTAGGAACGCCTGTAGATCCGCTAGTAAAGTTCACATATAAAGGATCTGTATCAAGAGCTTCAAGTTGTCTTTGCTTTAGTTTGAGTCTTAGGTCACCTAAATCTTTTATATCTTTGCAATCATAATTAATTGAATACTCAATATCAGCTCCATCTATAAGGTCTTCAATCGTAACAACTTTAAATTTTTCAGCATACATTGCTGCCTTGTCCTTGAAATTCTTGTCTGTTACTATCACATCAGGCTCAAGGATCTCAAGAACCTTTTCAATTCTACTCTGGGGAGCTCTGACATCTATAAAACTATAAAATCCCCTAACCATTGCTGTCCCCAGCATACCACATAGACCATCAGCACTTTTCTCCATATAAAAAGCTACTGCATGACACGGCTCTACGTAAGGAAGAATACTCAAAGCAACCTTTTTTGAATTATTAAATAGCTCCTTGTATGTATATTCCTTATCAGGATCTCCAACTGCTATCGCATCAGCTTTCTCCTTAGCACTTTTAGATAGCCAGTCAATTACAGATTTATCCATTTTTGTCCTCGCATTCAAAGTTAACATTATTTCTTTGCTATATTATTTAATCACAAGAATACCAGTCTATGATCACTTTATCATTCATAGAATTAAGACCAGTACCAGATAAAGTAAATGCCGTAATAACAGGTGTATCCTCGCTATTAAGAGACGACTCAACTCCATACGTATCCTGTGGATAGTAACACAATTCGAAACCGGAACTAATCTGGGGAACCAAAGCTGTCCCATACACCGATTGCCCATCACTATACTCGATATTTATATTGGTAACACCATACCTCCAGAACAATCCACGGATCTTTCCGGTAAAAGAATATTCAAGATGAATAACCGCATAATCAGCCCAATCAGGACATTCAATCCTGTCACTTGTGTTATATGTATTGCTTTCAACCAAAGTATACGTCTTTTCAACATCTGCTGATTCTTTTCTCTTTAGAAGACAGAATTCATCATCTGTATATACAGCATTATAATTATCTTTGATAGCGTACCATATCTGAGGATCATTTAAAAGATTGATTTGTCCATACACTACTTCACAGGACATTATAATGTATTCCGGTCCTCTGTCCCGATAATACTGGGCGGATATTGCATCCAGTCTGTCATTATATATCTCAGCTCCGTCAAAGCATGTCGGAGAAAACTGTATATTTAAATCATCATATACTGCTCCATACGCAATTCTCCATGGATATACTCCTACAGTTGAATCTCCGATAATATTGAGAATCTCCTTTGGAAGCTGTCCGCTTTCATACAAACTTTCTTCCCTAGAATCTTCAAACAGATGTGTAATAGTATATGCTTTACTATGCATATCTTCTGTAATACCAGAAAGACTCCCATGACCGCACCATGCAAACAATAGCGCAATAATAGCGCATCCACAACAAATCAATGACTGAAGCACAGGATGGTATAAAACCTTGGGTCTTTGACCTCTTAGCGTATTTGAAGGCATCTCCTCGGAAAGATTTCTAATTCCTAGCGGCATATCAAGCATCAGAGCAGATATAGGCATTGCGGCAACCCATGCACTGCATTCCATCCCATGAGCCGTAACACCATATTTATATGCAGAGAAAAGAGGAACTCCCGCAGCTATAAAAATCGCTGCCCTACGTCTATCTTTTGCGATAAAGATCATAAATATAAGAAGATAAACCAAAAGTATCACAAAGAAGCAAATATAATCCAGCTCAGAATATGAATCATCAAACTGCTGAGTCATATTAAATCCGGATACATTATTAAAAAGATTAGCTACATATCCTATCAGACCGCTTATAGAATGAGAATACAAAAGATACAATGCCGGCATAGCTATTATCGATGGAACTGGCAAAATAAGCATCTTTAATCTTTCCTTTATATTCAGTCTATTATCAAACAAGATTCTAAACAGCGCGTATACCAAGACCATCATGATTCCTGATATAAATCCAATTATCTTTCCAAAAGAGGAAAAAGTAATCAGGACATTAAGTGGGATTATAGCAGTCCTATCTCCTATATCCCACAGAACAAGTGACATTACAACCATAAACTGAAGGTAACTATCAGTCCACGATTCATGAAATGTCAGAAGATAAACAATAAAAGCCAAAAGTAAAGAAGTTGTTGAAATATGCCCTTTTCTCCATGCTATAAAGATTCTAGCAAAAAGATAAGCAGCTACCGCAAAAAGGCACCCCCACAATAGCAAGCCCATCTTATATGTTGCAGTATCCCCCATATTGATCAAATAATAGGCAAATCCCAGAGGACCATATGAAAAGAACAGATCTTTACCAAATATATAACCTTTTTCATATGCAACATTAAGTATCCATCTCCAGGACGGATCCAGACTAACTGAATCTAAATGATAAACAATGTCCGGCATAGCAAGAACAAACCACAAAATAGGAATAATAATCGCAATAGAAAGTTTTATTTTTTGAATTGTAGGATTTGAATAATGTTTCAGTGCATTTTCAGCTCTTCCGGGAATTGTTTCTCGATAGTATAGATACAGACAATATGATATTGATAGAAATACTAATAAAATAGATAAAAGTATTACAAACCTGCTAAGTGTTTCAGGGTATCCATATCCCATGTAAACTGTCATTTCGTCTTTTTCTGTTCCATCAACTATGCAGCTACCAAGTCCTGCAACACTATTTACGTCATCTGTAAGGATGAGGCAAGGGCAAGCATCATCACTGCATCCTGTCACACTAAAAGTAATATGATACTCTTTTGAATCAGAAACCCTAAGCGGCAGTTTTAATAAACCTTTTCGGAAATAATCCACTGTCCAATCGCCATTGTTAATCATAGAAAAAGGAGTCGTTTGGGATATAATAACCTTATTGTCACTATCATAAAGAGTCATGACAAATGAAGCACCATCACTATAATCTTCAGGTAGCGCAACTATATAATATGCCAAATATGAAATGTGCTGAGTACACGGCGTGAAATACTGTGTAATCTCAGCTCCTCCTGAAAGTGATACTGTTTCAAGCTCACCAATTTCAGGAGTTATACTTTCAGGATTTCTATAGTTGTAAAAATATATTTCTCCAAATGCTATAGCAATTGAGAAAGTCAAGAATATAGCCACTGCTATAAAAGCCGGGATTACGAGATTTAGTATAGCTCTAACATCTTTTTTCTTATTATTGTCATTTGCGCTCATAATGTTACAACCTCACTATTAATGAATGTTGACCACCAAAAGCAAAAATAACCTTCTCAGATAATATATTACAACTTTTTTAATCAAATACAACTTTTATCTAATATTGAAAAGCTTCTCTTTATCAATTTTGTCTAACTTCATAAAAGCAGCAAACATTTTTGAAAACTTCATGGCCCCTACCGTATTAAAATGTCCCTGATCTTTGAAGTCAGTCAGTTCCCAAGAATAATATCCATCATCTATAAGATTAAAGTCATAATAGTCATATCCGTACTTACCAAAAAGATCTTTAAGTTCTTCATAAACCTCAAAATAGCTCTCTTTGGTATGCTGTGATATAAATGTCGGATACGGAACTTCCACTGGATAAAGTGCTATTCCGTTATTCTTACAATATTCGCAGATTTCAATCAAAGCTTTGCGATTCTCATCAGATATCTCAAGAACCGGTAGCTCTCTTCCCCAAGCGTAGTTATCAGCGTCCTCAACAGTTGTATATACTAGCGACATATCTACAACCTCATCAGAAGGCTCATATCCCGACGATAACCTATGACCATCTTTATCTTCGATAACTCCTGACAGTTTCTGCTTTATATTTAGAACAATATTGGTATTCCTGTTATATACCCAAGGAAAAAAGTAGTTGATCGAAGAAGGCTTCGTAATAAAGGATGGAGATGTAACAAATTCTACTGAAGTCACAAACGCTTTAACCGGATTCTGCATCCTTGTATAAGCACTTACAAAACTTGCATCAGCTCTGAAATTGTCAGATCTATCCTGCTCTAACATATCCCTGTCAACAGAAAAAACAATCTCATTTATACCATTCTCATGAGCCTCTTTTATAGCAATCAGAGTATTTTCAAAGGATTGCATATTGGTCCCCATATTAAATGACACTATACCAAGCTCATCATCAATACTCTCAGGATTGAAAGCACATTCACACTGCGATGTCCCAAGATATACCATTTCAACTTTCTTACTGCTTACATTTTCGTAAAAGTATGTCCACATCTCAGTGCTAGACCCCATATATGGTTCAACAGCAAAGCAGATAAGCTTATTGACTAAAATAAATATCACAAGCACAGCAACGAACGCTGCAATCTTTTTAGAAATTCGCATACATGAAGCCTCCTGTACCAGTAGTGAGCATGAAGGATGCCAATATGAGAAATATCATAATGAAAGCACATACACTCTTTATCGCAAGATTCTTTCTCATAATAGCAGTTCGTATATCTATATTGTTTTCTTCCAACAAGCTCACAACAAACACAATCACTATTCCAAATAATGCAACAATATATCCACCATAGAGATATCTTGTAGATTCAACGGTATTAACAACCTTCTGAGTGAACATTCTGAAAAATTCATTAAACGACCAGTTCATAACAGTATTTCTAAAGCAGTGCAAGCAATCTCCAAAGTCATAAATCCTGTCAAAGTACCATCCTATATTTACAATTATAAAAGTCCTAATAATCCTGAATACATGCATACCTTTTGAGGAAGATTCTATATTAAGCTTATGCGTGATTTTATCAAATGCAGGAGCTAAGATGTCTGATAAAGCTATTACAAGACCATTATATAATCCCCATATAATATAATGCATCTGTGTACCATGCCATACACCCACCAATAAAAACACCAGAATATTGGCAATTCCAGCAGGAAGCACTCGACCAAAATGCTTACCAAAATGTTTACTGCACCACTTTCCAAACTTCTGCATAAACTTAAGAAGCGCAAATGGATAAAAAACATAATCTCTCATAAATGCTCCAAGAGAGATATGCCATCTACGCCAAAAATCCCCAAGCGAGGTCGCAAAATATGGACGTTTAAAGTTGGGCATTAGCTCTATTCCAAACATTTCTGATACAGCAAGAGCCATATCTATTCCACCGGAGAAATCTGCATATTGCTGAGCTGAATACATGATAATGACAAGTACTATAAGACTTCCAGGAAGCCCTTCGCTACCATAATCAAAAATACCTGCTATAGATCCTGATAACATATCAGCAATTGCATACTTTTTCATAGCTCCAAAAAGGAAACGCCATAGTGCTCTCAAAAACCTATCATTTTCAAAAGTATGAACTGTATCATACTGAGGGCGAAGCTTGTCATATCTACTTATAGGTCCCTGAATAACCTGCGGAAAGAAGGACAAAAACAAAAGTAGTCTGAAGAAATTCTTCTCTGGTTCATATTTCTCATTATATATATCAGCTATATATGAAATTGCCATAAAGGTATAAAAAGAGATTCCAAGCGGAAGTATAAAGCCTGATACTTTAAACACTTGAATTTCAGTAAGATATTTTACGCAAATAAGGATCATAAGAACTATTGCCAGATCCAATATAAGCCATATCCTTTTCTGAATGATTCCTTTATTCTTTATTGCCTTTTTTTCTTCTTTTGTAAGTCCGGAAGCTTTCCTTCTTACCTTTGTAGTATTTATAACCCTTGATATTCCAAGTGCACTAGCCCAAGTAACTATAGTAGTAGTGAGAATGTACGGTACACCTGATAATCCACAAATTGCATAAAACAACATGCTGAAAACAAGCAGGCAAATCCATTGCCTGCTTTTCAATACTGTATAATATAACACAAGCGCTAATGCTATCATGCACCAAAATGCAAGTGAATAGAATTCCACAATTATATCTCCAATCTTATAATCAAATTCTATTAAATCTTACCACTCAAAAACACTAGAATATTATAAGCGCAATCGTTATAAAAATCTATTATTTATTACTTTTAACCAATCGGATGACAATTTTTTTATATATGTTATTATTATAATTGTAATATTTTTGTAATATTTTATAATGGGGAGGAAAAAATGTCGTCACATAACTTTTTATCAGTTGCTTCACTTTTAGTTTCAGTTACTTTGATCACAGGTTGTGCTTCTCCTTCTATTTCTAATCTAGAAGTAAGTAGCCAAGAGTTATCTGCAGTAATCAATCCTTCTGTTACTACTTCTAACAATTCCATCAATAGCTCTTCTGCTTCTGAAGAGTATTTAAGCTCAGATTCATCTGCTACAGATTCCACTTATAATGCAGAAGCTACAAGCACTGCATCTACAGAACAAGCCATCGTTACAAAAGATCCATACGGCGGTGGAAATGAACCTGTCCCTGATGGTGATCTTCAACTTGTTTTTATAGGGGACAGTCAGTTCGACAGATGGAGAAACTCCAGTACATCTATTTCTGAACTTGTAGGAGAAGAAATGAACGCCCTCCATTACAATCTTGGCGTAGGTGGAACATGTGCTGCTGTCGAAAGATCGCAAAATGGTTTTAATACAAGCAATGGCGAAAACGATTATGAAGAAGCCAACTTTACTGCAATATGTCATATGCTAAGAGGAGACGTTAGCACTGATCGTTACTCAAATATACTTAACCAAGAATTCAACATTGTCCTTGATACCATTAAGCCTGAGATAGTTGACTATTATATCATTGAATATGGTTATAATGATTACTATACTGCTGTAGACATGTACAATGAAGAGAATCCATACGATGAACATACTTTTTATGGAGCTCTTAATCAAGGAATAAAACTCCTTAAAGAAATATCTCCGTATGCTCATTTTATTATATGCACGCCATGCTATTGTAGATTCTATAATGGATCCGGCAAAGATATGGGAGATGCATATAATGTCACAAAAGGACTAGGATCTCTTGCGTATTATGCCGACTATGCACTCAAGCTTGCAGACAATATAGGGGCAAGAAAACTTGATGCGATAGGCGGAGGAGCATTTAATCTCAATTCATACACCTATAAAGAGTACCTTGAGGATAGCGTTCACTTATCCTATAAGGGGCGTGTTGTGTATGCTAAAGCACTAAGACGAATCATCCTTGACGATATGGGAATCTATGATTCAGAAAATGAAGGTGATATTAATATTCCTCTTTCTATAGCAAACTACTAAGATATACAAATGAGACGGTGCTACATCGTCTCATTTTCAATTAATTAGCAAAAGAAAGTATTTAATGCTAATATTATACTCTAGTACATGATGTTATCTAAATTGATCATCATCAAAGTATCAATCATCAATGAAAGGATTTTTCTAATGGACGAAAAAATAAAAATAGAAGGTGAGAAAATATTTCTAACACCAATGACTTTAGACGATGCCGAAATTTTTGTGAAATGGCGCAACAGTGATTATGTTATGTCACGCTTTTTCATCAAAGAACCATTCACCGTTGAAGGTCAACGCAATTGGATCAAAAATAAAGTCATGACCGATGAAGTTACTCAGTTTGTTGTATGGGACAAAGCTGACAATGTGCGAATTGGAAGTACATATCTTATCAATTTTGATAGAAACAACAAAAAATGTGAATATGGTATGCTTATCGGAGAAGAGCAATATGCAGGTGGCGGTCGTGGTTCAGAAATGGCCCGACTAACTTCTGATTTTGGTCTTCAGCAGTTAGGTTTTAACAAAGTATATTGTAGAATCATGGCAGATAACATCGCTTCAGTAAAAGCATGCGAAAAAGGCGGTTTCAGTATTGAAGGCCTATTCAAAGAAGATATATGGGTAGAAAACAAGCCCTTCGATGAATATTTTTTAGCAAAGTTCAAAAATCAGAATAATTGAATGATCAAAGATTGATATTCAATTATTCATTCATAAGCAAAACCGCCTCCGCAGCCCTTGAGTATGCCAAGACGGTTTTTCTGTTCTATACACTTAGCTTGTATACGTAAACTTTGTATGCAATTCCCTGCTTCGACGTTATAAGTTCAAGCCCTATCTCATGAGCATTAGTTATCTCTACACGTGAAAAAATATACTTACATCCAAGAGCTGCAAGAGCAACATTATTAATATATAAATTATCTTGTGTTATCCCGCCTAAATCCTTGGTATACATTGGCACAGATACATGATCACCTGAATACAGATAGCATCTTATCCCTGAGTTATCAAAATAATCAGCAGATGCTGGCTGAAGATCAAGCGCCGGTGCAATCACATTACGCCACTTATCCTTATAGTCCTGTGAATAAAATCCCAGATAGCCATCAAGAGTTGATATATCATTATATTCAAGCTGCGCAGGATACATAAGGTAGGCAGCGCACTGTTCTCCTTCTATGTATCCAATTTCTTCTTTTAATGTTCCAAAAAGCTGTGGATCATAGAACTCTTCCAAACTCAGATTATTGTCAGGAGTCTTACCATCATGATTGTGTTTATAATACTCTCCATATGCTGTGTAATATATATCATCATATCTCGCATCCTGACCATATGGAAGAGCTGGCTGGATTATTATAACAGCTATAGAAGCCAGTACCATCAGATATACAAGACCTCTAAACCAAAAACCTCGCCTTTGACTAACTGAATTCTGCCTGGTGGATTTACATATTCTATAGCATACTATCATGAAAGAAGCATACCAGAGAAATGGATTAAAAAATATAGTCCTATTGAATTGCCAACCCTTAAGCGGAGGTATCAGTAGTTCAAACAATTTCCGAATAGGAGCAAAAAAGTACAATCCATAAATAATACTATTAAATGCAATCGCAACAGCGCAAAAGTTGAAATAATCATGAACAATCCCAGACGCATTATTACTACGTATATACTTAGCATTCAGATAAAAAAAGTAAATAACACATACCGGAAGAACAATATATACATGTGCATCATTGGCATGCATCATGCCATTTGCCCAGACTTTTAATGTTTCAAATACAATTGAAATAGGCGACATATCCGCCTGAACTATCGAAGACCTTATAGTCACTTCGCCTGAAAAGAGCATTGTCATGAAAAGTCTATACTCAAAAACAACTGATCCTACAACTAAAAGAACCAGAGATACAAAGAGTCTTATTGGAAATTCATGATGCCTTATCCACATCCAGATAATAGCAATCATAAGATAACCCATAATAAAAATTCCATGATATGAAAAGTAGGAAAGAAAAGGGTAGCAAAAGATCAATAAATATTTTAAAAATGAAGGTTCCCTGTATACCGACCTTAATAGATATATGATAAGAGGAATTGCTGCAAAGGGTATTCCAAATGCTGGGAAAAGGTTAAGTATCCCATAGGCAAATGAAACAAGAATGGCAATCGCCATAGTGGACGAATAATCGTTTTTGACAGGATGTACATAATATACCCCATGCCTTACCCATTCATCTATCCCCTCATTAGTGAGGATATCATACGCAAGGAGCATTCCTCCGATCATAGCAATCAGAATCTTTATAAAATACCCCGCAACATATGCCTTTCCTGCCGGTAATATCATATAAAGTATCGTATAAAGTGAAAACTCTGAAGGAAGTACATTTCTGCTAATATTATCAAGAAAATCCGTTCCCGCTACAAGAGCAAAAAAAGTCTCATCATTCTTCATCATCTGATACTGAGGAATGAAAAGATCCAGATTGTCATGAATAGCAAAATAGCTACCTGCACCAGCTGTCTTATAAAGAACTATAGTACAAACAAAAAACAGGCCTATAAAAATAAAATACCAAAACCTTCTAAAAAAGAAGCCTATGTTGTCAAAAAAAGTTTTCATATGCTAAAAACCTCAAGGTACTTCCTTCATCCGTTCATAATCATATAAGTGTATACATCTACTATTACTATCATATTGATCAATAAAAGTATATATGTTTCAACATGATAATCATAGAATGCAGAAAGATGTCCATCTACATCACTATTATCTTTTTTAGAGCCAAGTGCAGCAACCAATAAACCAAATACCGGTAATATTGTCAAAAAATACCTTCCCTGAATTCCTCTTATGAGAAAATCCCCTACAGTATTCCAAGTGACATATATACTTCCAAGGATGAGTAAGAATCCAAATACGCTGATAAGTCCATATATCCAAATAGCATTAACTGATCCTAATCTCTTCGGTAATCTGATATTCTTAGAAGAAGCTATAAGTAATAGAACAAGAACAATAGTCACTACAGGAAGAGTCCTTATATTAAGCTGTCCTAAATAATCTCCTGTCATCTCTCCTATCCACTGCATGCCGTATTCTACAGATGATCTTATAACAGTCATCATTGTAGCAGGTATATGAGTAAGTACGTATCCAATCTGTGCTCCAGCTTCCATATTCTCTCCATTGGATACTAGATTCTGACCGAAGAAAACATTAGACATAAGGCACATGATTACAGGAATACCAAGCATAATACTGTATATAAGTCCGGTATTACCAATTTTCTTACTATGATGTTTGTCTGTAGCTTCTAACAAATCACTAACAGGAATCAATAGTACAAGTAGCAACAACACAATATAGACTATCTTGCACATTCCAACCAACGTACCAAGAGCTGTAATAATAGCCAAATCCTTTTTTGAAAAGGTGTTAATTGAAACAGCTCTATTAAGTACTAAAGCAATGAATACAAAAGCTAAAGCATTGGTCATTCCATCAGAAGTTACACCTGTCATCTCCTGAATCGTCATAGGAAGCATCATTATTGTAAACAGGAATTCTCTACCAGTAGGCATAACAAAAAGAGCAATCATATAAAGAATAAATGCGCCTATAAAGCCTGACCATCTGGCAGCCATAAATACGGAATGTACACTACTTGTAAATAATAAAGCAATTCTTATCCCAATTATCTGCGGAATGTAGCACACAGGTGCATACAAACTTGTATTATTAAAATCTATCTGCGCTGTGTCTGTAAAATCAAATACCGCTTTCGCATCAGAAAGATTCTGTATAGCTACAGGAAGAACTGCCCCAACACTTGTATCACTAAACTTAACAGACTGAAGATTCCCAAATGATAATGAAAAAGCTCTATAAAAATGGTTGACTTCATCCGGGATGGAACCTGCCGGAAAGGTTAAAATATAAATACTTCCTACTGCCAGTATAATAAACCCATATATAAATAACTTAAACCTATCCGCAAACACCCCCATAAATGCAAGTATCATAAGAATCACTATGAAGAATGCGCCTTTTATAAGGCCTTCATCTGATTCTATATTATGATCAAATAAATACTGACCATAGACAATCATTGTAACCAGTGATATGATTGCTGAGATAAACGCTTTACCGCCTATCAAGGTATCGCCTTTATATAAAGGTGCAACAAAAGATGATCCAACAAGTACGCATATACTAAGCAAGCCACATATCCATATACATAGTTTAAGAATCCCTGCTACTGTTACAGGAGTCTTAGATACAAGCTGGTCAGCACTATGCATTACAACAGCAGGTTCTGTAGACCCTACAAGACAATAAATACCCACTGTAAACTCGTTATCCGGCGCAATAATAAACTGATAACCATCACCCTTGTTCATGGTTATGCCAAAAGGAATATCATAAACATCATTGTCAGGTCTTGGAAAGAGATCTATATGCTGATCTACAACCATATTTCCCACAGGATCATACATATAAAAGTGCATACTGGCTTCCTGAGATACCTGTTCCTGAAAACGAAGCCTGACAGAACCTTTATCTATATATGAGCCATCTCCATGCAATACTGTAGTGATATATTCACCTGATGAGATATAGTAATAAGTATATGAATCGTCTTCTTTTAAAAGACGATTATTGATATCAGTATCTACTGTCTGAAATACAGAAAGGGGCCATATCAGTACTAATAGCATCAGTATCATAACAGAAACTATATAGCGAAGGATAATATTTTTCTTCTCTTTAGCATTAACGTTTTCTTTAGTAATAAATCCAGCCAAAATGATTTCCCCTCTAGTTTATTAAAGGCGATCTTATTTTCATAAAATCGCCTTTATCTAAGATTATTTTTCCTGATTAAAAACTTTCATACGTTCCTGACCACCAATACTGTGTGCAGCATCTTCACCGTGTTCAAGTATTGCTTTTACAAGCTGCATTCGAAATCCTGCATCAATAAAATCACAATGCGTACAGAATTTATAATTCTGACGGCCTAAAGCGATATCTTTTCTAGCAGCCATAAGCTTCGGGCTTCCCCAAGCTTCCTTAAGAGGTGTTATATTAAGATCACCAAAATCCGTCACTTCAAAGTTATCACAACAGCAAAGACCTATCTTACCATTTGGCATGATCCACATGTCAGTAAATGGAAGAAGACAGGTTTCTTTTATAACTTTCTCGGTTGCCTTCTTGTTAGGAGCACTTCCTGCTCTGTTAGTCAGAACCTCCTGAAGATATCGCATCTGAATCTGAATATCGATATCTTTGAATTCTTCAGGATGAGACTTAACATAATCATATATCTTCTGTATATTGGGATGAAGTTTCATCTCCATCGAATAATTGTTGATGATGAGCTGATTAATATAAGGCTGTATCTCTTTGAGCTTCTCAAGTGTCAATATCAATCCATTAGTAGACATAAATATAAAGCTATCCGGAAGCTTCTCTCTCGCATATTTATGAAATTCTACGATACGAGTATCAAGCCAAGGCTCATTATTGCCATAAAGTGTAAGATGACCCTTATATCCCCAATCAGCAAGCTGATCAATGATAGAACGATACAGATTATCATCGATCTTTGCCAAAGGGCGCTTTTCTGCATGCACATTAGCTGTACAAAATGCGCAGGTAGAATTACATCTGTTTATAGTCTCAATATTGACCACATTAGGCTTTGGAACTTCAGGACTATTCATAAAATAGTCGACATATTTCTTCTGAGCACGTGACCTTGTCAGAAACTGAAGTTTAAGATAAGCATTGCTGGCAAGATTTGGAAAATATTTTCTGGCGTTCCAGCCAAGTTTTCCCATAAAACTATTTACTTTGATTGGCATAACTTATTACTTCTTTCTATAGTTTAAACTATTCTAAATTATTGATTGATTTTGCTATTATTATTTTCTTCAGATATAACTGACATCTTCTTCCTGTGAAGTCCATTAAGCTGCATCTCAAAAACCCGGCGATTATTAATAGCCATATTCTGAAGCATCATACCGTTAAAAAAGGCTTGCAAGGCAGCAATCATTGTAAAACCACATACGATCAGAGTAGGAAACCTTTGAACAAGTCCAGTCTCCCAGTATTCCTTGAACACAGGAATAATAAAAACTATTGCCAAAATAGCAAGTACAACCGCCATCGCTGAGAAAAAGTGCATAGGCTTATAATCTCTATAAAGGCGTGAGATAGTCCTTATAACTCTAAAACCATCTGAGTAGGTATTGAGCTTAGATTCAGATCCTTCCGGTCTGTCTCTATACTCTATTACAACGTTTTCTATCTGCATATTATTAGTAACTGCATGAATTGTCATCTCTGTCTCAATCTCGAAGCCCTTGGACAAAACAGGGAAAGTCTTAACAAATTCATAGCTGAAAGCTCTATAACCTGTCATTATATCTCTTACATCGCAGTCAAAAAGCCTGTTTATAGAGCTTCTAACAATGCTATTTCCAAAATTGTGGAAAGGACGCTTGTTCTGTGTAAAGTAAGTTGAAGAGAGTCTGTCTCCAACCACCATATCCGCATTATGACTAAGTACCTTATCTACCATCTCAGATGCAGACTCCATAGGATATGTATCATCTCCATCTACCATAACATAGCACTGAGCCTCTATCTCGCGGAACATGCGACGTATAACATTGCCCTTCCCTTGCATATATTCATTCCTTACAATAGCACCGCAGGATTTAGCAATCTCCTCTGTCCTATCTGTGGAATTATTATTATAAACATAGATAACAGCCTCAGGAAGATATTTTTGAGTATCTTTAATTACTTTTTCAATAGTTTTTTCTTCATTGTAACACGGTATAAGTACCGCAATCTTATCCATATCTGTCCTCGATTCAAAATAATATTTTGCTTCAAAAGAGCTTTTTTCATTCTTTATGACTATAAGCAGAAAACATTCTGCCATGTAAGCATAGCCACCGACGATATTATACCATATTAGTGCAAGTATTGTATTTTTATTTTCATTTATAATTAGTGTATGCTCAGCAACCGGTTGATTTTTCAGCCGATGTTTTCGCATAAAATATAACAACAATTGTACCTTGAAAATATCAAAATCAATTTTTGGAACAAAGAAAGCCTTAGTAGGCTATCCAGGTTCATTGAGATGATCGACAGCACTATTGAGCTGCGTGTAGTATCTTCGCGCTTTGTCATGATCAAGCCCAGTCCATGACTGTGCTTTGATAATCCAAATTTACGCTCAACTTCGATCCTGTCTACGCTATCAATGTACTCTGTATGCTTATCGATGACTGTATCCTTGCCAGGCCTTCCAAGAGCTGGACCAGCAAGCCTTATTCCATGCTCCTTGCAGTACGCAAGATTGACTCTGTTTCTGTATATCTTATCTGCAAGAACTCTTTCGGGATAATGTCCATTACGCTTGTAGTAGTTCTCTATTGCTGGAATCAGCACTTCGCTTTCGTTGTAAGCTTCAAAGGATATCTTTTCTATCCTGCCAAGACCATTCTCTACACTTAGGTCAAGCTTTGCGCCAAACTCAACAGGCGCCTTGCTCTTTCCTCTGACAATAGGTCTGATGTATGGCTGAGATATACTGACAATCCTGTTCTCTACTGTATGAGTTTTGTTGTCATACATGTACTGTTGCTGTTCAACGAGCTTATCCAGAATTTCAAGGCGTTCCAGTTGTTTTTCATCAGGATAGTATTCATAGCTTGAGAGCCGATCGATGTAATTCCTGTCTCGGCGTATGTACTGGAGTTGCTTCTTTATTGCCTTACGGATCTTCTTTGAGGATCTCTTCTTGCTCTTTGCCAGAGCAAGATAGTCCTTCCTGGCTTTTTTCTTGTACATCCTTGGTTTTTTGAGGTTGTACTCATAGCAGACAGATCCGATAATTTCTTCAAGATTTTCTCTTGCTTTATTCAGAAGATTAACATCTTGAGGAAAGGCTATATTCTGTGGAGCACATGTTGCATCAATGATAAGTGTTCCATCGTTTGTGTTAGCAGTATCATCATGTTTCTGCGAATCACTGCCACTGTTATCTGAAGGAGTGTTGTCATCGTCATGTTTATTGTTTCGGATGATCATTTCATTGATCTCTGCCAGCTTTTCTTCAGTAAGGCGCTTACGGAACTCAACAAGAAGAGATGGTGCAAACGGCTGGTCTAGCTGGAATCCTGGGAGGCCAATAAAGTACTGGTAGTACGGATTCATTTGGATCTGTTCCACAAGCTCTCTGTCAGAATAGTCATATTTCTTCTGAATGAGAAGAGCACCAAGTGCCATTCGAAGAGGCTTTGCCGGCATTCCACACTCTGACGGAAATAAATCGGCGTATTCTTTTTCGATATCATCCCATGGGATGATGGCAGCTTTCTTTATCCATTTATTCTCAGGATCCAGTTTCAATCCAAGAGGCTGGTTAAAATCCTTGAGAGTAATCTGACGATTTTGATTCTTTTTATACATGGGATTCTCCGTGAGAAGTGCAAAGTTTTTGAAGTGAAATCAGTGTTTTCCTTGCATCTATTATCTAATGAAATGCCCGCAAAGTCAGCAATATCAAGGGTTATTAATTGTTGAGTACGCACTAATTAAGGCAGGATATCGTGACATGTGATATGATGATATATGTGTTTTTTAACACGCTAGTATATAGGGTTAAGTGAAATATATACGATTGGAGAATATTATGAAAAAAAGACTAACAAGACTTACAGCGCTTTTGCTTGGTGCGTCTATGCTGTCAGCCTGCAGTTTTGATACTACAGTAAAGAAAGCTGCATCCGAATCAAATTCTGCAAACGCTTCAAACAGTGCATCTGTATCCTCTGTTTCAGCAACTGAAGCTTCAAGCACAGTATCATCCCTGGAAGCAAGTACCGCAGATATTGCTGCCAATGCTTCAACAGAAGCTTCATCAACTGAACAGGTTGATACAGCATCCGAAAGTAGTACAACTGTACTTAATGATCCTACAGGTGACGGGCAGGTAGTAATCGTATTCCTTGGAGACAGTCAGTTTGCCAACGGAAGAGAAGATGGAACTTCTATTTCAGATCTTGTCCATAACTCTACCGGTTATACCGTATATAATCTTGGATGCGGCGGAACTACTGCATCTACAAAAGTAGGTGAACAATACCAATACAGCGATGCCTCATTCTATAACGTGTCTGAATTCCTGAATGGTCGCGGAGACAGTTCAATATTTGATTACTATGGCGTAGCTGATATTGCAAATAGCATAGACCCAGCAAAAGTCGATTATTATGTCGTAGAGTATGGAGTAAATGATTTCCTTTCAAACAGACCACAGGCTGATACTACTGATAGTAAAAATGTTTCATGCTATGTTAATGCCATGCATGTAGCTCTCTTCCAGCTATCACAAGCAAGTCCGAAAGCAAGAATAGTATGCTGCTCTCCGATATATTGTCAGTTCTGGGGGAAGGATGGCGCATTCCTCGGTGATGGTAATATGTACCATAACTCCTATGCTACATATGAAGAATATGCAGGTAACTGTATACAGACAGCAGAGAACGAAGGATGCATAATATTTGATGCATATCATGGTAGATTTATGGATTTGGATACTTATACTGCCAAAGATTACCTTGCAGAAGATGGAATACATCTTACACCACGAGGCAGAAAAGTATTTGCCGCAGTAGTAACACACCTTATCAATAGACAGCTAGGTCTAGATGACACATATCTAGACAATCCATATAAAATTGATAATTACTAAAGACTAAAGGCTTCTTGAGCAAAACAAAATGTTCAAGAAGCCTTTTTTTAATTTAATGTAATTATAATATTACTCTGCTAATGCAAAAACCAATAGCTCTCATATTATTTTATAATACTCTTTGTACCACTTTACAAAAGAATTAATACCATCTCTAAGGGATGTATCCGGTTTAAATCCAAAATCTCTTTCAAGTTCTGATACATCAGCAAAAGTCTGATATACATCTCCAGCCTGCATAGGAAGGAACTCTTTCTGGGCTTCTATACCAAGAGCTTCTTCCAAAAAAGAAACCATGTTCATAAGAGGTTCTGGATGATTATTGCCTATATTATAGACTTTATAACGTGCTCCCTTACCATTATCAGCCGGAGGACAAGGAAGCATATTCATGATACCTGTAACGATATCATCAACATAGGTAAAGTCTCTCTTCATATCTCCGTTGTTGTATATCTGAATAGGTTCTCCCTTTAATATCTTATTAGTAAATTTAAAGAGTGCCATATCAGGGCGTCCAAGAGGACCGTATACAGTGAAGAATCTAAGCCCTGTAGATGGTATTCCATAAAGCTTTGAATAGGAATGTGCCATAAGCTCATTGGACTTCTTGGTCGCTGCATATAAGCTTACAGGCTCATCAACCTTATCTTCTGTACTAAAAGGCACCTTAGTGTTACCACCATATACAGAGCTTGATGATGCAAAAAGAAGATGCTCTACACCTAATGCTCCATTATCATAACTGTGTCTGCAGGCTTCAAGAATGTTAAAAAAGCCGATAATATTAGATTCTATATAGCTTTCAGGATGGTCTATAGAGTATCTGACACCTGCCTGAGCTGCAAGATTGACCACAATATCAGGGTGATATTTTCCAAACACCTGATCAACGACGGATTTATCCTGAAGGTTACCCTTAACAAAAGTAAAGTTATCATTACCTACTTTTGATGATACATCCTTAAGGAGTCTTAAACGTTCCTCCTTAAGAGATACATCATAGTAGTCATTCATATTATCAAAGCCAATAACAGAAGCTCCCGCTTCCAAAAGCCTTCTTGATAAATGATATCCTATAAATCCCGCTGCGCCTGTAATTAAATATCTCTTACTTATATCTACCATGCTAATATCATCTGCCCTTCTTAGTTACAAAAACTATTATTACAATTTTACTCCCATGTCTTCCATGGTGCATTACCGCCTGCCCATAAAGCTTCAAGCCTGTCCTTTTCTCTCTTTGTATCCATACATTGCCAAAAGCCGTCATAGCGATAGCCCATGAGCTGTCCTTCGCTTGCAAGGCGCTCTAATACATCCTTTTCAAAGATAGTATTATCTCCTTCGATATAGTCAAATATCTCAGGTTCCAAAACCATATATCCTGCATTGATACGGCTGCCATCAGTTTCATTCTTCTCTCTGAAAGAAGATATTCTGTCGCCTTCCATCTCCATAGTTCCAAAACGCTGACCTATGTTAACAGAAGTAATCGTAGCAACCTTGCCATGGCTCTTATGGAACTTCAGGATATCATTCATATTGATATCACTTACTCCGTCGCCATATGACAGCATAAATGTTTCATCACCGATATATTTCTGTACCCTCTTAATACGTCCACCCGTCATGGTATCAAGGCCTGTATCGACTATTGTTACCTTCCAGGGCTCAGCTGCATTATTATGAACCGTCATTCGATTATCATCAGTCAGATCAAAAGTTACATCGCAGTTATAAAGATAATAATTGGCAAACCACTCCTTAATAACGTACTGCTTATAACCTGCACATATAATAAATTCATTATAGCCATGGTGAGAATACTCCTTCATTATGTGCCATAAAATAGGCTTCTCACCAATCTCGATCATCGGCTTTGGTTTTAAATGACTTTCTTCATTTATTCTTGTGCCATATCCCCCGGCCAAAAGTACTACTTTCATACATTAAACTCCTTTATTTCAACTTCCCCTGCTTCTTATATCACAAATATCAATTTCCAAAACGTTCATTGTATTCATCTCTTGGAATTGCAATGACTGATTCTTTCCCATAATACTTCCTAGTAGAATCGTTAGTAAAATTACTTATATCAGATGTTAGAGGCATATGCATAAAAGGTCCCTGATCATCATTCATCTCTGGTAAAACAACGTTTTGCTGCGTATCATCCAAGAGTATTTCCAACCTTTCCTGCATTTGAGCTTCAAAATCCTCTAGACGTCCATCCTTTATGAAATTATAAATCATATAATCATGACTATTCTTTATGATACTTTTACCAAATACAATTAAAAGCATAGTTGCAATTGTAGCCATCATAATTACAAGGATTTTTGCGATTTTTTCTTTTAACAACACACCTATTATCTCACCAATCAATACTGCAGAAATGGTAACAAAGATCAAAAAGCAAAAATAGTTAAAATCAAAGAAACCACCAGAAATAGCAAGCTCTGGTGAATATGTCATGTAATAAACGCCAGGAGCATATACTGCACAATAAGTTAAAAATGAAAAGGCTATCAAAAATAAATACTTAGGAATAATATGTTTATCTTTGTGTTTCCCTCTCACTATAGAAAAAGAAATTACAGCTAATATATAAACCGGAATTAACTGTATAGTCCTAATATAGCTTATTCCGTCCTGTATACTAAGTGCTATACTCCTAAGCACTGTAACAAATGCTTTTCCTATGCTAAAACCAAACTCATCACCTGCTCTTACAGAATTACCCGGAGCTTTTGCACAGATAAAAAGCCCAATAAGTTCAACTACAATTTCAAAAATTATAGTCGGTATTACTTTTGTATTCTTTTTTACGAATAAGGAAAAAAGTAATAAAAGCTGCAAAATTAGCGCTAATAGAATTGCCTGATAGTGAGAACCCCCAATATATCCACTGATAACAACCATTACCGGAATTAGCTTTTTGTTCTCGTCATAGCTGTATCTACTATTCAAAGCAAGTAAAATCAGTGCAGTTCCAAAAGGTATAGTATAATGGGCCATACCGGTAAACCAGAACAAACCACCACGAATATATGGCATATATTGAGACATCAAAATCATGAGCGGTAAATATATAAGCCCAAAATCTGTTTTTGAATACCCTTTTATTCTCTTGACGATCATCTCATAAATAAAGAAACCAGTTCCAACAAAAAGGAAAGTCAATCCTATAAATGGTGTGAGTGAATACCACTTCTCTCCCCAGATTCCCGGCTGCATAGCCAGCACAAAATTAGATGCCCATGTCCCTTCAAAACCTTTCCATGTTTCAACAGCATCCGTAGCAGCTTGCGCTATTATTCTCCAGAATGGCGCCCCTTGAACTACTAGTCTATGTACATTAGCACTCTTACCAAAATCATCTCCTGTTGCATAATCAAACATCGCACAGTATATAATTGGTACAATACTTAATGCCCACAAAACTACCAAGACTAATAATATTGACTTTTTTTGTATTTTAAATTTGTTCAATATGAAATACCTCAATTATAACTATTTTAGATAAATCATTAAAAAAGCATAATGCCTATGCTATTGTAAAAGCTATATTCATAAGCCCTCTTTAATACGGTATGTCATCTCTTTAAGCATATCATCTGTCATGCCCGGATACACGCCAATCCAAAATGTATCATTCATAATACGATCCGTATTATCAAGCGTTCCAACCACCCGGTATTCCTTATCACCTGATCTTATCTGATCAAAGCATGGATGCTTTAAAATATTGCCTGCAAACAGCATTCTGGTCTGAATTCCATGCTGTTCCAGATATTGAACAAGCTTTGCTCTACGACCTCTTTCTTTGCATGTAATACAAAAGCCAAACCAGCTTGGATCTGCATGCTCTGCAGCCTTTGGCAGGATCAGCTGATCACCTGTATCTTCCAATGCATCAGATAAAAACTGAAAGTTATGTTTACGCTTCTGAACAAACTCAGGGAACTTAGACAGCTGTGCACATCCGATAGCAGCCTGCATATCAGTAGCCTTAAGATTATAGCCAAAGTGTGAATACACATACTTATGATCATAACCTTCAGGAAGTTCTCCTCTCTTCCCGTCAAAACGATGACCACACTCATTATCGTGTCCCGGAGGGCAAATGCAGTCTCGTCCCCAATCGCGCAATGAACGTATAATCTTATTAAGAAGGGGATTGTCTGTATATACTGCTCCACCTTCTCCCATAGTCATGTGATGGGGGGGATAGAAGCTTGATGTTCCGATGTCACCAATGGTACCGGTATATTTCATCCCATCGCCCATATCATATCTGCTTCCAAGAGCGTCGCAGTTATCTTCTATTAGCCACAGATCATGTCTGTCACAAAAAGCTTTGACAGCCATAAGATCAAAAGGATTACCAAGAGTATGCGCTATCATGACAGCCTTAGTCTTATCCGACAGAGCCTCTTCAAGCATAGATACATCTAAATTGTACTGGGGAATCGTAACATCTACAAAAACAGGAACTGCACCATATTGAATGATAGGTGCGATCGTAGTCGGGAATCCTGCTGCCACAGTTATAACTTCATCGCCGCGGCATATCCTCTTATCGCCAAGAAGCGGTGATGTAAGAGTCATAAAAGCAAGAAGATTAGCCGAAGATCCGGAATTAACCAGGGATACAAAACGTACCCCAAGGTATTCTCCAAACTTTCGTTCGAACTCTTCAGTATATCTTCCGGATGTAAGCCAGAATTCAAGAGAAGAATCGACCAGATTCACCATCTCATTATGATCGTAAACTCTTGATGCGTATGGAATCCGGTCTCCCTTTTTATAATCTTTCTTTGTATGATATTTATCACAATAGGCTGCAACTTCTGCTAATATATGCTTTCTTGCTTCCTCTTCATTCATGTTTTCAAACATTTATTTTCAACCTTCACGACTCAAAATTCAGGAAATGGATATTTAGTCTTATCTTCTACGCTTATCTCTTCGCCAATCTGAACCTCTATGATCTGCATATGAGTTGAAGCAATTACGCTATGCTTACTTCCCTTTGGAAGTCTTACAACGTCTCCAGCTGATACGTCGCGGCGCTTACCATCAATTATAACAACGCCTGTACCTGACATAACTGTCCATACTTCATCACGGTGTTCATGACTATGATAATTGAGCTTATGACCAGGAAGAAGTTCTACCCTTATAGTCATAGCATCTTCCTGAACATCAATTACAGTAAAGCTTCCCCAGGACTTCTCAGCATAACGGATATCCTGATGCATCTTCTCAACAAAAGGTTTAATATAGCTTGACTGTGTCCTATCTGAAATAAGGATTCCATCGTTAGATGCAGCAATGATCATATTGTTAAGACCCATTCCAAGGATAGGAATATTAAGTTCATTAACTATATTGCTGTTATTAGATGTCTCGTCCATCTGAGCATTGCCAATGATGCGGTCAGGCATCTCTTCTGCAAATGTATTCCAGGAACCTATATCCTTCCATTCACCCTTATAACGAACAACGCCAATCGACGTCTCATGCTCAACAACAGCATAGTCAAAGCTTATCTTACGAGCATCTTCATAGTGAGCATTAAGATCATGATAGTCTGTAAAATCAAGAAGCTCATGAGCCTTATCCATAAGATATCCAAGTCTGAAGGCAAAAACTCCGCAGTTCCACAGCGCACCCTGTTCAAGGTAAGTCTTAGCTGTTTCAAGGTCAGGCTTTTCCTTAAACTCTTTAACTTCACTTATAAGGCTTTCTTCCTTAGGAATTATATAGCCATATTTCTCACTAGGATAAGTCGGTACTACGCCCATAAGGTTTAGGTTAAAAGTACCTTCTTTAACCATCTTCTCGAGCTCGTGGAAGCACTGAAAATAGTCCTGATCAACATAAGGGTCAACCGGACATACGATCACAGCCTCATCATCACCAACATTCTTGGTGTCATGAAGGAAAGATGCTGCAAGCGCTATAGCAGGGAATGTATCTCTTCTTGTAGGCTCAACGCAGATTGAAACCCTATCTCCAAGCTGATTGCGGATAGCAGATACCTGCCTTTTACTTGTAGCTATTGTTACATCTGCTGACGGATCAGCAGTCTTGATCTGGCGAAAAACCCTCTGCACCATTGATTCAAGTTCACCCTCTTCAGTTCCATGGAACATCTTGATGAACTGCTTACTTCTAACATCATTGGAAAGCGGCCAAAGGCGCTTTCCGCTACCACCTGAAAGTAAAACTATATGCATAACTTATTAACTCCTTATGATCACTTATTACCCTGTTGAATTTGTTTTAGTAATATAAAAACAATTATCTGATTTAGTCCATACGACATTATATTACAAATCGTAATACATTCAAACTCTACGACTATCATTGTACCAAATTGCCATAACTAATTGAATGGGCTATAATCTTTATGCTAATATATCGTAATTCACCACAATTCAACTTCTATTTTGCTATATAAGTATTGCAGCCTGCGACATCATCGCAAGTTGCCGGAAAGGATTATATATGGAAAAATTAGCTATAAATGGCGGTACACCAGTCCGCACAAATAAACTTTTTTATGGCCGTCAGTGGGTCACAGAAGAAGATGCTGAAGAAGTTAAGAAAACCCTTCTTAGTGACTATATCACTTGTGGTCCTAAGGTAGATGAAGCAGAAAAAATGCTCTGTGAGTATACAGGAGCAAAGTATGCTGTAGTTGTAACAAACTGTACCGCAGCACTTCACCTTGCAGCTACTGTTGCCGGTATAGGTAAGGGTGATGAACTTATAACCACTCCCCTTACATTCATGGCAAGTGCTAACTGTGCTCTTTACTGTGGCGGAAAACCTGTATTTGCAGATATCAATCCTGATACCTACAATATAGATCCTGATTCCATAGAGGAACATATCACACCTAATACTAAGGCCGTAGTAGCAGTAGACTTCACAGGTCAGGTTGTAGAAGCAGACAGAATAAGAGAAATCTGTGCCAAGCATAATCTTGTATTCATAGAAGATGCTGCACACTCTATCGGTTCAAGTTATAAAGGCCGTATGGTTGGATCGATTGCCGATATGACATGCCTATCCTTCCATCCTGTTAAGACTGTAACCTGCGGAGAAGGCGGTGCGGTTCTTACTAACAACAAAGAATACTATGAAAAGCTTTTACTCCTTCGTTCTCACGGAATGGAACATGATGAAAGCAAGATGCTTGAAGGCCCTCATGAAGGCATATGGTACTATGAGCAGCAGATGCTTGGCTTTAACTATCGTATGACAGATATTCAGGCATCTCTTCTTTGCAGCCAGCTCAGAAAGATTGATTCATTTGTTGCAAGACGTAAAGAGATAGTTAAGAAGTACGATGAAGCCTTCAAAGATATCCCTGAGATAATCGTCCAGAAGAACATTCCTGAATCAGATACATCCAGACATCTGTATATCATACAGCTTGACCTTGATAAATTAAACTGCACAAGAAGACAGTTCTTTGATGCCATGAGTGCTGAGAATGTTCAGTGTCAGGTTCACTATGTTCCTGTATACTGGTTCCCATACTATAAGAGCCTTGGTTATGAAAAAGGCCTGTGTCCTAATGCAGAAAAAGTGTATAAGGGAATCATGAGCATACCGCTCTATCCAAGACTTACAGACAACGATGTCGATGATGTAATACATGCTGTTAAAAAGATAGTTGAAAATTACAGAAAGTAAAAAACAAAGGATGGCTGATGTATCAAAACGATTCAGCCATCCTATTTTTGTTGAATAAAAAAGTTATTAATCATTCAAAATCATATAGCACTGATTCTTTATCATAATATAGTAATAATCCATATCGCCAAACATCTATCTCAGCACATGTTATTATAGAAGACTCAGCTTCAGGTTTCGCAATTCTTACTTCTGTATCATTCGACTCTTCAAGCAATTTAAAATTATTTCTTATCGTTCCAGCCCACTGAATCGCATCACCAGACTTTACAGCAGCATAAGCTGTACCAGATGTATAATATTGACAGCTTCCAGATATTATTATTACAAATGCAGCTGCTATTGTAGCTCCAGCAATCAAAAAAGAATACATCAATGAAAAATCATGTCTAATACCAAACCAATCAACCACTTTTACATATACCCATCCACAAAGATATGTAACAGTCACCAATAGCAAAACTATATACACCAAATAAATAAAATTTTGTGTTCTGAGAACCTCAGTCTCATCTGAAGTATATATATTAGGGGCCCACATAGCAGAAAACAGGCAGTATTCCGCGAGGATCAAAAGTAAGGGAAGTCTAAATTTAAAATCAAACTTATCTACCAGCCTTTTCACGACAATCATGGCAAAGGGAATTCCCCACACTATAAACAATAACGATGAAACACTTATAGTCCAATCAAGGATATTATCAAATCCTGTCGAAAATGATTTTACTATGGTCTCAACTATACCATTAGAATTTCCGCCCATAGCCTCCATACGGATAGCATTGCCAGGAGCAAGGAAGTTGATCATAGCTCCAACAAATAAACATAGTGATTCCGGTATAACTGCGATCAAGATCTTATCAACCCCATTCCTATGATCACTAGCTTTTTTATTACCTTCTATGCCATTTTCTGTTAACCTTGCTTTAAATAAAATCATAACTCCCAGAAATAAAAGCATATATGTCTGAACTATCAGTGCAGCCAGTACTGTAAGATTATTACCTCCGGCAACAAGAACCGCTAACAAGCAAAGTACAATTTGCTTTCTTTGGCTTACTATTCCTGAAGCTAAAACTTTGATGTTACACGTAATCATAATAAGCCACAGCGCATATATTCCAGTATAGTGGATTGCTCCATTATACCAGGTGAAAGCTTCTGCAGGCTGTTTAATGCACTGAATGGAAATCATCAATATCAACAGAGTAATGCCTGAACTTATATACTTATCCAGTTTTAGTATTCCTGAAACAAAACTATTGACCATATAGAAGGTAGATAATCCCAATATAGCTATCATAAGAATCGGAACTATATGATAAAATTCCTGATTCCACAGGCCAGGTTCAAGCGCCATCAAAAAAGCTGATGTATAAGTTCCTTGCCATGTTGTGTAATAGTAAGGAACTGTTTTTAATGCAGCCCATATTACAGCAAAAAAATTATGTGTGCCCGCCCAGGCGCCATGCGTAAAACAAGCATATGAGAAGTCATCCGCCTGCGCATAAATATATGGAGACAACGAAATGATAGGGATAAGACTAAGCATAAATGCAATAGCCAGAATAATTGTTAAATTTTTAAGTAGTCTCTTCATAATAATCCTATTCTTGTGTTTGGTATCAGGATTTAATATATCATGTACCTATCATAATTATTGAATATCTGGCTTTACTTCTTTTAATACAACACTGCCATGTGTAGCATTAAATTGGTCATAAGAGGTGTTCCAATCATCATAAGAATCATCTTCTGCATGACTCTCAAGACCATAATTATGAGTAAGGTATTCACCTAAATAGTGAGTAAGTTTAGTAGCACCCTGTATGTTGACATGATCAGAATCGAACATGTCTGTAGCATAGTCAACTACAGAATCTTCCATAACTGTAAAATCAATGAAAGGTATATTGTATTTTTCAGCTGTTACAGATGCTGCATTTATTCTCGCCTGTTTTTCTTCACTGTTCACTTCAGGAGAATGAACAAATACAACCTGTATACCCTTTTCCTGGAGTTCCTCTACAGCCTTTTCCAGATACATTACACCTTCTGTCTCTGTAGCCGCCATATCAATACGATATTCATATTCAGGTCTTTCAAAAACTGTATATTCTGAATTTGCAGCGAAACCTCTTAACTTAGAATAACTATTCGAAAAGTCATCCTCAGTCAGTTCGGACCATCTGTCGTGGTAAAGTATAAAGTCAAAAAGAAGTTCTTGTCTTGGATCTGAAGGGCTTAGAACATCGTATACAGCTTCTATCTTGGTCAAAGTAAGAGGAAATCTGTCCCACGCATTATGTACACTATACATATCCTTATATTTTTCAGTCTGCCCATATTGACTGACTTCTATTACAACCACCTTAGGACTACTATATTCAAGAGCATTCTTTATCGTCCAGTATGTCACTGGTAATCTCTCTGATGTATTACCAAAATTATAGGAAGTAATCCCATATTCATTCCAGAGTTGAAGCGGATTTACCATAAACTCCATGTTACTGCTTCCGAAAAAAAGAACATCAAAATCATTGTTCTCTCTAAAAAAACCTTCATACTTGATATAGGTATCTTTTCTCTCCAACACCCTTGATGCATATAGAACCATTATTACAAGCAGCAATACTTCAATTACTACTTTAACAAAAGCCTTTATCTTTTTTGAATTCATATTTTAAAAGCCTCCATAAATGAAGTCAGCGGCATTATAAGATGATCCATATATTCCCAAAATCAATGTTACCATTATGACACCTGCAGTCAGCACATATCTGAAAAGCCACGGCTGCGCAGCGATATGCTCACGTATCCGCATACCGTTTTCCTGTCTCACGCTGACAATATACCAGATAATAACTCCTATACCAACAACAAAGAAATCTTTGTATGAAAGATCATAAGATTCAATGTCTGTAATAACCCGATACCATTCGAAATCGTGGATTATCTGGTTAAATAGCCTGAGAAAGCCTGTGAATGATCCTGTAATGGTGAACATTTCGCCAATTGAGATCAGAATCCAGGTACGTGCTCTTCCGAACAGTTTCATTGAATAGCTGTCCCTGTTTAAAGAAAAACACTTATTCAAATACCCAAAGAATGGTTCAAATATCTGGGCACACGCCATAATGAAGCCATGCCATAATCCATAAGCAATATAGGCGAAGCTGACTTCATGCCAAATACCTATCAGCAAAAACGTTATAACAGAAACAATACCTGCAGGGACCGTCTTCCCTAAATGCTTATTCTTCTTTGAAAGCTTTGAAGAAAAGTTCGCATATGTTTTAGTAAGAGCAAGCGGAAAGAAAACATAATCCCTTATCCAGTTACTGAGTGACATATGCCATCTATGCCAGTAATCACCAATTGTTGTGGCAAAAAATGGTCTCTTGAAGTTTTCTTCCAGGCATATTCCGAACATTTCTGAGATTCCTCTTACCATGTCAATTCCACCTGAAAAATCCGCGTATAATTCAATATTAAATAAAAATACTGCAATTATAACGATGGATCCGGGAGGCGCATCAGTGAATTCGGTAACCTTGCTGACAAAAATAGCCAATCTATCTGCTATAACCAGTTTTTTAAAGAGTCCCCACAAAAAAAGCCAAAAGCCTGATCTAATCTGTTCAAAATCAAAATCATGCCTTTGAAAAAACTGGTTATGCAGTTTAGAAAACCTATTAATTGGGCCTTGAATAATCTGGGGGAAATACGATACAAAAAGTAAATAGTGAAAGAAATTTCGCTCCGCTTTTACCGTTCCTCTGTAGACATCGATCAAATACCCTATTGACTGAAATGTATAAAAGGACATTCCAAGAGGAAGTATCAACCAGTCAAATGCAAAAAACTTTTTACACTTGAAAACCATTAACATTCCAAAAGCAATTGCAGCTATGATAGATAATAGAAGGATTTTCTTTTGTGATACCTTAGCTTTAAAGGCCTTCTTCTCTTCTTTGGTCCAATTTTCTTTGTTTTCTTTTATCTTAGCCTTCTGAAAGTCAGCAAGCTGTTCCATCTTAATTGCACCAAAATAGGTCATAACCGTTGTCACAACTAGAAATGCTGAATAACGCCAGTCTACATATAAATAAAAAGCTATACTTCCAACCAAGAGTACAAGCCACTGATATTTTTTAAACAGGAAATAATACGCAAATAAAAGGATGGTTACAAAAAGCAAAAAAGGAAAAGAATAAACCATTTTAAAAAATCTCCAATCAACCACTTAAGTATGCTTACTCCAAAAAAACGCCAAGCGCATTCTTAAAGCTTGACGTTTTTATTATTATATCATTATCATATCGCTTTGTCATATGATTCAGTAACTGTCTGCAAATAATTGCAACCTATAATAACATCGTTCATTTTAATCAAATAGTATAATATACTTATATCATAATAAAATCTCCGGAGGTTACATCCATTTGAATAAAGACTCGAAAAATATAAAAGTTCTTATGATTGGTCCCGACCGTAGCGTTCAAGGGGGAGTATCAGGCGTTGTAAACAACCTGTATGAAGCCGGTCTTGATCAGAAGATCGCACTTCGCTATATAGGTACTATGGTTGATGGCAGTAAATTTAGAAAGCTTATAAAAGCCATTCAGGCTTATATCAAAGTAAGCATGTGCATAAAAGACTATGACATACTCCATGTCAATGTTGCCGCTGATGCCAGTTACTATCGCAAATCCCTGTTCATGAAGCTTGCATTAAAACACAAAAAAAGACTTGTGATACATCAGCATGGCGGCGATATAAACAGATTTTATGGAAATAATCTTAAGGGAGCAAAAAGAGATGAAATGGTAAAGCTGTTTAATGCCTGTGATAAATTCATCGTTCTTACAAAAGCGCAGTATGATTTCTTCCGTCATATCGTAGATAAAGAAAAACTCTGCATACTTCCAAATACAATAAAGATTCCTGATTACGATATTAGTTCCAAAGACTATTCAAACAGAAATATCCTGTTCCTTGGAAGAATATGCAAGGATAAAGGAATAAACGAGCTTCTGGAAGCTGTTAACAGCTTAAAAAACAAGTATCCTGACCTTCATCTTACTCTTGCAGGCCGCTTTGAAGAACCTGAGTTCAAAGAAAAGATTACTGCTGATCCCAAGCACATATCAGCACCGGGCTGGATCACAGGATCCGCTAAAGAAGACCTCTTAAAAAGTCACTCCATATTTATCCTTCCATCTTATTTTGAAGGAATGCCACTGTCTCCAATTGAATCAATGGCTTATGGATGTGCGACTATCGTGACTAAAGTTGGTGGTATGCAATATATGCTTGAAGACCAAAAAGAAGGACTTATGATCAAAAGTAAAAGCGCCACAGCTATAGAAAACGCTTTAGACCAGGTACTTTCAAATGAAAACTATAGAAAACAATTAGGACATGCAGGACGTATCCTTTCAGAGAAAAAGTATAATATAAATAAAACTGTAGATGAGCTTGTTTCAATCTATTCGTCTGTAATATAAATCTAAACAGCCTAAATGAAAAGTCTCCTCATAACTGGACGAGCCAGTTATGAGAAGACTTTTTACATCTTATCTTAAAAGTTCTTTAGACAACAATCCTTGAACAAATCGTATGCCGTAACCTACATGGGTTGTAAATATGCCGGCCATTGTCAGGATCCATACGCTAAAGCTTCCCGGTTTATGAATACTAAGAGCAAGCAGTACAAAGTATAAAGCCAATACTCCGCCATATATATACCAGATAAATGGAAAGAATATTGCAAGGATCGGTCCAAGTATAAGTCCAAGAACAAAAAGGCTTGGAACAAAGTAAGCAAATTTTCTCGATGTCTGTGGAAGCACCTTGGCAAAATATCCTCTGTGCTTAGCATAATTAGTAGCCTGCTTAAGGTGAGCCTTGAACATCCTTCTACGATGGTGATATACGAGGATCTCCGGATCGTAAATTATCCTATGACCTGTATTAACAATATCAAGGCAAAGCTTTGTGTCTTCACCAGGATAATAGTTTGAATCATAACCACCAATCTTCTTGAACAGATCAGCCTTTACGATAAGATTAACACTTGGAAGATCATCAACATCCCTTCTAGGCTCCGGAATATATCTATATGTATATCCGGCACTGCAAAGCTTAGACTCATATGTCTTACCCGATGCCTGCTGCCATATATCATCCTCAGGAGCAGTCACAGCAGGGCCTCCAACAGCACCAACATCACTTCCCTGAAGAAGCTCATATGCCTTTGTAAGCCACTGAGCTGCAGGATATGCATCATCATCTATGAAAGCGATATACTCACCCTTAGCATACTCAAGAGCCATATCTCTCTTCTCAGCAGGACCTGTCTCTCCACTTGGTATGATCCTCACTTTATCGCCAAGGTCTTTAAATACAGCTTCGTTAGCAACTGCATCATCTACATGATCAGGGAATATAAGTATCTCATAATCATCAAATTCCATGTTCTTGTAATGAGGCATGGCTGTACGGATATAATCGTTAATTTCTTTTACAGGTATAATAATTGAAAACATCATAATCTTGTCCTATTTCAAATTTTTAATCTTTATTATAACAATCATTTTTCTTTTTCAATCTTTGTTACAACACTTTTTTCTTTGTTTTTAATCAAATATATTGTAACAGCGATCATTATTGGCATTGACAACACTACCGGCAGCTGATACCTCATACCATTACATAGAGGAGATGCCAGACATACTAACAAATTTATAATGTTCGGTATCAGTATCACATAACCTTTACGACTTCTAATCCTAATGAAGAATGCCATAAGTATAATAGTCAGCCACATATAAAAACCTGGCATGGAAAGATATCTGATCAGTGGAAATACCATATTTACATAAATAATACTCTTCAATATCTGAATATTATCTAAATCCTGGCTACCATCTACTCCCATTTCAATCAGCTGAGACATAACATTTTCCATATCCTGAGTAGGCATATCTCCGTTTGCTTCTGCATTCTGTTCTATAGGAGACAGATATCCATAGTTCAGGCACATAAAGGCATCAAAATATACACCAGGATGCTTAAGTCCCATTTTAAACCATGTAAGAAAATACTTACCAAGATTTTCTTTTTGGACAAAAACAGTATTCTTTACTGAGTCAGCGCAAAATGGCTCGTATATTTCAGGCAGATTATAATAATCGTTAAAAAAGGTTCCCAAAACCGCCATCTCTTCTTCAGTAACTTCTCCGCCATATTCCTTAACATATCTTGCAGACTGCTGCATTGGAACACTAAGAGCTTCTCTGATATTAACCTTTTCAATTCCCATAGAATTGAACACAGGGCCATTCACAATGATAGATACTACTATTACAAATGCTGAACAACCCCATAGTAACCTGCGTATAAGTTTCTTCTTCATCAGGAAAGCCATCACTATCATTACCGGGATCACAGCATAAATTCCATTATTTCTCAGGAATACACAGAGAAGGCCTTCCACTGTCAATATAATGCAATCTTTAATTGAAACATTTTCTGTATCCAGACACATAGTGATCAGCTTTGTCAAAAACAGAAGTGTAAAAAGGCTATAGAAAAGATCCTTTTCATACCACTGCGCAAACATTCCGAAAATAGGAATTATTGCAAAGAACACAGCTATAGCATAGCAAACGATCCTGCCAAAACCAATTCTAGCCATTGTGTAAATACTATATCCTATAATGACTGCACCCACTATAGCCTGTACGAACAGATAAAGAAATACACCGTATCTTGGATTCTTAGTTATCCCCTTTCCAATATCAAACAATACTCCCATTATCCAGGTTGAAAGAGGAGGATGATGTGCTGACACGGAATCAAAATAATACTGACCAAGCTGTGTTACTCCATCACAGGAAACTGTTCCTGGAAATGCCATAACGATCCAAAACAGCCATCCAAGGAATATAACAACAGAAGATATAATAAATACATCTTTACAAGACGTATTGTTTTCTTTAATCTTCACCGATCCAAGGAATTTGAAAAAGCTCTCTATTGCGGCATAAAACAAAACTGTATATCCCAAGAATCTGAAAACAGTTATATAAGTCTGAAATGGATTAGCAAAAAGGGCTGATGTATCCTGTGTCAGCTTGTAGCTAAAACACCATATATAGAGAAATGAAATAAGAATAGAACTTATCAGCTCAGGTATTACTAATTTAAACTTATCATCACCAAATGCATATGTGAGAAGTGCGTATATACCAAAACATGACACTACATCAACTATATTCACAGTTGAAACAGAAAATGAAAATTTACTTACAAATTCCAGAAGTGAATTTTCAGTCTCTACACCTGTTACCATTACTACAGATGCATTAATTGCACAAACAACAACTATCGAAATGATCGCATAAATCAGCTTAATCTTTCTACCTGTCTTCACTTTATACCACCTTACGAGTATTATCTATTTTTTATATCAGCTTAGCAGATATCTTCTAAGCTAATAGTTCCAAACAATCTACTTACTTTCTAATCTATATGCCCGTTCAAACTTCTCGGCTATACTATCCCAAGTATATGAATCATGTATAGTCTTAGAAGCATTAGCTTTTATAGAATAAAGCTTATCTTTGTCTTTGACAAGTTCTGTAACTTTATCAAGCCATTCATCTGTAGAAAACGAATTACATATAATTCCATTTTCTCCATCTGATATAAGCTCTGATGATCCACCATTCACACTGCTAATAACTGCATTTTCAAAGAACATCGCTTCAAGAAGGACCATTCCAAATATCTCGTAATTAGATGGAAAGAGCATTATATCAGCCTTTTTATATGTCTGTGCAAGCGCCTTCTGCGGCGCTTTCTCGATATATAAAAATCTTCCAGTATCCTTTAAAGTCCTTATCTTATCCTGCAATGCTTCAACATATTCCCTGTCTCCAGAACCTACTACTGTACAGAAAGCATCTGGAACCGAATTAAGAATCAGCAGCATCAGATCAAAAAGAAATGGCGTATTACGCCTTTCTTCAAGTTTACCAACATAGATAATGTTAACCTTATCACCAGGCATCTGATCCGATATATCGTCTACTCCATCACCTTCAAAAGGCTTTGTATCAAGTCCCACGCCAACACTTATGACATTCTTAAAACCTTTTGACTTTAAAAAATCCGCCGCAAGAGGACTCTTTGTAAGACATGTAACTTCCTTCTTAGCCTTTTGACTAAATGAAAGGAACATAGAATCGAACACTGAGCACTTTAAGTTATATCCCCTATTGAACTTATCATAATAAGGTCCATGATATATAACTACCTTTTTATCATGAATATGAGAATATATCTTCCAACTCTGAATCTGGTCATATTCATGAACCTGAATAACATCATATCTTTCAATAATACTATTAAGTTCTTTGCCAAACAGGCCATTCTTGAAAAAGTTCCGACCGCGCAGATAATATATAGTAATCCCCTGCTCATATTCCTCTGTATAGCTCTCTCCCTCTTCAAGATAAAGAACTATACCGCATGTATGACCACGCTTAACCAAAGCTCGTGACAAGCCTATCTCCTGAACGTTATAACTATCAATATTAAGTTTATATGGCCAGGGTCTTACTAAAAGGATTTTCATTTTATCTAATACATCTTCTTTTCAAATTATTTAAAGGAATCATATACGAATGCACTTTATACACTATCTTAACAGATATCTTATGACAAGCAAATGCAACAACGCAGGTAAGCACTATAAATAATACAAGGCATATTATCCAGTGAACTCTTTCGTAGATTTTATAGTGAATCAATATATTTATAAAAAGCCAGTGATATAAATACATTCCATAAGATATATCTGCTTTTCTAAGCTTTTGTGCAACCCTGCACAAATTCCTTCGATATACTCGCTCGTACGAAAGATTTCCAACCAATATAGTAATCATAGCTGCTAAAATACCAGATAGGAGCCCAGTGTAATAGCCATGATCTATAAATCCTGAAAACTTCACTCCTAAATGAATCACAATAAGGATAACTAAAAAAGTAGCAGAGTGCTTCTTCTCATATAATCTAAATGTCTGAAATAATACTCCTATAAAAAACCATATCGCATATGGTAGAAAACATCTTTCCAACAGTTTTTGTTCTGTAATTGTTAACTCAGGACTCACTATATAAGCCACAACATTACTAATTACAAGAAAAGCGAATACAATACCATACACAACCTTAGACTTTGAATTCCTAGTTAAATACTTGAATAAAAATATCAGAAAATAAAGCTGAATTATAACAGTTACAAACCACAGTGAACCATTTATGCTCCCTGTAGCAAATCCCTGCATACAAGAAGGTGTTGCTGCAATACCAATTCCCTGTGTTAAGACCCATATAGCAAGAGAATTATCACACAACTCAGGAACAATACTGCATAGAACAATAATATAAACAGCCATGCTTATCCAGAGTTCAGGATATATACGCAAGAATCTCTTTTTGGCATAGAGCCTTGCATTAAGCCCTGTTCTTTCGATAGATGCTGATACAAGGAAGCCACTTATTGCCAACATCACGACAGTAGGCTGATAGAACTCTATAACGCTCCTCAATGCGTTTAGTCCCATAGTCTGATCAGGCACATATATGCGCATATACCCTGTAAAATGAAGACACATAACGCATAGTACAGCCAAGTACTTAAGTATTGAAAAACAATTCCCATCATAATTACGCACATTCTCCATATTCACTCTCCATATAGATACAATGTACATACTACGGTAACTATTTCATCATTTTGTGCCAAATACCTTCTGAAAAACTCTTACAAATCTTCTTCACTACCTTCTTCAATACCTTCAAGCATATCTTCTACAGAATCATATACAAAAATATAATAATAACCGTTTTCAAAAACCATTTCTCCATTATTTAGCAAAGGGGATAATTCAAACCCCAAATCATCATCTTTATTATAAAATATAAATGTTTTACCCTCTGGTAATCTCTCCGCATGATCTGTAGACTGAAGCCATTCCAATACTTCTAAATCAGTTTTTCCGCATAATCTCCAGCCAATATTCCACATCTCAATTTGCCCATTAGATAACTCAGTAAGAACATTGGTCTGCCAAAATGAACCAAATCCTTGATAGTATCCGTTTTCAAGCAGCCAGTCAACTGCTTGCTTTTGCGAATAATAGGAATGAAGAGCATATTTTGGACTAATCTGTTCTCCCAACACAGTTGCGTTTGAGCATATACAGATAGTCACGCTAATCAAAACCACGATTGCTTTATTGGTTAATTTATAATTCCAATTTTCATTTTTCAATTCTATTATTACAATTGAAATTGCAAAAGGTAACAATGTCAAAAAATATTGTGCACAGTAATAATCCACAAAATAAAACATCATGAGATGAACTAAAAGTGATGAATGATAATATACAACTATAAACTTTTGTATACTATCTAATTTTTTATATATAAACAAAAGACGAATGGAACTAAAGAACACTAATACTGCAAATAGAATACCTAAGCAAGAAGCAATTCCTATAAAGCTGAAAATCTTAACGCCACCCTGATATCCAAAGTATCTAAAATAATCTCTTAACAAGTCTTCAATGGTGAAAGAAAAATCATTTTTCAACGTAATATCGCCGAATGAATTAAAAGAATATTTTTGACTTAAAATCACTATATTATATATCCATCCCATCGTACTAACTAACAGCATTGAGGTCGATAACAAAGTCTTTTTAATAGCATTATTCTTATTATCCAAAAAGGTTATTATAAGACAGGTAAGCACTAAAGGAAAAAATGTCGCATATATCAAACGAATTCCATTCAAGCCACACAAAAAAGAAAACAAAAGAGCTATTATCACCTTAGCATTAAATCTATTAGTCCTATTTTGGTCAAAATCTTTAAAACACATTAGCATTAAGGATACGATAATTACTGCCAAAATTATATGCGAGAGATAATACAATCCCCAAATAGCATAAAAGAAATATTCTCTTCCAAAAGGCCATGCCAAGACGCCAGCTCCAAATGCCGCATATTCTCTACCACAACCAATTATTTTCAGAAAGAAATAAAATGATAAAACCGTTACGAGTATCATTAGTATTCCGCCAATCATTCTGGCGCGATGCCAATTATCTGGGTAAAAGAGCAATCCCAATCTCAAAAACCATTGCTGGCAAAATACTCGTAATTCTGTAGAATAATACCAGCTTTTGGAAAGTATTCCTCCTTCCATATTTAACTTTTTAGCCAGCATCATTTCTGCAGCCATATCCGAATCCAAGAACCACTTATATTCTATATTTAGATATATATCATAGAGGATTCCTGTAATTGCAAATACTATCCCCAAAATGTACTTTATATTATGTTTAAAAAAATCTTTTTTGCATTTAAACATTTCATCCTATCCCTACCGTCTATACCAAAAAGCCGTTCCTATCAAGCCACATTATCATAAGCACAAGCTCTGCAAGCGTCATCAAAATCAATATTACAATGCGCCATTTGCGTTTTAACTTCATGCACCAATCAGAGAAGCAAAGCTCTGTAACAATATCGATATGGAGATATCTCTGCTGACATCCCATTCCACGCTGAAAGGGGATAATCCAATTTATGATTCCCCATACACGCTCTGAATTCTTCTTAAGAGTACATAGCATTACGAGTATCAAAAGCAATCCTATAACATATCCCCAGAACCAAAGCTGTTCTCCGTACAAATCAACGGCTCTTGCAAATACATTAAACATACCCGGCTTTGTATCCTGCATAAAAGCCTTTTGTATGTGAACAAATGCAAGTGGATCACCTGTAAGATTCCATAAATGATACATGAATAAAAACATTCCCAAAGGAACCATCATAGTTCCAAGTACAAGTCTAGAATTTGAAAAAGTCCGTATCACAAACTCCTTGAAAGATTTTGCCTGAACCTTATGTATCCAGTAGAAAAGAATAGCAAATACAAAAAATACTCCAGTATTGCGAGTAGCTGTCATTAGTGCTCCGCATACTCCCATTACCAAATATGAATCTTTCTCCATATAATAGAAACACATTGATAAGAACATCAGATACATGGCTTCTGTATACATTATACTCTCATAAAAGCCACACACACCCATTACCATTAAAGTCAGGTAAAAAAGTGCCTCTTCGGCATTCTTTCTTGTCTCCATGATATAAAGATACGAATATATACAAGAAACAAAACAACAGATATTGCTTATCAGAAATCCTGCAAGATCAATATTCATGCCTATAAGCTTAGTTACAAATCTTACAGTAAGAGGATATAAAGGAAAAAATGCCCAGCTTGACTGTGCCGTTGCAGATTCAGGATATCCATCTGTTACGATCATCTTATAATAGTTACTATCCCAAATATTAATACTTTCAAGGAATCCCTGAAATGTGCTTCCATCCAAATGCCATACATACAACAGAAAAAAGGCGGCACGTGATATTACTATCATTGCCGCTATATATATTATTAACTGTGTTCTGGAAGGATTTGTGATGAACTTTTCAATTCCTGATTTTGAATTCATAATCACCTTTATCCTTTATCTATAATGTCATAATTTACAATGTCTTAATTCAAAACATCGTCGTCATTATCAAAATTGAGTCTCTTATCAACTACTACTCTTGGTTTCTTCATAGTTCTTAGATTTACACTAAGCATGTACTCTCCAAGAACGCCTATAAAGAAGAGTTGTGCAGAACCAATGATATATACACCTATCATTATGGATGCCGTTCCAGCAGGAAATGAATCCGGTGAAATCAGCTTCATCACAAATACATAGATAGAGTATATGATACTAAACAGACCCAAACCTGCCCCAAGGAATGTTGCTATTCGAAGCAGCTTCTTGGTAGAAGACGTTATTCCCTCCATAGCGAAGTCATAGTTCTTATAAAAGTTAAAGTTTGACTTTCCTCTGACAGATTTCTGATGATGATAATATACTACTCCATGATTTGGTGCGTATTCAGAAACAACCGTCTTAAGATATGGCTGAACGTCATCAATATCTCTCAATATGTCTATAAACTTCTTATCATACAGACCATAGCCATTGAACTCTTCAATCTGAGGTCTTTCTGACAACATGCGAATAAGCCCATAGTAACGCTTACGCATAAAAGTCATAAACTTATTTTCATCGCTTGCAGTCTTCTGACCTATAACGACTTTACATCCTGCTTCCCACTTCTTTATGAACTCTGGAAGAAGCTGTGGCGGATCCTGCATATCACCAAACACTAAAAATGCAGCATCTCCTGTCATCTCCTGAAGTGCTGAAAAAACATTTCTTGAAAATCCAAAATTGGCCATATTAAAAACAGCCTTAACATGCTTATCTTCCTTGCACATGCGAGTAATGAGTTCTCTCGTTCTGTCTTTTGAAAAGTCATCTGCAAGGATCAATTCATAATCATAAGAAGATAACTGATCATGAAACATGTCAGTTATCACCTTATAAAGCGCCTCTATGCTATTTTCTTCGTTGTAACATGGTACGACAATACTTATTTTTTTCATCAGATCACCTGATCAATGCTTATCAAGATCTGTAAGAAGCTTGGCTCTAATTTCATCAACAGTCAAAAACACCTTGTTAGTACCTGATGAATATTCAAATCCAGGTTCAACGAGCTTTCCACCAGGAACTACCATAGAATCACTCCACCAATTATAGTGAGGATAAATGATATAGTTCTTCTCGTATTCATATGTACGCATAGAATCTTCTGCTGTAATCATGATCTCATGAAGCTTCTCACCTTCACGAATTCCAACTTCTTTTGTAGTACAATCCGGATTCATAGCCTTTGCAAGATCAGTAATCTTAAAGGAAGGGATCTTAGAGATAAATGTCTCGCCACCCTGACTATCTTCAAGAGCCTTGATAACAAGTTCTACGCCCTGCTCAAGACTAATCCAAAAACGGGTCATACGATAATCTGTAATTGGAAGCTCAGTCTCTCCCTTGTCAATAAGATTCTGGAAAAATGGAATTACAGAGCCTCTACTACCTGCAACATTACCATATCTGACAACAGAAAATCTCGGACCATCACTACCTGAATATGCATTAGCAGCACAGAAAAGCTTATCTGATACAAGCTTTGTACCACCATAAAGGTTAATAGGGTTAACAGACTTATCTGTAGAAAGGGCTACAACCTTTTCGACATTCTCGTCAAGGCAAGCATTGATAACATTCATAGCGCCATTAATATTAGTCTTAATCGCTTCGTTAGGATTATACTCACAAGCAGGAACCTGCTTAAGAGCAGCTGCATGAATAACGTAGTCAACGCCTTTCATAGCTCTTCTTAGACGTTCCTCATCACGAACATCACCAATAAAGAATCTGAGGATCTTACTATATTCTTTATATTCATTCTGCATTACAAACTGCTTGAATTCATCTCTGGAATAAATGATGATCTTCTTGGGCTTATAATGTGCAAGAACATAATCTACAAAGTGGTGACCAAAAGAACCTGTTCCTCCTGTTACAAGGATGGTTTTATCATTAAGCATTTTTAAATCTCCTTTTATGAGCTTATTAGCATTCTTTAATCCTTATTGTAATTATAATAAGGCATATCCGTTAAACATTATAAATGCGTTTGTCAAATAAAGCAATTATGACGACGCACCGGATAAAACCTGCATCCTATAACATCTTACCCATACAATACATTCGGTGGCATTACTGTTTTGACTACAACTACGGTAACTCCTTTATAAAATGTCATAGCAAAATCCCACGCTTTAAGATTATCAAACTCTTTACTTAAACCTGAATTTATTATTTCATTCTGAATATCTTCCGACGGACTTACAAATTGAACACCTTCATAATTTCTCATATGGCCTCTTACAGAACCATCTCCATAACAATACAGATTAGTAGTAACAACCGGCCATATTACAGAATATAACTCTGGTTCATATTTAGCATCTGTTACTGCTTCATTTTCGTCCCATGTAGTAATATTAAGGAAATATACCGGATCTGAATATTCAAAATCATCTCTTGCATCAAGTGCTGATAAAATTCTGATGCATAATGCCGAATCATGTTCCATTACATAATGCTGCATCTGATAACCAATATTATCATAGAGAAAGAAACCATAAATCATGAATATACTATTAATTATTGCTATAATACATAAGTTCCATACTTTCTTAACATTGCTTCTAAATGAACTACCATAAATTCTCGAAGTCTTCTCTATAAGCATGATTCCACCAACTATCAGAATCATAAGAGGGAATCTATGCTGTCCCCTATACATAAATCCGTAACTTAATAAAGTTATGGTACATAATGCAACAGGGACAAGAATAACGCCCGCCCCGATTAATACTGCTCTTTTCACAGGGGCTTCTATTCCATCTTTTCTGCTTTTTCTCCACAAAACAAATATAAGAGCAAAGTCTATCAAATAGGATAAGTAGAAAGTAAACCTCAGAATCGGCACAATCTGAATTTTCCATAATCCCTGAACTATAAACTTCTTATATACTTGAATCAGATTAAGAGGCAGTTGTAAAATAAAAGAACCACTTAAAGCTTGCTCGGCTCCCTGATATCCAGTACTAGATATACTACCGATATTCATCAACAACAGTGATGATAAAAGAAGGAACATTCCTCCAAGAAACAATATCCCAAATATCTTTAATATCAACCTCATAATATCATGAATATTATTTTGATCACTATAGGCAAGCTCTGATATAACCCACAATAAAATAGTTGTGAGCATACAGGACATATTGGTTGGCATGATCACAAGTGCAATTCCAAGACATACGAAAGCCTTAATCCATGCCGAAAGTGTACCTCTTCGCCTAATAATAAACCATGCTGAAATAACAGCAAATAAAGATGCAAAGACGTAAGATATCTCTCCAAGTACCACGTACCCCTGAGTTACAGGAGATGCCTCAATTAAAATAGTTGTTATTAACATGCCCGTCTTACTTTTAATATCAAAACAGCTGATAAGAAAAAGTGATATAAAAGCCATTAGAACAACAGTAATCCATCCCGCTACATAGAATGATCTATACCAGGTCATAATAAGATCCACTACTGACCCCAACCATCTCCCTGTAGCACTTCCGCTCAAAATATAATTGATCACATTATATGGATTATCAGAATAGTTTATTACAACCATATCATCACTTGCTAATCTATTAACCATATAATATACATGTGCAATAAGTCCGGATATAATTCCTGTAACAAATACAAGCATCCTATCCTTCGTAAGATATTTTCTAATTTTCACAGAATCAAGAAACTCTTTAATCATCAAGTCCATCACATCACCAAATCCTATAATTCTTGTAACCAATCAATATATATGAAGTTATCACCAAAATTAAAGTCACCTCATATGTTTTAAATTCCTGTCATATATAAAGCTCCAAGAGTAGCTATTACCCATCCACATATAATAACTATTCTAAGACGGATGATCCATAAATTACATCTATCAAGCAAGTTTTTCTCATTCTCGGAAAAATCTTCATTCCTGGCTGTCCTATTCCTTATGAATCTATATGCCAATATTCCAATCGTAACCAAGCAAGCAACAAACACTCCACATATAGCCGGGCCAAGCTCTTCTGTCGATAATATCCAATTTAAAAGCCCTGCTATAGTCTTGCCATCTTCGCCCGCAATAGCCTTGCCACAAAAACCTTTCAGAATAAGATAACCATAAGTCATATCTCCGCCATATACCCAGCTAAAGCTTAAAACCATAAGAACCGTAAGGGCACATTCCATAATAGTTTCAACAAGCAGTACTTTATCAAGATATCTGCCACACATGAAACATACAAGTATCACAAATGGAGCCATATATATAGTCCAATAACAGGTTGCAGATGCGAATGCAACAAATACAGCCCATACCCCAAATACATACAATAAAGCTTTCCTGTCAATGCTAATATGTTCTGCTACTGCTCCTTCTTTTGATGCATCAAGATATGATTCATCAAAATATGCCACAAGATATACTACTATAAGCCCTATTATGAAAAGTGAAGCATTACCCAGTCTTCCCATATTAACTGATGCATCAAAAAGTGAAGGCATATTTTTCTGAAGGAACCCGCTACAGCTTAACTTATAAGCTTCATTCATAGAATAAACAGCCTTACATATTATCATCAAAAATGATCCTTTTATAAGATCTACGACAATCCTTACGACATTCTTCTCCCTAAGGATTATTAGCACAAACAGCGCAAGTATAGTCAAAGGTTTCACTGTCATAGATATTGCAAAGCTTATATAAAAACTCTTGTCATCTCTGTCAACATATGCATTTATCGCTCTGACCATAAAATACAAAGGTATTACATCATACTGAGCCACTACCATAACTGGCAAATATGTAATGAGAGATGTAAGAAACACAATTCCCACTTGAGCTTTAAGAGTATCACTGATCCCCAGCTTAAATGAAAGCTCTGCCGTTTCATATGTTGTAAGTAGCAGAAAAAGAACCGGAAGTAACTTTAGCCATAACAGCGCACCTACAGAAAGAGCACTGACACCAAGCACCTTATTAAGTATCCATATAGGGAGCTGCCAAATGCCGAATATTATGTAAGTTCCGATATCATATACTGCACCTTCTGGAGCTACACCAGATGAAAGAGCATTCTCATAAAAACTAAGGATCTTCCCATCAAAAAGCGAGTCCCAGAAAGTCAGTCCATATTGTCCGGTAACTGTAATATCTGCATAGTACATAGTCAGAAAGCTAAACAGTAAAGCTGCAGCCAGTAATACAGCATCAATGACTTTTAAGGTTTTAAAATACCCGAATACTTCTTTCAATTTGTTCGCTATAGAGGATAGTTTTATTCTTTGCATTTAATTATTTCTCTTCTTCCATTCTGATTTTTAATCGTCATACAAGGAAATACAATACTAAAGGAATCATTCCAAACACAAGACAACCAAGTAGTCTTGCCGGAAAAAGCCATGTAGTTACTTTCTCTTCATAATCTACGATCTTAAGTCTCTTGTATATAGGCGGACAATTGATCACTGCAAATACCAACATTCCAGCAGTAAATATAGTAAGTCCTATACCTGTAGCATAAGTCTGCAGGCGATCGTCGGCCACAAAGCGTGCTGAAAATTCTGTAAGCGACACAAACTCATGTTTAGAACCTGTAATGTATCTCCAGAAAGACCTCATCACAATCTCTCCTGTATATGCCCAGGTGAAGAAGAACATCTGTGCAAGGAGCATTCCAAGGCACATTACTGTGTCTATAAGAATATTTATATACATGTATTTCCTGTTAAGTAATATCATTATCACTATAAAAGGAACTATCATAAGGAGCCAGTACGGATGTGAATATGCAAGTACAAACTGATTAAAATAAGTCATAAAGCAAACATAAATTATCCACTTAATCTTAGAATCTGACTTATTCAGATCAAACATATAGCATATGATCAGTAAGATCACTTCCGCAAATACATATAAGAACAAAACTCCAAATCCTATGTTTATGAAATCATAAAGATCTACATACAACGGAAGAAGACTCATGTCATAAGAATTAGCTGAAGACAAGGTGAGTCCTTCTGCAACTTCAGGATTAATAACATACTTAACCGGAAATACCTTATTTAAAAGTAAAGTTGGAAGATACACAAGTATTCCATTTACAACGATCTTGTAAACCCTTTTTTCTTTCAAAAGAAGAAGTGGAATAAATACAAGAAGTGCGAACATCTTAAGAGGAAGAGCAATTGCAAAATACAGGATGAAAAAGACATTATAGCCACGCTTTATCTTATCTTCTGTAATATAATGAAGTATTCCCTGCATCACAAATGTCATGCTGATAATATCGTACTGACCGCAGATAACTACTGCGCTCATATAGAAAGCTGATGACAAAAACAATGCCGCTCCGGTTCTGACAGGATCACAAAACATTATATCTTCGTATGATTCCCTATCAATACTGCCTTCTTTAGAAGATTCCTTTATACATACCTTTATCAGTCTGGTGAAAGTCCACATGAAAGCAGCTGTCCAGATAAGTGTTATACTTTTCATCCATAGAAGGCAAAGCGTAGAATTATAAACATCAACATTTGAAACCTTTGTAACAATCCAGGTTGGCAGATTCCATACTGCAAAGATCATATACATCAGGATATTATAGTTAGGGAAGAACTGAATTCCATCATAAATAAAATCCTGATCATAGAAATGAAGAAGATCTCCTCTGAACAGAATATCCCAAAAGTTAATACCGACACATGATACCTCTCTGAAATCTGCATAATAATAACTTGCAAAAAGAACAGCCATTATCACCAGATACACGATCATAAGTATTTTAAAAACATCGGATTTATTTTTTAATATACGCTTATTCATAGTCTTTATCTCTATTCTCATTATATATTTTAAGCATGCTATTTATCATAGATGCCTTTGAATACCTACCGGCATATTCTGATATAGAGCTTCGATCATATTCTCCTGCTTTAAGCTTATCATCTATATGCTTTATAGCATTAAGATAATCTTCGCTCTCATGTTCGTGAAGAACCACTCCCACTTCAGGACTTACAAGATCTCCAACCGCGCTGGTATCAAGAACTATAGCCGGAAGGCCACAAGACATAGCTTCAACAGTTACAAGAGAGAATGACTCTTCAAGTGAAGGATTCATGAAAATGTAAGCTTCCGAATAAAGCTTTATAAGTTCATCCTGATCAGCCGTCTTTACAACACCGACAATATTCTTGGGAAGTGTAACCTTCTGTGAAGGACTAAGTCCTACAAGAACGATGACATAATCATCCGGAAGGACTTCGGAAAGCTTAATGAAATCATCAAATCCCTTTTTGCGATTCCATACACTTGATACACCAAGGATTATCTTCTTATCCTCGGCAATTCCATATTTAACCCTTATATCTTCACACTTATTATAGCTAAAGCGCTGTACATCTATTCCATTATTAACAACTATTGTACGATAGTCCTTAAGAAACGACTCCTGTACCTGACTTTTAAGCCAGTCTGAAGGTACGATCAGCGTCATATTGGGAATCCCGGAAAAGAATTTCTTCTTCCTTGCATAATTACCCTTAGATGAATCCAATCCCCAGCTTATAGGGTATTCATTTTTGCAAGGACAGTGACTGCATCCTGTCTTCCACTTATCACATTCTGCTGCAACATAGTGTGCGCAGTGACCTGTAAATGCCCAGCAGTCATGCAACGTCCAAAAGACCCTGCCTTTAAACTCATTTCTAAGATATTTAAATAAAATCGGATAATTCAGGTAGTAACCATGTATATTGTGAAGATGAATAATATCAGGATTCTCTCGTCTTAATATATTAACGATCTTACGCGTTATAAGTATAGAACCAAGTCCCTGAAGGTCGAATGCCGTTGTAAGCGCAACATGAAGCCAGAAAAAAGCACTATTCCCAACTTTTACACAATTAAGATCATCAAATGGCATCCTTCTTCCATATATGATCATAGTATCAAAGCCAGCTTCATTTGCTCCTCTTGCTATGTCACCCATAATATGACCTGTGCTGGTATTGCACACAGTATTTATCTGGATAAGTTTAGTCTTGGTCATCCGTATCAGGTCTCCATAACTCCTGCAAACTTACAGAAGGTAACAACAACATTAAGAACTATAAGTGCTACCATTAACTTCTTCATAGTCTTCTCATCAGGCTTCCAGAAACGGTTATTAAGAATAAAAGGAAGCAGCATTAAAAGCGGAAGATAATATCTTCCCTGCATTCCCACAATAAGACGGAACTCACCTTCACTGTAAATATTGAACATAAGCAGAAATGCAATAGCAAATCCAATTGAATTGATCACATATATAAACGTTGCAATTAGCCTTGCCCTAATACTACGAAATGCAGTAACGTCATTCTCTGTGAAAGTTTTATCCGTTCTCCTGATATTAACAGATCCTGACATCAGTAAAACGAAAACTACTATAATAGCAAACTGAAAAAATCCCGGAACATGCTGACTGTAATTTTCTCCGCATATACTCTTGATAATGAAATGCTGAGTATACTCAATAAATGTTGCAACTATAACATAGAAAACATGAAACGGATGGTGAATAATAGTTGAAAGAGTATATACATTGGAATAATCAGCCTGAGCTCTTAAATCAAAGCAATTACTAAAATATGCTATAACTTCAGGTCCTCGTAAATACCAGAGAACGCTTCCTACTAAGGTAAGCGCTACGCCTCCAAATATAATAATGTTCCTTTTATCCTTTCTGTCCAGTTTCTTATAAGACGGCATAAAAATAAGCAAAGCCATTGGGAAATAGATAAACTTCGTTGGAAGAAAAAGCATCATAAAAATGAATATCCCAACAATGTTCCTGATCTTTATCTTATCAAGTGTCATACAACGTGCTATATAAGCAACATACAACACAGCAAAAGCTGTATTCCACATATCATAAGAAAAAGAATTAACTCCCCATACAGTTGAGGGAAGAAATGATACTGTCATTATCGCCCACTTCATCTGAGGGCAAACATAGATAGAAAGCGCTGCAATAAGAGCAAAAAACAGGAGATTAGCAAGTCTGCTAACGATCAGTATTACCTGATATGGAGCACCCAAAAACCTTGTTATAGCAAGAAACAGTCCTGACCAAATGTATGGGAATGATGGCATTGTACCTTCCCATGAAGTACCAAACTTTGAATCTACCAGTTCCTGCCCAGTAGCCCAATCGGTCCAGAAAGAGACTGTCTGATTCCCATCTCTAAAACTCAATATCTGATCCATTGCTGCAGGTATTCTTAGATCATTACGTCCTACAGCTTTAAGCATCTGATTAGATATATATAATGCATCATTAAAATGTATCTCTTCATCAGGTACGCAAAGAGGAGCCATGGCAAGTGTACAAATAATACCAAGGCACATGATCACTGCTATAAATATAAGACTCTTTTTTAAATTCATTTTGTTATCTGTCATAAAAATATAAACTCCAAAATACGGCCAATTCAGATCTTCCACAGATCAATATCCCGCATACAGGAAACTGGCCTTACCTATAACACCAAATAATATAATGCATACTACAAAAACACCGGTCCATCGTATCTGGTGCCTGAACACTATATCTTCACCTGTTAGCATAGCTTCCATGTTTTCATCCTGAAGCTCTTTGATAAGCAGAATAAGAACCATAATAAACAGGACTATCGCATAGGATGCACTTGTCATATCACTTGTAAATATGAATACTGAATTCTGAATATCAGCAATACTAAGACTAAAGCTTGTATACATTCTGGCTATATACCTAAGCGCGATCGCCAGACTATCAGCTCTGAAGAATATCCAACCAGTCATTGCAAAGAAGAAAGTCAAAACGATACCAGGTATCTTCTTCCATAATTTTGAAAAGCTCCATGAGTCATCCGGAAGTCCTGAAAGTTCCTTACTTTTCTTCTTATACTTTGGTGATAGCAAGTTCATCACTCCATGATATAAGCCCCACATAAGGTAATTAAGACTACATCTGTGCCAAAGTCCGCATACTGCAAAGGTTATCATTGTGTTAAGGATATGTCTAGACTTCTTTACTCTGCTGCCTCCAAGCGGTATATATATATAGTCTGTCAGCCATCTGGAAAAGGATATATGCCATCTTCTCCAGAACTCACGCATGGAGCCAGACAGATAAGGCCTGTTAAAGTTACTTTCACATTTCATACCAAACATATTGGTAATGCCGATAGCAACTTCTGAATAGCCACCAAAATCACAATAAAGCTGTATTGTATAAAGGATTGCGCCGATCCATAATGCAAGCCCCGGATAGTACTCAGGATTAGTAAATACAAGATTCACATAACCACTCATCCTGTCTGCTATTACCGCTTTCTTAAAAAGGCCTGATATTATCAGAATGACGCCCCTTGCAAACAATTCCTTATCATATCTAAGTCCCTTATGAAGACTCTCCGTCATACCCTCGGATCTTGCAATAGGTCCTGACAGAAGGTGTGGGAAAAAGGATACATACACAGCATAAATGACAAAGTCTTCTTCTGCTTCCCTTCTCTTTTTATATACATCAAAAAGGTAACTTAGTATCCTGAAGGTATAATATGAAATACCAATAGGAATAGCCACTTTTATAATATCAATATCAAAATCAGAGATAACTGCTGATGAGAATTTGAAAAATACGAGTATTCCCGCAAAGATCATGGTAATAAAAATAAGTTTCTTCTTACCAACGCTCTTACGTCCAAAATACAGTCCTGCATAGAAACTAGCCACTATTTCAGCAGCAATAAGCGCAAGGAACCTAAGATCACACAAAGCATAGAACACGATTCCTACTGCAAGGATCCAATAGTTTCGCAGCTTCACAGGCAATATATAGTTAACAGCTACTGCTGCCAGACAGAATATCAGGAATATAAAAATATCACTCCCCAATAAAAGGCCCAGCTCATTAAAAACGTTCAATTCAGTCCCTCTATGTTTTAATTAAAATGATCCAGAATCTTTAACTATCCTGAAAACGATCGTTAAGAATCTCTGCCAGTTCTTGGGTGTACAAAGTTCTCCCGCTTGGTGACAAATGAATAGGATCGATATAATAATCTGCTTTACTATTATCAAATTCAACAGTACCTTTAAGATGTGGCAGCTTAGCATCTGTCGGAATAGATGCCTTTGAGGTGCCGGAAAGATAATACTGTGTATTTTCCTCCTCAAGTATCAATGCAAACTTATATATCATTTCCATATACTCTCTGCTGATACCATAAGATATATACTTGGGTGTCTCTATAAAAGTAATCTCTATTTCATTATCTCTGCAAAGCTTTATGATCTTACGAATATAGCTAATCTGTTCATCATTAAATCCATCACCAGGTTCCAGATCTTCATAAGGAGAAGCTACATATGTATTATTATCATTAGCGACATTTTCCTGAAACTCACCGTTAACAGATGCTGTCTGTGATATATTACCGCCTCTGTAAAACACACTACTTGCTACCGTATTATATACAGGCCAGGACAATAACAGATCATTGCCGCTTGATACAAACATTTCCCAAAAATCCGAGAATCCGGCATCAGCCTTGATATTATTCCAGACTTTAAGCTTAAACTCAGTATCAGTCTGAAGGAAAATAAGATCATCGCTTACCCAGGGAGACTTAATCATAGAGCCTGTATACATATCCATATACAGATGGGCGATCCTGACATCATTATCTATCAGATACTCAAGCTCAAGATATTCAAGAGCCGGATCATTACCGTTATAGGACAAAATATAGTTCCTTCCATCAAGCCTCTCTTCCAGACTATAAATATCAAGTCCCTGCCTGAACATAGAAGACCCTATAAACAAAGTCACTCCCTGATCATCTGCATTATCTCTATATTCCCTGTCCTCAGCAATAACAGCAGGCATACCATAAGAAGCATCCTGCATCAGGAACCTGGCATATTCATTTTTGATCGCTATAAGCACAAGCGCTATTGCTACAGCAATAGTAACTACCTTTACTATCTTCTTCATATACTTCCGTTATCAGAACTGATTATATCTTATCAGGATCATCAGACATGAAAGACCTATAAAAACAGCTTCGATTACTTTCTTCTTACGTTCTGACATATTCCCTGTCCACTTACTACATAAAGGTGATATCAAACATAAGCAAATAAGCATAAGGTATGCCGGCAATACTGAAACATCATATAAAGACTCATTATCATATGCCGCTATAGTAAACAGCCAATTATCAAAAGATGTAAATAATCCCAATACAGCTCCAACAAAGGTATGAATAGACGAAAGATTCCAATGAGCAAATGTATATATCAAAGCCCATACTGCAATAAAAGCAACAAGTATCCAGGAAACCATCTTAGAATGGTCAGGCTCAAGCTTTTTACTAAAAAGTGCAAATATAACCAGTCCAAGACCTATAAGAATTCCCATACCTGAATATGACATTGCCATCATAAGTGTTGATGGAAGACACATAAGAAGTCCTATAAATCTCTTGTGATCAGGCGCTATCCTCATAGCTATAAGAACAAGTACAAATGTAATAAATGCGCTTGTAAGCCATCCACCAATAATAATCCATTTATATCTGGCAGATACAGCACGCAGAGCAGTAACTACTAAAGCAGAAGGAACAGATAACAAGTGAAGTCCATCATCTGTCTTAAACAAATAGCTAACCTGTCCTTCAGATCTGTAATTTCCATAACTATCATCGAGCCAGAATCTTATAAGCGGAACTCCGTATATGCTATAGCCAATGTTACGAATACCGCTCTCTTTAATATAGACATATCCTTCATCATCTGTCTTCTCACTGCCAAGAATTCCATTGGACATGGCATAACTGGTTGCAAATGCTGATCTTTCAGAATCTGCCAGAGCCGAATCACTTCCTCTGTCTGTCATGAGTCCCGGCATGATGACCATGGCAAGTACAAGCATCAAAGCCCAAACAAGAGAAAAACGAACTTCAAACTTCCAAGGAGTAAAGATCATCAGAGCAAATACTAAAGCTATCATAAGTATCAGCACAAAACTATATAAATCCACACTTCTATTGTCACCATAAAGAAGGAATGATAACTGATCTACAGGAGTACCATCCTGAAGCTGGGCAGAATATGCGATATTGTACTGCTTACCTACTGTAAGATTAAATGGAAGATCTTCAAACCTAGTATTTTCTGTACTGGTATATCCGTTAGTATGAATGGAAAGAGGCTGTGAAACAGCATCATAATACTCCCCATCATCTGACCAGATAGTGATACCAACTGATACATCCTCCGTATCCAATCTGTCTTTAAGCGCAGGATCATTGTTGGTCATAACAATAAATCTTACATCAGAAATAGAAGCGGTAAAGGTCTGCTCTCCCGCTTCAACTGCCTGTTCATAAAATCCGGTAACTGAATCCTTGTATTCAACTCGCCACCAGATCAACAGCATTATAAATAATATTGCAAAAACAACTATTTTCTTCTTCATCTTCTCATTCATCCTGCTGACCATAAAAATATCCATCTTCCAGATATCTCATACGATAATCATCTGTAGTCTGAGGATTTATGCTACGTACAAGCATAAGTACATAAAAGCCAAACAATATGGCTGATATAACATATGCGATTATCCTGCAAAATATTTTTTTCTTCACTTCCATAGATTATTTCCTGACATCCCAGACGTATTATGAGTTTTTAATGATCTCTTCTATTTCACGTATACGTTTTTCAAGTATCGCATTTTCCTGAATAAGGGTACGAATCTTACGATTCTGCCTTGATACAATAGATGTAAGTGACATCATGATGATAATCGCAAATCCAATACACATGAGGAAAAAGCCATTCATGTATCCCTGAATTCCTATCTTGGAAAATACCCAAAGAAGAATCTGGGGAAAGATAACAAGGATAAGCATGGCTACTCCGCTAAATATCCAGGTCAGTGAATATTTTAAAGATAAAGCCTTATCCTTAAGAAGCTTCAAAATAATAACAAAATATATTATGAGAACAACAATAAGTGTCAGTCTAAGTGATCCACCTATCACGATCTATCCTCCCTACCTACTCATGAAAACATTCTACTACCCGGAGTTCTAAGTCCCAGGCTTATCCTTCTGATAACTACAGCAAGTGATACCTTGATCATGTAGTAAACAGCTCTCTTTGCATTAATAGAGCTTGTACCACCAATTCGCTCCTGCATCATAACCGGCATCTCTTTGATACGGCCACCATTTACAAGTCCCATAACTATGGCTTCAGGCTCCGGATAATCGTCCGGATAATCATCAGCATAAACTTCTATAAACTTTCGATTAACCGCTCTAAAACCGCTGGTAACATCCTTGATATGCTTTCCTGTCATAAGGAAAATGAGTCCTGACAGGAATTTAATTCCTGTCCTCCTTGCGCCTGATGACTGAAATCCTTCCTTGTCTATAAATCTGGATCCGATCACAATATCAGCTTCTCCGGATTCGATTATCCTGACCATCTCAGCTACATAGCTAACATCATGCTGACCGTCTCCATCTACCTGAATAGCTATATCATATCCATTCTTCAAGGCATATTTATATCCACACTGAACAGCCCCGCCTATCCCAAGGTTGACACACCCTGAAATATATGAGGCTTTGATACGTCCAAGCTCTTCCTTTGTATTATCTGTAGAACAGTCATTTACGACAAGATAATCAGCCTGAGGACATTTTTCTTTAATTGTATTTATTACCTTTTCGACATTCGAGCCTTCATTGAAGGCAGGAACTATCAGTAAACACTTCATAAGCTAAACTCCCTCATATATATTGCCACAAAAACACAAAAAAGCCAAATATATTTCTTAGATAGAACCACCTAGCTGAAAGTGGTACAATACAGTTAATCTTACTCTCAAGGTGGCTTTCTCATGAATATCATGTTTGAAATATTTTCATTTAATGTAGGTGGAATTGAAAGACTTATTGTAGACATGTCCAATTCCCTTATCCAAAAAGGACATAAGGTCTGGCTATGCGTCATCAATGACGATAAGACAAAGTCTATAATGGATGCCCTCAATCCGGAAGTTACTGTTTTGGAGCTTAAGCGTCCTGTCGGTAATAGAAATAACTTCAAATTTATGCAGAGACTAGCAAGGTATGTCCGCAATAATCATATAGATGTAATTCATTGTCATGGCATAAACTGTGTTATTTTCTCAGGTCTTTGCAAAATAGGAATTCACAGACCTGTTATCATAAACACAGTCCACGACAGCGGCAATTATCCCAAATATTCCAATCTCAAGGTATGGCTTGGGAATCTATTCCTTGATAAGACTATAGCTATATCAGATTCTGTCAAAGCTGAAATTCTGACTAGGAATGTTCCTGCAGATAAAGTTATAACGATCCATAATGCAATTGATACCGAGAGATTCCACTATGCCGAAAGGCACACTGCTTTTAATACAGAAGTTAAGAACAGTCCTATAATCTCAAGTAAGATAGAAATCCTTAATGTTGCCCGCTTTTATCCTGATAAAAAAGGACAAGACCTTTTAGTATACGCTATAGAAAAGCTTGTACCTAAAATTTCAAATATTCATGTTACATTTGCAGGAGATATATTTAAAGGTCAGCAGGAAAGCTATGACAAGCTCCAAAAATATATTCAGGATAAGGACTTAACTGAGCACTTCACATTTTTAGGCAATGTGGATGATGTCCCTAAACTTCTTGCAAACAAAGATATATTTGTCTTGCCATCACGCTATGAAGGATTCGGGATATCTCTTATTGAAGCTCTTGCTACAGGTATGCCCTCTGTTGCGGCAGATCTTGAAGGACCGGCTGAGATCATGAATGCTACCGATAAAGGAGACCTTAAACTCGGCCTTTTGTTCAAACCGGGAGATGCGGATGATCTTGCCAGTAAATTAGAACAGCTTATAAAAAATTATATAAGCTATGATCAGAAAGCCATCTCAGAATACGTTGTAAATAAATACAACATAGATACAATGATCGTTAAGCATTTATCCGTATATTCAAAACTGTTATAAATAGCAATCTCATTTCTACAATCGTTAAAATATTCATGAATCAAAAAATGGCAGATATATCACTTATATCTGCCAAGATTATATATATTCTTATATTCATATCCATCTGTCATAAGGAGTGCACCGTAAGTTCCACCTGATGCCCCCGCAAGAAGGCAGTTACATTTTGATACGATCAGGATAGATATCAGATACTCCCTGTTACGTTCAAGAGGAGCCTGAATATCATTTGCAACGTCAGCAATATATTTTCCATCGGGTACGTCGTAGTGCTGCTTCTGATAGCTATACAGCTTCCCTGGGAAAGCTTCTTCAAACATATCCCATATGGCATTATCCTCTGTCGCAAGATAGAGATAGTCACACTCCTTTTCTTCCATCAGCTTCTTCGCATCTTCTATCATAGTCTTAACATCAGGCTGAATCGGATGATTCCAGGGCTTTTTGGAGATATAGTCTGTTCCTCTTGCTACTACTGCAAGTACTCTTCCATCTACGCCAAAATTCTCTTTCATGTAATCGTCTGTTTTTTGAATATCTTCAGCTTTCATGCAGTCTCTTACATATTTACGTCCAAGCTCATTCCACATCTTAAGCTCATCTTCATCTTCCAGCATGCGATAGTCAGGAAAGTTTTCCGGAGGATGAATAGATCCAAGTATCACATTCCTTGCCATCTTTACATCATCAAGATCAAAACCAAAGGGCTGATCATAAAGTCTGTCCCAGGCGTTGATCTTACCAACTTCACCAGGTAGAAGAAGCGAATTACGGCTAGACTTCATATCTATTACAGGAACATATCCATTATCGAGGCACAGCTTTATAGATGCGATATTGGTCGCTACAAATGAAAAGAGTCCTGCATACATATCATGACGCCTTATGACATAAAAAGTTTTATCCGGGTATTTACTACCCGGATGTGTCATGTGCTCTCGCCAACGATATTCATTTAATGCTTTAAAGAGGCTTGTCCTCTTAATGGTATCTTTTAAACTCATTCAAACTCCGATTACATATCATTTCCTGATATCATTGCCCTGATAAGCGCCTTTGGGCTGAAGCTGTGCCTTACCTTTACCTATCTTGTAAACAAAGTCACAGTTTCTTATAGTGCTGAGTCTGTGTGCGATTACTATAAGGGTCATCTCACCGTGAAGGGCATCGATTGCTTCCATAACTGCTGCCTCAGTTTCATTATCAAGTGCTGATGTTGCTTCATCCAGTATGAGTATCTCAGGCTCGTTGTAAAGTGCTCTGGCAATACCAATTCTCTGTCTCTGACCGCCAGAAAATCTGACGCCATGCTCTCCCACTACAGTATTAAGCCCGTCTGGCAGATCCTTTAATGTATCAGTAAGCTGAGCCCTCTGGCAGGCACGCTCTAGCCTTTCCATATCAATTTCTTCATCAGAAAGGCCAAATGCAACGTTCCTTGCGATAGTATCATCCATAAGATAGATATTCTGAGGGATATAACCTATCGCATTGTGCCACTCATCAAGCTTATCTTCTATGTTTATATCATCTGCAAGTATCTGTCCGTCTGATGGTTCTAATACTCCGAGTATGATATCTGCAAGAGTTGTCTTTCCTGCACCTGACTGACCTATGAAGGCCACTGACGTATTCTTCTTAATGTCAAAAGATATATCATCAAGGATCATCCTGTCAGAATCATCATAGTGGAAAGATACGTTCTGAAGGTGCAGCACTTCCTTAAGAGAGAGCTTCTTCTTACTTCTTTCAAGACCGCCGTTCTGACTCTTCTCAACTTCCTTCATCTCAAGGAAATCATTGTAGATAGAAGTAATAGCAGCTTTCTGATAAGAAATCGTTCCAAGATACTCTGTGATCCTGTTAAAGGACGGAAGCATCCTTATAGATGCAACTGCAAATATCGATATAGTCGGAATAAAGTAATGGGTATTTACTCCAAGAAGGAGTTTTATACTTATAGCACCAAGAAGACTGCACATAGCGCCGGCTTCAATAACAGGCTTAGGAATAGAAACCATAGTGTGATAGGTGTATTCACTCTTAACTCTGCCTGCGAATGCTTCATCATATTTTCTGAAGAAAAAATCTTCCTTGTTCATGACTTTAACTTCTTTAATACCATTAAAAGCCTGCTGAACCCACTTATTGACCTGGGCTTCAAAGAAACGATTCTTCTGGCCCATGAGTCCAAGGTGCTTCTTATAGACCTTTAAGAAAAGAAGTACCAGTATGGCAAGAATAAAGCCAACTGCAATAGTTATAGTCTTATCCTTGATAAAGAGATATATTATAAGAGCTGTAACTGTCAGACCTTCTGTTGCAAGAAATACAAGCGCCTGAATAGTTCCAAAGAAATCAGCTACATCCTGATTTACATTTCTAAGAAGCTCCGATGAATTCTTTTTCTTATGATAGCTATAGGACTGGCCCAGATAGAAACGCATAAGCTTGGTAGAAAGAAAACGCATGTTAGAATATATATATTTGTACTGCCTATTGTACATAAAGATAAGATAGATATTCTTAACTATATACAAGACTATCAAAGACATAAGCAGTACAAAAACAAAAGTATTGGGATTATCTATTCCAAGGAGTCCTGCAACTGACTTATAAGGTTCCTTTTCAAGAATGATATCCTTATCAAGGATACTATTGATAACAGGGAGGATCATAGAAACTCCCAAAAGCTCAAATGCTGTTCCAATGACAATATATATGAGCAGCACTAAACTATCTGCCTTCTGTTTGTGAGTGAATATAGCTCGTAATTTCTTAAGTTCGTCCATCTATTTAAACCTTTTCTTCTTTTTGGATCTTATCAAAGAGGCTTGATCTTCCAATTATTATCAGATGAGCTGATCAAAGCTTCGCCTCAGCTCATCCATACATGCAACCACATACTCTGCCGCATCCGGTTTGAATTTGGGCTGAGATACAAAGTTATCATAGTATACATTATCCGAATTTAGTTTTTTAATCAAGGATATAGTATCTGAATTATCTCCATCGAAGTCCCATAAAAGAACTGCATCTGTATTTATCACATCCGGCTCAGGCTTACCAAGACAGCCCTGATATATAGGAATAGCTCCGCATTTAAAAGCATCAAATATCTTCTCTGTCACATATCCCGGTGCATCAACATTTTCAGGGCATATATTAAATTTAAATTCTGACAGATATTTATTCTTGTCATTGTTATAATCTTCCCAGAGTTCTTTGGTGTTGTTGCGCCATTTACCGGCAATACTAACATCGCATACACCTTCTAGACTCTTTAAGATATCTGACCTTGTCCCCCAGAAATCATGCGATGCAAGAAGCAGAGTATCCTTCCTGCCTGTGGAACGAACTGCATTTATCTCATCAATGGTTCTCTTAATATCATCATGAGTACAATCAGGATCAAAAACATATGTAAGCCATAAAGGAAAGCGGATATATTTAGTCTTCCTGCTTCCTTCAAATCCCATAAGTGAATCCTCTTCCCTATTGCCAAATCCTATAGCAAGATCCACATCTCCTGCTCCATAATTACCATACAGCTTCCTTCTGTCAGCCCATATTCTATCTTCTATAGGATCTGTCTTTAATATTCTGTGATAGACCGGCTGCTCAAGATTCTCTCCGGAAAAGAATATCTTAGCTCCATCAAAATCTTCTTTTAATTTACTATATGGTCCAAAAATACTATAGAACCTAATCCTGCGTTCAGGGTCTTTGCTTCCAGCGTCAATAAATCTTGCAAACCAGTTCTTGTGCGGGTCTTCTCTCCACCAATTAGCAAAAGTCATAACACCGTTACGAGTAACTTCACGTTCTCTGTTCCAGTTATGTGATTCTCTTAAATATCTTGCATAAAAGTGAATTATATTCATATGTCCGCCTTGTACTAAATTAAATACTTTTATTGATAATTCGTCTCACGTCTTCATTTTAACCAGAGATAACAGAGGCTCAAATTTAATCGCTGCTGCCAGTTTATAAGCCATTCTCTTTTTAAATGGCAGATATTTTGACCTCGCATATACTGACGCATCTTTCTTTATCTCTTTTTCAAATTCTGCAAGTTCTTCAGGTTTTATGTTTTTGTTTTTTCTAAACCAGTAATCCAGGTAAAACATATACCTGAAATGATAGTTCACTGCAAGTGAAGCTATCTCATTATCTCCTGCATTAGCAAAAAATTCGCAGGCACTTCTTGTAGCAGGAATGGCATCAAGGTGTCTTATATCAAGATCCTTTGTCATGATACTATCAGGTCTTACTGAATAATAATATAAGACCTTATTTACATAAGCAACAACCTCAGCATTATATAAAAGCTTAAAGGTAGTATATGTATCCTCATGGATCTTTCCCTTTGGAAATGTCAGATCAAGCTTTTCAAAAAGATCACGCCTGTATATCTTGCCCCATGTCGTAAATGACCAGCCATGAGCCTTGGACAGATATGTATTCCTAACTGCCTCTCTTGCTGATACCACCTGCGTACTGCCCTTTTTCAAATTACCTTTTGTATCTGATGTTGTAACATCTTTAGATGTTTTAACATTTTCAGATGTTTTTATATCTTCAGAAGTTTTACTATCACCAGATGTTTTATCTTCACCAGATATTACTTTTCTAATATAATCCGCAACTCCAACCTGTGCCCCTGTGGCTTCCATTCTTGTTACGATGCGTTCTATGAACTGCGTATGAATAGTATCATCAGAGTCAACAAAGGTGACATACTTACCTGTTGCCTTTTGAAGTCCAGCATTACGGGCATCAGAAAGTCCCCCGTTTTCTTTATGGATCACGTTAAACTTCTTACTGTTTTTCCTGGCAAACTTATCAGCGATTTCTCCCGAGCCATCTGTTGAGCCGTCATCAACAAGCCATACTTCGATATTTTGATATGTCTGAGCATCAATTGATTTCAAACATGTTTTCAGATAATCTTTTACGTTGTAAATCGGTACGATTACAGATACCAGTTCTTTTGTCATAATTCCTCCAAGTGTCCGGATCATCGTTTTCTTATGGAAAAGCCTGCACATAATGATACAAGTATAACGCAAAATGCCCCTGTATAAAGCCCTACAGCCAAAGCCCGTCTATTATACTCTATGACAGGTGTCATCCCCTCATAAGCATACATAGGAGTTCCTTCACCTGTATAATCAAGGATTATCTCACCACTATCTTCTAGACTTCTTACGTCTTCTTCTGTAAGCATAACTCCTGTCCAGTCATGCTCTTCGTTGATATCATCGTTAACATACATTGTAGTCGGGTGAGCTACTACAGTATAGTAACTAACGAATGCAACTATAAACATTGCAAAGAACAGGCTGACATACCTTTTCTTATTGCCTGATATCCTTGAAAAGACATCTTCTATAAATCCTGATACCCGTTCCAATATCAGGGCTTTACCGCCAACTTCCTTATCACCTATCTTCAATACATGTATTTCTTTATTCATAAAATCAGGAAGTCTTTTGGATATATTATCAGACAATTCAAAAATGCACTTTCCTATAAGAATGAATCCAATATTCCTGTATGAAGGATTAAACATGAAGGGTTCTGTAACTCCTGCTACGCAGATACCAAGCATTATAGCAAGTTCCACATCCCTGCCTTTTTTATTAAGAGAATATATTGTATAAAATAAAGCCGGTATAAGTATTATGAAGGGAATAACTCCAAGCTGTCTGAGTCCATATACATAAGAACAGTCCATTGTATAGTTATAGTTTTCAAGTTCTTCCGGTATAAATCTCATACCAAAAGGAGTTGCCGGCTGAGTAGTCAAAAAATACTTAGAAAGATAAAAACGTGTATTAAGAGCCTTATTGATCACATCAAAAAGATGTCCCTTGATAACAAGCGGGCCGATCATGGCAAATAAAAGACAGATTGGAAGTACTATCTGAGATAGTATGCTCCATATTTTCCTTGCGCTCTTAATCTGTGTCAAACAGAAATTGATGATCAGATATACCGTAACCGCTATTACACCTGTAAAGCTAAAGGCATAGGCAAACACGATCAGGTTACCGATCATAAGAAGAATGCTTATCTTAAGCATCTGCACAGCAGATTTGTTCCTTACAAAATACAGGATCAGCATAGTAAGTATCATATATGTAATGTGGGTTACATTAGGATGAGGGTAGCCAAGTCCATGACAGATAATATACATACCTATCTTGTGATGAAGCCTGTAATACTCACTGACAATGCCGGATAATGTAAGAAATGCCATAACCGGATATGCAAATCCAAGAATAAGAAGGGCTGTTTTAAATACCTTCTTCTCAGGAACACCTTTTATACCAGCAACCAATGTCATATAAAAAAGGAATCCCCTCTGATCAGTATTAAGAACGACCATAAATCCGCATATCAAAAGAACAGCCATCCAGCAAAGCTCAAATATGCTATGCCTTGACATAAGGACCTTAAATCCGAAAAGAGCCATTCCTACTACTATGGAAATGTTATATAAAAGCTGTCCGTCATAAAGGCCAATTGCCTTTGCAAAGAACATGACCGCAAAATAAAGAAGGTAACAGTACTGTGCTGCTGTTACCTTGTTATCATCTGAAGTTTGATTAGTTATTGTCTTAACGTTAGACATAATATACCTGCTATTTTATCTGTTATAAAGCTCAATCGTTGCATCAGTCATCTTGTCCCAGTTGTACTTGTCACAGATATAATCAGCTGCCATATTTTCATATTTCTCAACTGTTTCAGGATGATCTATAAGGAATCTTACTTTATTACCAAGATCTTCTACATCACTCTTTTTAAAAGATACTGCCTTATCTCCAACAACTTCGATATTCTCATCAATATCACTTACAAGGCAACACCTTCCATAACTCATGCCTTCAAGAAGACTTATGGACATACCTTCAACATCACTTGGAAGGCAGAAGATATAAGCATTTGAGCAAAGCTCTTCAAGTTCCTGATCGTGTATGAAATCTGTAAGGATAACTCTTGGATCCTCTGCTGCCATACGTCTTATCTGTTCCATATATTCAGCAGCATTGGAAAATCCCCCTGCTACTACTATCTTCATATCAGAATCAATATTCTTATATGCTTCAAGAAGATAGTGAATACCCTTTTCAGGAACTATACGGCATAAGGTCATTATATAATCGTGACCCTTAAGCCCATACTTCTTAGTGATAAGATCAGGCTTTCTGATAACAGGCCTTGATATTCCATTAGGAATATAGTGGGTATCACGGCCATAGGTCTCTTTAAAATATTCCTGAACATTTTTGGACAAGACTATGACTTCGTCTGCATACTTTGCGGCCATCTTCTCACCTGTCATGAGCATCTTGGATGCAAAGTTACCCCATTTTGCCCTCTGCCAGTCAAGACCGTGAATGGTTGCTATTACTTTCTTACCAAAAAGTTTTGGAAGCCACAGCATAAGGCAGGGGCCTTCTGCATGATAATGGATCACATCGTATCCGCCAAAGAGGGCTCTGATAGTTGCAAAGAAAGCATATACTATCGCGTTAAGCTTTCCATTATTTAAAGTCGGAACAACTATTATCCTGATGTCATCGACATAAAGTCCTGGCTTACCAGCGACTTTATGTCTTGGCTGCTTGTGCTTCTGGTAACGATTGTAACAGTCAACAACATGTCCCTTATCACGAAGCCTTGTAGCAAGTTCCCATACTACAACTTCAACGCCGCCTTCACGGGATGGAACACGCTTCTGTCCTATCATTGCTATATGAAGTTTAGATTTATTTTTATTAGAATGCATTTTCGCTTTGACATCCCATACCAATCATATTTTAGCTATTAGGCTTATGATCACACTTCGCCGCCTACAAGGTCGCACTTATCACAGAGCATAAGGCCTTTTCTTCCGGTCTTCTTCATAGCTTCTCTTATCTGCATATGCTCTTTAGAATACCAGGCTTGCTGTACAGTCATCTTATTAAGATCACCAAGATCATACTTGCCAAGTGCATCTGCTGCACAAAGACTGACATGCCCATCAGGTCTAATTATAAACTGCTGAAAAGGAAGGACGCACTTAGCCTTACTTCTATGCGCTACTTCCTTCTTATTAGGTGACTGTCCACCTCTTGAGTTCAAAATCTCATGCTTAAGACGAAGGCTGAACAGAACTTTGGGCTGAAGCTCTTCATGCTGCTCAACGTATTCATATATAGGCTTAAGATTAGGACTTAAAACCTGTTCATCACTATAATCATCAATGACCATCTCATCAAGATACTGCATGATATCTATGAACTTCTCAAGCGTCATTACAGTACCATTGGTATAAAGATGCCACTTAGCATTCGGAATCTTCTCCTTGGCATACTTTTGGAAATCAATGATCCTTGGATCAAGGAAAGGCTCATTATTACTAAAAAGAGCAATCTGGCCTCTATAATCCCACTGAGCAATCTCGTCTATGATCTTATAAAAAAGCTCATCTGTCATCTTGGCATAGGGTCTTTGAGGTTCATGAACATTGACAGGGCAGAAAGGACAATCTCCGTTACATCTGTTAACTGTCTCAATCTCTATTTCAGTAGGCTGTGGAAGGTCATTCATATCATATGAATTCACCATACGATCATTAGCCTTCTCCATTCCTGTCTTTACAAACTTGTGATAGAAATCCTTTATTACGCTTTTGTCACGGAATGAATTTCTTTTTTCTACTCTAACCATTTAAATCTCCGACTCTTAGGATATATTTATTATCTTGTATAGATTTTCATAAGTTTCTCTGCATATACTACTGCATCATCAAACAGGTCTGCTTTACAATTCAAGCGGTACTGTTTAAGTTTACCCGTATCATTATAAAGGCTTTGAACCTTTTTGACCAGCGCACTTACATCGCCGCTTTCAAACGTCTCTCCGGTAGCGTTATCAGAGTCCTTTTCAATAGTATTTATGAGTTCCGGAATGCCACCTATATCAGCTCCCATTACAGGTGTTCCAAGAGCTATAGATTCCATGACAGAATATGGGCAGTTCTCGTACCATTCTGATGGATAGATAGTAAATGCAGCGTTCTTTATAAGTTGTCTTAACTCATCACCTGACTTGAATCCAAGATTAACGACATTGGAACCTGCACCATTTATCTCATTGACAACTCCGTCCATTACAGCGTTTGCTCTTGAATCAACAGCGTCTTCAAGAGGTCCCTTACCTGCAAATACAAAGGTGATCTCAGGGAGCCTTTCCGAAGCATTAAGGATCGTACCTATTCCCTTCTCCGTACTATACCTTCCAAAATACAGGACATAAGTGTGTTCCGGTATCTTGTAATCAACAGGTTCTATATGTGAAATGTTTTTATTAGCAGCAGCCTTGACTTCATCCGGAAGGAAGTTATGAAGTGCTATAGTCTTACCTGCAAACAATGGATTCGTATCCATCTTCTTCTTCATAAACTCAGAAGGGCAGATAATGGAATCAATGTATGAATATGCTTTATTGTTCTTCCAGTATTCCGCCTCTAAACTTCCGATAACACTCTTTAACAGGCTTCCATGAATACACCTGTTCTTAGTACAGTTACCAAAGTGCCCACCAATACACTTCTCGCAATTAGCCCCGCTCTTAAGATCCCTAAGCATATGATTAGGGCATATAAGCTGGTAATCATGGGCAGTATATACTATCTTACACTTGCGACCTGTTTCCTTCCTCCAGGCATCAATTTCCAGGATTATAGAAGGTGTCAGCTGATAATTGAAATTGTTAAGGTGACACACATCAGGCTCATAGTCATCAAGTACAAGCCTTATCTTCTTCCTTGCTTCCTTTGAATATATTGTCTTAAAGGGATAAGTTATCTTAGAAAAAACAGAGCCTCCATGAAAGTCCATGTCCTTAGTGTAGGCATCCATATTGTTGCCTACACATCTGCCTTCATGTTCCATTCCAAAATACTGGACTTCATGCCCAATACTTTGGAAATACTGACCCAGGCCAAACATATATGTCTCAGATCCGCCATTTGGATAGAGGAATTTGTTGATCATCAAAATCTTCATATAAAGCCATCCACTTCAATAAAATATCTAAAATCAAAATCTATAAATGACCTAAACTACTATTATTTACCTATCTTCAATACCTTTCTAAACGCAGGGATAATAGTACTTTGAGCAAATTCATCCTTAACCGCTATTAAAGTCACAAGATATGCAATACCACTTATAGCTATAGCTATGAGAAGCCTTATTATCACATTTTCTATCAACACCTTGAACGCAATACAAATGATAAAAACAAGCACAGTTCCAACTATAGGACCAGTAAGGATCTTGCCTACATTAGAAAGCCTTATCTCTGCAGGCTTTCCTATCATACTGATAACCATGATAACAATATTCGCAGCAACAGTTGTAATAGCTGCTCCGTGTATTCCCAGCGGAGGTATCAGGATACAGTTAGTTATTGCATTTATGACCATACCTGACATGCAGGCTCTCATGAACTGCTTTTCTCTCTTAGCCGGAATCAGGATTATATTACCAAAGAAGCTTCCAACCAGCATAAACAGCATGCTAAAAGAAAGGATCCTTACTACTCCCGCCGAAGGCAAATATTCTGCCCCGCCAATAAGAGTCAATATCTCTTCCGGCATTACAAGAAGCCCTGCAAAGCATGGAAGTGCAACAGCAAGCATAAATGAAACCGTATACCTGTACAAGCTATTGAGCTGTTCATTATCATTATTATCAAACGCCTTAGTCATCTGAGGCATGATCACAAATATGATCGCATTTGCAAGCTGGGTTACAAAGTTGATCAAATATGCAGCTGTAGTATATAACCCAACCGCCGTATCATCCTTGATAACACCGATCATTGTTATATCAAGATTATTCAGGATATGCTGTGCCAATATCATAGTAACCATGGTCACTATTGGCCCGGTATGTCTCTTCCAGTCCATGTGAGTAGTAAATCTTACATGGCAATACTTTTTTCTATAAAATACATTGGCTATATAGGCGCCGCTTGATGCAATAATAGCAGTAACAGCATATGCCTTGTAATGCTCTCTGGAACGGACAAATGCAAACATGCATATAAGTGCCAATATCTGAAATACAGCCGTTCTTATAGTTATGTACCGAAAATCCTCCATTGCTGTATTGAGCCAGTCGGTTCCGATAACAGTAAGGATAATTCCGAGACTTTGTATCAGAATAAGAGTCTTATATCCGCTAAGCTTAGGAACAAATAATGTACACAGGATGAGCACAATATACGCTACTACAGCCATACAGATATTGATCGAATATATCTGACTTGAAGTCTTTTCAAGCTCCTTCTTATCGTCCTTAACAAGGCTGCATTCTCTGATGGCATATGATGTTATACCAAGAGTTGTGATAAGGGAAAAATAGCTGACAAATGAAGATGAAAAATTAACCTTACCTACATTTTCAGCTCCCAATACCCTGCTGATATAAGGAAAAGTAATAAGCGGATATATAATACTCGATATTGTTCTTATAGTATTAAAGACAGTATTCTTTTGTACTGACGGAGAATCATTCTCAATGCCCTGTCCCAAATTTTGTCCTCTTTATTTCTTCTTGTTCCTGCCGGTTGCGATCAGCCACATAAATCTTATATTGGTAAAAAAGTATCTCTTAACAAGTCTCTCCGGATTCTGAAGCATACGATACAGCCATTCAAGTCCAATAAGCTGAATCCATCCGGGAGCTCTCTTAATAGTACCTGCATGAAAATCAAATGCAGCTCCTACTCCAACGCAGACACCTCTGAACTTTCCTTTATGTGCCAGCATCCACTTCTCCTGTCTGGGAGCACCAAGACCAATCCATATAATATCTGGGTCAGCCTTATTGATCATATCTATCATCTCATCTTCTTCAGCATCAGAAAGATCTCTAAAGGGAGGCGAATAATAGCCTTTAACTATAGTTCCCGGATACTTTCTTTCGATATTAGCTTTAAGCTTATCAAGCGTCTCCTGAGTCGAGCCATAGAAGTAGTGAGTAGTCTGCCCATCCATTGATGCCTTGAGCATCTCTTCCATAAAGTCAGGTCCCGGCATTCTTACAGCTTCTGTATCAGCATCGTGACGAAGAAGTCTTGCAATAGGAGCTCCATCAGGGAAGGTTAACGCAGAGCTATTCTCAGCTTCTCTTACATCTTCTCTGTCATAAGACATAACCGTAGTGTGAACATTCGAAAAACAAATGTACTGCCCCTTAAGAAGGTCAAGGTGATTACGTACATATGTAACAGCTTCAGATATATTAGAAACCGTATAATTCACCCCAAGAACAACACCTTTACGAAGCATAGCAGTATACCTTATGGCATTATAGCCGACTGAAGAGTTGATACTTTTATGTGAAACCCTTCCGCCTTCGAAAGTTATAATGACATCCGAGGGTATATTCTTTGAAGCAAGCATTTCTGCAACTGCGCCAACCTTTTCAGGCTTACTGTCCGGAAGATATATAACTGCCCTTTCATAATTAAGATCAGCATCATCCAAGGTCAGCTCGTCATCTATATTGTCAGCCATATCTTCAACAGTTATTACTTTATCTACGATCCCGCTGCCAAGCTCTAACATCTGGTGCCTTATAACCGCCTCATGCTTCTTATCAGTTATAAGAAGGAGTTTCTGATAGATACTGTCATTTCTTATCTTTCCTAAGATACGTCTTCTGTACCAGATCCTTATAGCAGAATCAAATATCGTATTGTAGACGAAAAATGCTGCTATAACTGTTCTTGATACCCTACTGCTCCACTTGGCAATGAACAGATAGATAAGCAGTATCAAAAGGAAATAGATCTGCGTTTTGATGACAGTAAATATGATCTCTGTCCTACTCTGTTCTACAGGAAGCCCCCATTTGGAGCCTTTGGTATAGCTTAGTACTACGTTGATAAGCAGTAGTACCATGAACAAAGAAACATATAGTCCCTGTATTCCCTTTGTACGTTCATAAAATGGTGCAAGAAAAATATATCTGGAAAAAATAGCAAGGAAATATGCAGCACTAAGTGCTGCATAATCCAGATATAAAATATGTCGTCTGTATATTTTTCTCATGCGAGACTCTATATTATACTTCATGATCACTCAACCATTATAGTATGCGTTTTATATCATAAATGATCACACACTATATATTATTTTAATTAATACTCATTGCATGCCAGGCAGCATCAGCTCCATATCCACATGTAACTGTTACCGTCCGCCCTACTATAAGAGGAAGTCCTGACAAAGCTGTAGTCGCATCAAGCTTAATGAGCATAGTACCATCTGATGTAACAAGATACAAGGTGTTAAGAGTAGAGCTTGCAGATACAGTACCTGTAAAGGATGCTGTAGTCGTATATGCTCCTGCATCATTATAATTAGAATTACCAAGATTTGTAACCTTTGCAGCATGCATATATGCATCATTGCCTCTGTATAGTGCAACTGCTATTGACTGTCCCGGAATCAGTGTCAGGCATCCTGAAAAGTCTGTATTACTATCATACTTAACGATCATCGTACCATAAGATGTTGAAAAGTATAATAGCGAAGTAGTGGTTTCCGCAGTAACTGTACCTCTTACATTTGGCATTTCCACGCCGCCTACAACAATAGTATCCGGAACGCTGTTAGAAGGATCTCCATCACTTACAGTTACAGCATGGAGACATGCATCACTTCCTCTTGCAACTTTAATATAAACTGCCTTACCAATAGCAACAAGCTGACAACCTGTAAAGTCTGTCGTACTATCAACCTTGATCTGCATGGTACCTTCTGTTGTTGAAAGGAATATTACATCTTCTGTGGTCTTACTTGTAACAATGCCATATACTGTTGCAGAAGTTGAAGAGTCGACAACTGCGACGGTCTCATATATCTTAGATGCATGGAGACATGCGTCTGCGCCGCGATGACATTCTACCGTTACTTCCTTATCCGGAAGAAGCATCTTACAACCACTTAAATCCGTCTCCGGATCTATAGCGATCGTCATCTTACCCTGCGGAGTGTTCAAATAAAGATAATTACTTGTTGTATCAATACCTACCGTACCACTTACAGTGTATGTATCAAACGCATCTGATCTAATACACATTACAGAAAAGACGGCTAATACACACATTAGAAAAACTGATAATCTTGCTTTAATTCGCTTACTCATAGTTCTCCCCTTTCATTATCCGATGATTCCCATTCTCCTTACTATGCTTCTATATGCTTTTCTAGACATATATGCAAAATACAAAGCTTTAGCTCTGATATTCTGACCGAATCCAAGAACTGAACCAGGCTTTTGATCTAGCCTTCTATAAACTGGAGAGGCCTTCTTGTACTCTTCAAGTTCCTTCCTGCACTCATCTGCTGAAAAGACTTTTCCCCTCTTATCCATGTAATGAAAACAACTATATATATTCTGTTCTGATGCCCAGTATCCATCCGACACATTATGCCTTGCCCAATACTTTGGAGCAATGGCATATACAAGCTCGTCACTTGTAAACGCCGGGAATACTGCAAAAGATGAATTTGACAGCAAAAGATATTTTGCGTTTTTGATAGTTACATAATCCTTGGCAAGATCATTGGTAACAGCCTTAACTTCCGGAAGAATCTTGTGAGCCGCATCCATATCATCAGTAACTGCCAGAAATTCCATATCCGGACGAACCTTTTTCATATTTTTAATGCCATGAAGCCAATACTTCCTATCAAGCCACAGTTCAGGTGAATTTGAGTAGTCTCCGCATCTTAAATGAATGATACAAAGATTATCTTTGGTATATTCATGTGAATCATACTCTGGCTTAACCTTGAGCCAGTCCTTTAACCTATCCTTATACTTTTCAAAATACTCTTCACCCTGAAGATTGCCATACAAAAGAGTATTGTCCTCAATATCAAAGAAAGCCTTATCTACTCCGCTTACATAGACTCCGTGTTCCATGTCATGTGATGAGTTACCAAGATAAAGCCTGTGATCTTCATCTTCAAATATAGTAAATTTAGATTTATCCGCCTCCGGTATCTCTATGCCAAGGTCTATATCCATGAAATACATACCTGTATCGGAATGCATGTTATTGGCAAGCCCCTTTGGATTTATTATCCCAAACTCACAGCCCTTGTTCTCAGCAGCGGCTCTGGCACATACATACCAAAAGAGCTGATTACCAAGTCCGGAACCATATGAAAACTCCGTTCCAATCACTGTATTATATCTGTCCTTTCGAATTTATTATTCTGAAAAATACTCATTTTAAAGAATAATATTCAATCTTTATCTGTTTCCAGCTTTTTCTCTTTAGCAATATATATAGGTCTGTTCTTAACCTCCATATATATCCTCGCCAGATACTCTCCTATTATTCCAAGAATAAGAATTATTACTCCTCCCAAAAATAAGAGAAGAAGTATAATAGTAGTTGTATCCTTCCAAGGACGAGCCCCGGAAATCGACATAGCATATAGTCTGACACCATACACAAATGAAATCAAAATAACAAAAAAACCAAAATAGATTACTGCCCGCAGAGGTGCTACAGCAAAAGCAATAATACCTGTCTTGGCATAATTCCAAAGACCTTTATAACTCCATTTGCTTTCGCCATCTATACGTTCGACATTCTCATATTCAATCCACTTGGAGTTAAATCCGATCCAGGAATAGATACCTTTGATAAAACGCTCATGCTCTCTCATGGAAACAATCGCATCAGCAACCTGCTTCTTCATAAGCCTGTAATCTGTCATACCCGGTGCGAGCTTCATACCGGTAGCCCAGTTGATCACCCGATAAAAAGAATTTGACATTAAATTTCTAATTCTGGATTCTTTTTCTCTATTAACTCTTCTTGCAGTAGCACAGTCATAGCCTTCTACTTCTATAGCATGAAGCATGTCTATAAGAAGGTGCGGTGGATGCTGTAGATCTGCATCCATTAATGCCACATAATCCCCATCAGCATTCTCAAGTCCCGCGTAAATAGCTGACTCCTTACCAAAGTTACGTGCAAAGGATATATATCTGACATTACTGTTTTCAGCATTTGAAAGCTTAACAATACGTTCTAAAGTATCATCTTTACTTCCGTCATCAATATACAAAACACTAAAGCTGTAAGCTTTAAGCTCATTACTAAACAGCTCTTTCAAGGCATCATATATCAGTTCTACACATTTGGATTCGTTATAACAAGGAATTACTATATCGATTTTTTTCATACTACTTTCCCAAAGTAAGAATAGTCAGTTATTGCAGCATTGCCTTTTGATAACATACTCCGCCACCTACAAATACGCATAACTGACTATATTATAGCATAATTCAAAAGAACAGACGATTTAAATAATATCAGACGTTGTATCCACATTATCAAGACTAGCTAATATACCACCATGTGTTTTGCTATATTCTTTATATCCACCAGCCAATGAAACAACCGCAATGAAAATGCATACTGCCAATGTTATTTTCTTTGACCGCTTACTGCCAAAGAACAACTGAGGAATAAGACCAATTATAATAGCAAACGATAATAGCCAGGAGGGATAATAATATCTATATTCAAATGCCTGCGTGTTCAATAGGTATGCACCATAATAAAATAATGAAACCAAAAAGGCCGCTTCGTATAGATTTATTGGTGCTTTCCTACCTTGATGTTTAAAACGCCATATCAAAATAAGCACAAGACTAAGCATATACATGATCCATGGTCTTCTAATGATGCTGTTAAACTCCATAAAGGCAAGGAAAAAATCTACATAAAACGCTCTTTGATGTGAATCATTTAATCCAAATTCATTGTCAGGATCCCAAGTCTGATAGTAATATTCAGCCATATTTACCGGCTTGCCAATTCCTAATGAATGAGAAACAAATTCCCACTTCATCTTCAGGAACAGTTTAGGCTCATAAAGAGCCATCTTCACATACCTTTTGACAAGCCTTGTAGAATGATCTGCCTCTGATATAGCCATTGAAGTGATTGGCGAATTAAACATACCATTGATAGACGATCCCTGCTCATCATAACTGTTATTTTGTACTGCGACTGCCGTGGCACCGTCTCCAAAAAGATCATCCAAGTAATCTATATACTCATACTGCTTATCAGGTTCCATAGATTGAATTACAGATACTATCTCCCAGGCAAATCCTGCAGAATACGAAGGCAAAACCCTAATATTCAAAATAGAAGGCAAAAATGTAGAAGCAAAAAAGCCAAGAAGTACAGACATACTTAATAACAGCCTTGCCAAAAGCTTCTTTTCTCTTAAAAGAACTATAATGATCACCGCCGGAATTATAGAAAAAGCATTCGCTCTATATCCAAAGCACACGAACGAAAATCCAATAATAAAGATAATGGTGATGACTTTATCGAACCTGCTTTGAAGCACTCTCCATTTCCAGATAAGCAAGAGAATTGCCAAAATAGCAATTGTACAGCCCACACTTGCCTCATAATACACTCCAAAAGCCCACATAACAGGAGACAAAAAAAGACATATCTTATTCCATACCGGATGCTGCTTTTCATTTATCTGATCAATAAAAACAATAGTTAAAAACCAGTGGAAAAAGCATTGGGCAAATGTATAAAGAATGATCGATCCAACTATCTCTTTAGAAAGCAAAATAAAAAAAGAAGGGGTGATAGTAAGCCATGAACTTGATGGATATAAAGCAGATTCTCCGGTCAAAAAAGCCTTAATAGAAGTTTTCAAACTATCCGTAAATGAAATTCGAACATAGGAATCAATATATATTATTCCAGGGTAAGACAGTATAGTAATAAAGACAGAAATCAACAACGATATTATGATACTATTACGATTATTACCAAGCCACTTTATATATGCAGATTGTTTTATTCCAGACATAATTCCGGCAAGTTTTTTCTTTGTTATTTTCATATTTATACAGTATTCTCTCCATAAATGCTCATATTATTATATATACCAAGCTCACAATACATGTTTCAATAAAACAAATAGTTTTAGAACAACCAGATAGGTATACTTGATACATCCCAATCTTATATTACTTATGCCTTTATACTCCCTGGCATAATAACACAATGATTTCAGAAATTGCCTGCTGACTTTTTCAAAATGCTGTGGCGTCTCACTCTTATAATCATGATTATGTATTACAGTAATTTCAGGGCAATATACCATTTTCAGGCTAGACCGTCTTATGCGTTCTTCGATTATGTATTCCTCAAAATACAGAAAGGTATTAGGATCAAAGCCGCCCACCTGTCTAAACAAAATGCTGTCAAAGAACCAAAAGCATCCAGAAAAAGTGTAATGATCCTCAATCTTTTTCTGCAAAGCCTTGATCATATTACCATAAAGACAGTTCATTATACTCTTTTTATACATGGGATTTAAATGTTTGTCACCCTCGAGTATATCAGGTCCAACCACTACAACATCCTTGGTAAACTTATCTCCTGCAATATCAAGATTAAGATTACCATCAAATAAAATATCATTATTTGAAAAAATAAGAATAGAATCTCCAAAAAGTGAATATGAAAGCTCTGCTCCAAGATTATTACCCTTTGCATATCCCAAATTTTCATAGGTAGCATAATAATATACAGATATACCCTCTAACTCAAAAGAGTATATCTCTCCCTTATCCGCTTCCTTAACCGGAGATAATTCGTAATACTGTTTCAAATATTCAAATCCTGAAGCATCTTCGGAATTATCAACAATAATATATTCTATATTTCCTTTTGAGATCAAAGCGCTCTTACAATACTTTATATAGCCGACTGTAGCTGCGATCGTATTGTAATCCACTATGATCATCGAATAATTGTGCTTAGTCTGACACTCCATCACGGATTGTATGCCCCCCTGGCATTTCTAAACAGTATCTTCATCAGCTCGCTATTCCCCTTAAAAAAGCTTATCTTGGTCGGAGTCTTGCCCTTCTTAGGGTAAGCTCTTGTAACCGGAACTTCACATGCCTTCATTCCTATCTGAGTGGCTCTTACTGATAAGTAAGCCAGAAGCTCATAGGTCACAAATATATCTCTAAGAGGCTGAACCCTCTCATCAGTCAGATAACGCCTTGAATATGCCCTATAAGCATTAGTTGTATCTGTAAACCTTTGATGCGCTGTCAATGATATCACAGGTGCATGGATAAGTCTTACCGCTATATTCCTAACCATGGGAGTATTGATAGCACGTCCGCCTTTTATAAATCTTGATCCCTGAACGAAATCATAACCCTTTTCAAGCTTATCTATAAACTTTGGAATATCCTCAATACTATCTTTATTATTACCATCAATAGTAAGTATACCTTTATAGCCTCGTTCAAGCGCCCACCAAATACCCATTCGAAGCTGGGCACCCTGCTTGCCTGTATCTTTCTTTACAAGAAGCGCATTTACATCAAGGCTTCTGAGCTTCTTCTCTTCAGTACATCCATCCGTTGATCCGCCATCACAGATGATAATATCAACATGATCAGAAATGTTATGCTTCTTAGCTCTAAAAAGTTCCTTATGGATCCTGTCGCCTTCATTGATGATAGGGATCAGAACCGCATAATCTTTGGTTTTTGAATTATATTCAGTGCACTCAAATTTAGGCACACCACTTTTTCTTTCGTAAATCATATACTACTCCCAAACACATCCATAACATAATCCATCATCGCTTCTAGTGTTTCTAATGACTCCTGTCTTGAAGCCTCGATAGAAACATATCTGTCATATCCACATTCTCTAAGTTTATCAAATAACTTCTTATGAAGTTCCCGCTTCTCTATAACTTTAAGACCAGGTTCACTTATATGCACATGATTAATAAGGCTCTCTTTACCATCCAAAGCAGATACATCTTCTCCATTTTCAATCATGGTGCCCAGATCAAGGTTAAGTTTAAATCCCTTAGAATCGACCTTCTCTATAAGATCTAATGCAGCAGACGTATCATTTATATAGTTCGTGTTATAAATAGGCGGATTAGCTTCCATAGCTACAACAGTTCCCTGTTCTGCAGCATAATCACCTATCTCTTTGAAAAAGTCTATTGCTACCTGATCATCTGCTCCCTCTGGGAGGTTTCTATTACGAGGGCATCCAAAGACAAGATTTCCACATCCTATCTCTTTGGCAAAATCTATTGCCTTCTTAGTATATTCTTTTAGAGCCTCTCTCTCTTCTTCTGATCCAAACAGCTTCTCCTGCCTGCCATACCAGATTGACTGCATGGAAGAAACTTTAAAACCCTGAGTCTCAAAAAGCCTTTCTGCCCACTTACCAGCCTCTATAGCATGATCATATGGATTATCTGGAAATATTCTTGTTGGAGCAATTTCAAGTCCTGAAAAGCCCTTGTTTTTCATCATTTTATAAACAGCTTCATCGTTCTCAGCTGTCCATGCAATATTAGATATAGAAAACTTCATACTTTATATTCCTTCAGAATAAACAAAATTCTTTATATCCTGTAATACTTCATCTTTAGTACAGATATAGCCACTATTCCCACCAAATAGTGAATCATGAATGGTCTTATAATCATATTCTGCAGGCTTTCCTGAAAGCTCATTTACAAACTCTTCCCCTGTCAGATACTTATAAACTTCCGCTACAGATACAGGCTCTGTTGCAGGATGCCATAATCTTATGCCATTATCCAAAGCCACCTGAATATCGTCCCATAATCTTCCCAAATTATAAAACTGATATTTGCTTCTACTGTCAGTAAAGTTAAGTGCAGAAAATCCCAAAGCCCTAAACTTGTCCTTAAGCAGCTCCTTCTCATCATCTGAAACACTAACTTTATAAAAACCGTTATCCTGCAAACTGTAATACTTATTAAGATCAGGATCGCGTAAAGCAAGTTCTTCGAACTTGTCCTCCTTCAACATAAAAGGAATAACATTTATAAAGTCATAGATGAAGTTCTTTTTTATATTCTTGCCAAAAAGTCCTGGCAATCTTATGATCAGAGCATCAGGGAAGTTTCTTCTAACCCACAACTCTAATTCATATCTGTTGTATCCGTAAGCATGAAGATCTCTAGTCTCAATCTCTGAATTCTCTGTAACATCAACAGGATTTTTAAACACATCTATTGTAGAGATAAGTACTAATCTCTTAGGCATAATTCTTGATATGTTATACTCTGCCTGTTGTATCAGTTCCATATCTTTTTGAGGAGCATTGTTAGCAAGGTATTTCTCCGCACGCAGTCCTGCATAGATCAGAGCATCAGGTGATGTACCAAAAGCTTGTTCTATGTTTTTTGAATTATAAACTGCATCTATAGCCCCATCAGATCTATCGTAGATATTGCTTCCAACAAAGCCGGTATATCCAACCAATGCTGTCATGTTCTATACCTCTTATTTCGTAAGTTTCTCAATACTTTCAAAATTATAGTGCTTTCTTTTAAATACAAGATCCACTATAAGCTGCAGATACTTAATAATTATCGTCAGAATTCCAAATAGTCCCAAAAATGCAACTGCAAGGAACAGTATTGTTGTAGTCCATCCTTCTACAGGATGACCTGTCGCAAAAATAACTATAGCATACAAAACCATAAATACTGATATGAGCATCATAAGCGCTGTCATCCCCTTGGCAAAACTATATCCAAGATCTGTAAAAAGAATAAGTGCATCAGCTGCAAGTCCTGAACGATACTTCTTTTCTCTCTTATCAGATGTTTCTACAGCAAAGATCTTAGGAGAATACTTTATATTATCAGTTTTTAGGCCGCAGTTTGCATACACAGCTTTCCTATAAGGAATCGTTTTGTTCATAGAGCTTATTCGATTAATGACTCTTCTGCTAAGTACTCTAAAACTCTCAGTCGTCATCTGGTATGAAGTGTCTGAGAATCTGTCAAACACCTTATAGAACAGTCTCGATGAAAACCTGGTCTTTCTATCAGGAGATGCACTTACAATATCAAAGCCCTGAAGAGAGCGCCTGTAAACCTTCATCACATCATCCTGATCAAAATCCAGTATTGTGTTATCAAATTCAAATACAAAATCACCTATAGATAGATCCATTCCCGCATCCATTGCAAGCTCAAGTCCATGAAAATGGCTCATATTTATAACTGATATACTTGTTCCTGATACCATATCACTACACTTTTTAATGATATCTACACTTCTATCATCAGAACAGTCATTTACACATATAATCTCAGAATGTTCAAAGTTATCTTCCATAAGATGGATGATTTCTTTTATGAATTCTTCAATCCTATATTCTGCATTGTGAACATAGATTATTGCAGATGCAAAATTCTTTTCTTTATTATCCATTAGTTAACACCTCATCCAAGTCATAGACTGTATTAATCTTACCAGACAGAACTCCAACAAAAGTAGGATTGTGAGAATATGTCCTGATCACCGTAGGCCTTGAATCATCGATCTCTGAGCTCATGAGAATAGGCTTCATTGAAAACAATGAGCCTCTATACTCAAACTCATAACTATCAAGCATATACTTTCTTGCAAGATTGGCCATATACGGGAAAGCTGTTGAAGGCTTTGCCGGACAATCGTTACAGTTACCCAGTCTATGAACAGAGCAGTGTCCTTTACTATGCTCCTGACAGCTAAAAGTTGGTACAGGATCATAGCTTGTCGTATGAGGAGTGAAAGTAACAGATGTGAGTGAATGAAAACCAGTCTTACCAAACGGCATTATTGAAAAGAAAGGCCCATCCATTACAGTAAATCCAACATTCTTTAGCTTATCATTCACATCACAAAGTATAATCTCACAAAGCTCATACTTAATCCCAAACTTTTCAAAACCTGCCATCTCTAATATCTGATTGGTTCCTGCATAAGTGGAATTAAGAACAAATCCGGATTTATACCTTGTACCATCTTCATCGCAGATAATATATGAATCAGACTCCCTGATTATCTCCGATATTCTTACTCCATATCTAATGGTCACTTGTCCCGAGTATTTTAAAAGTTCATCCAGCAGATAATCTTTAAGTATCATAGCGTCATAGGTATACTCTCTGGTCCTAAAGACGCCATCGCACATACCTTCTTTAAAATAATTACTTGCATGCAATTCTTCGCAGGGAATATTTGCAGCCTTGCAAAAATCCTTAAACTGCTGCCCATCGGACCAGGAATACTGACTTGATGTAGCATATATCTGATCAAACTCTTTATTTACACAAAAAGCATAATCCCTATTAAATCTCTCAAAATATCCTGCGGATTTCATGGCAGTAGAAATAGACCTTGGATAATGATATCCCTGGTGTACTCTAGCCTGATTAATATATGTAGCACGTTTAAATGGCGCATTATCACATTCAAGGACTATAACATTCTGGCCCTTTTTGCAGCAAAAGAGTGCCGAATATAGTCCGTATAATCCAGCGCCGATTATTATCTTGTCATATGTTTCCACAATAGTTTCTTACTCCATTTAGATCATTCTATGATTAATTCATTCACAACTACTCATCGACAGGTATTACGGCACTTGGATACGCACATTCAGTCGCATCACTATCAACCCACACACGAATCCACATGTCATCATACTCTATATTAATAACCTTATACTCTCTGTTGTTAATATAAAGCTTCTGAGCATTACTCAGCTTTGTATAATTATAATTTGTATTGTTGAAGAGAATTTCTGTATTATCGTCATTTCTGATCCCATTCGTCCAGTTTTCGTCAGTGTAATCAGCTGTACATACCTCTGTTATCTCTTCTGAATTAACGATACCATCTTCAACACTAATCTGATAGTACTTATTACTCGATAACGCTTCAACAACAGCCCTCGTATAGCATGCTGTATCTATATAATCAGATGATGTAGCCTCTAATGTTACAATATAATCACTTCCATTATTTCTGGCAATTTCGTCTATCTCATCTTCTGAATATAAAAATGTACAATACATATTTCTATGATATAAAGTCTGAAGATACCCCCATGCTCTCCATCCACTCTTTACTACAACATTCTTCCCTGATCCCAGATATTGTTCATTCAGGTAATCTCTCATTACAATCGTATCTGAATATTGATCTAAAGTTACGATTTTCCCAGAATCATATGTATTAAAGCCAACCACAGTACAAGCACAAATTAAAGGAATTCCTACCACACATGCTTTTAGACGATACGATCTCCATAAAGCATATAAACATACACTTATAAGAAAGATCAGAATCATGCTTGCCTTCAGCCTATCAAAAGTATATAAAACAGCATGCTCTTTCAAAATTATATTTTCCAAAAGCGGAAATAAAAAGATGAAGACCATTACCCGATTGTTTTTATTTTTAAAAATCTGTATCAGCTCATTTCTTGATGCTTTAAAAACCATAGTAATAAAAAAGCAAATTAGTCCTCCAAGCATAATCGGCCAAAAAGACTCTTTATATCCTGATATCAATTCCGCCAAAGTAGCCTCATACCTATCTCCCGCTCTCGAAAACAGCATAGCCACAAGTTCCTTTATAGATGCTATGCTTGAAAACCTAAACAGATAATATCCACAAGCCAGTATAGTCACTAACCCAAGAAGTAAATCAACCTTTAAAGAAAAAAAGGATATTGAAACGTTAATTCTGTCTTTTTCTTTTAGAATTCGCTTTTCTAAAAGCAATAGACCTATTGCCATTCCAACATTACTAATATATCCAGTCCACTCTAAATATGGATATAAGAATGAAACTATAAAAAACATACACCATAGACTTCTGCTTCTTTTCCTGTCCACAAAAAGAATAATAAATAATATTATCTGCAGCAGTAAAAGCACCTGTGAAAGGCTATGATGCCAATACACTATTCCCTGGGTATATAACACTTCGGGTATCACTAAGTACAATAATGCTGAAAACCAAAATGCTATCTCATCTTTTAATAATAACTTCATTACATATCCAGACAGTAGCGCAGAGATCAGCATCAGTAAACAGTTGAATACGTACAAACTTCCAATTGACAGGTTCAGATGAAACAATTTGCAAAAGAAATATGGCAAATAAAATCCTAATGGCGAAAATGAAATATAAAAACTATTTCCATTTTCATCTTGTATCAAAGAAGGTCCGTTAGCTATATATTTATTGCATTCATCTCCAAAAGTCTGAATAGGAAGCCACTTATGTATAGAAGCAGGTGTTTCATCATATGCCTGCATTGTTAATAAAACATGATATGTTGCATCAGATAAGTGAAACCCTTCAGCTTCATATGGTTTTCTAACATACACCGAAACAGTAAATAGCATCAAAAAAGCGAATACTGCTAGAATTCTGCTAAGCTTCCACCCCCCCGAATTTTCTCAGACGCTGTATTTATCAAGCTTTCAGCGTTTTCTGCATTTTTCATTTACCATATCCTCCAACATACTTTAAAATAATAATCTCGCTTACTGTAGTATTCCTACAAATCATTTTCAATAACCACTTCAGCTAATTATCTAACAAAAACATTACATCTTCTGGATAACTGTCCATCTAGCGTATAATTATATCCATTATATGAATACCCTTCACTATACATATCACCCATATCAGAGAAAGTAATATCAACTATGCAATCCAACGCAATAGTTTCATCCAGATATTTGGATGATGAGTTATTCACATCTATAAAATAGACTCTATCTGAGTATTCTTCAAGAAGACGTACTATAGGATAAACATATGTTCCAGTGTCCATTCTTAAGCCTATGATAGGGTATATATCACCGTTGTCTTCTAAATACTCTTTGAGTACTACGTAAACTGACTCATATTCCGACATATTATGGGCTTCATAATATGATTTCGCTCTCTCATCATCTGTACCAGCAAATATATGTCCCATATGATAATTGATCATACCTATAAGCTGAGAACATATTAGAAGCCCTGCTGCGCCATAAAACACCCCTTCAAGAAGTTCTGATCTATGTTCACCAAGCTTTTGAATCTGAAAACTGATTGCCACAGACAGAAGACCAAATGCTGCAATCATATATCTGCATACATATACTTCAGATTTGACAAATGCACAGGTCAATATAAAAGCGGCAAATGCGGCTGTACTATATCCCAACCTCACTGGACATGTACTTCCTGTCTTTCTAAATCTACAGATCAGATACCAAATACACTTTCCGATAACAACCAGCGATATAACTATGAACAACATTGTTATTACAGAATTTGTGGCTGTATCATATTCATAATTCTCGATTTTATAAATAAGGCTATCATGATAATTACCGCCTTCACTAATAATCAATGAGTCAACATCTATATGCAATAAGTATCCCAGATAATACACCAAATGTTGCCATATCTGGTTAAAAGAAGGCCACAATACTCCCGGAAGAAAATATCCAATACTTTTGAAAAAATTAACAAGCTGATATCGCAAGTCAAATGTCAACACCAACTGCCCAGGTCCTTGCCATGGATCAGATATACTTCCATATGTGACTATATTCCTAATAGCTTCCGGCAATATAATTATTACCATTATTACCAGAACAAGAACTATCCACTTTATGATTAGTCCAATGCTATCTCCGCGTTTAAAGCATATGTAGAGTAACCAAAAGAAAAATACTGCAACACAAAAAAGACCACTTGGTTTGGTCAAAATACCAAGCGCAAGTGAAACTGCTATCATGCACAGCCTGAGAAATCCTCGCTTATTCAATTGCAATTTGTAGTCACAATATACTAACTCCAATAGGACTCTGGTAAACACAAAAATCCACAACGCTGCAAATTCATCCGTCTGTGTTGATAAGCTTTCTGCAAATACCGTTGGTGAAAACGCAAATAATACAGATGCGAATATTCTGCCTTTGAAAGTGCAACCTATACGCCTGGCTATACTATAGACAAAAAAGATATTAAATATATATGCGACAGTTTGTGTCAAATTAAAAATCGCATCATTATTCTTCCCATAAAGAAGATACAAATGAAAATCAACAAATTCTTTGAATGCCGGCGTCCCAAGCATTCTTGTATCTGAAGTTGAAAAATGACCGACACTTTCATTCTGAGTCCAAAACCATATCCTGCTTAAATGATAAGACAGGGAATCCCAATTATATGGAACTATCCTTACTGCAAGAAGACACATACATAGCCCATAAATTGCAAACATAGAAAAACTGATAAACTCTATTACAGATATATTTTTAAAAAAATCATGGGCTATAAGTGATAATCGTATTCTAGTAATGAGTAAGCGTCTCAATACTAATGCCAGAAGAACGCAATCATATATTATCCATGTAGCAATACATGTAAATCTGTTCATCTGGCAAAAAACTGATAATACTTCTGTTACTGTATAAATCGATAATCCAACCCCTGTTATGGCATAAGCAATTCTTACACTACGCCCTTCGTAACTAACGCTAACCAAGGCATACATAATGCTTAACACAATTCCTGCCACAATAATCATTCTCTGGTCTCCATTACTCTACCTCTTCGCATGGCCTATACAAAAAGGTTCTTGCTATATGAATAATCTCAGGATGTGCATAAGCATCCTGAATCTCGCCTGCCGAAATAACAGGTGCATTATTAAATAGTCTTCTGTTAAAGAAATTAATGTGAACTTTGCATAAAAGTTACACTAAACGCATCCAATCACCATTCATCATACTCCTCGCCGGTGTTGATTTACACTTAAAATTGACCCGGATTTAATACTTAAAGCTGACCCACCTAGTGATGAGCCATATGAGGTATAAATCCATTTCGATTATACACTGTACCTTGAAAATTTAATACTTAGAATTGACCCACCTCTTAGATGTTATATAGAATTCTTTCCGTATGTGATCACATATGGAAGGAGGAAAAGAGGTGAAAGATTTGAAAGACTGGGTAGCTGTACATCAAGTTTATAAGCAGACCAAGTCCAAAAGAGCTACAGCTTCTCTTCTCGGGATATCAAGGAACACCGTCAAGCGTCTCTTGGAAAAGACTGAGCCTCCGGTATATAGCCGGAAAA